>DAOTUI010000219.1:0-61867 GCA_034437035.1 Chloroflexaceae bacterium
GTGCAAATTTTTTGGAAACAAAGATAGTCTATTCCGCCCTGCCGCAGGCGAATCGGGCCGTTCGTCCAGACAACCACCTGGTTTGGAACCGACCGCGTAACTTGTGTAACATTACATTATACCTGACTATGACCACACATGGCCGCCTGACCAGTTGACGGAAGGGTGTGAGCGGGGTATAGTGATTACACACAATGAGGTACTATCCTTCGCAACTTATACTGACAGCCTGTCAGTACACTGACAAGTAAATATGGTTGCGATCCCTGTTGTCGCTCCCTGCGTCCCTGTACGCCAGGGGGCTTTTTTGTACAGCACACCGGTGTCGGCGGACGGCACCAGCGATACATTGGCACAAAAACCTTTCACGGAAGGATATATCACATGCCGATACAGTGGGAAGACAAATATGCGCGCGAAGGACTGACGTTCGACGATGTTCTGCTCATTCCGGCTGAGTCACAGGTGCTCCCCAACCAGATCAATATCAGTACCTGGCTCACTCGCAAGATTCGCCTGAATATCCCCATTGTCAGCTCTGCTATGGACACCGTGACTGAGACGCGCCTGGCAATCGGGCTGGCCCGCGAAGGTGGTCTCGGTTTTATTCACAAAAACATGTCTATGGAGAAACAGGCCGATATGGTGCGGAAGGTCAAGCGCTCGGAAAGCGGGATGATTACCGATCCGATTACGCTTGAGCCGGACAAGACCGTCGGCGACGCGCTCGACCTGATGTCCGAATACCGCATTAGCGGCGTCCCCATCACAACGGTCGAGGGCAACCTGGTTGGTATCCTCACCAATCGTGACCTGCGCTTTGAGACCGACCGCTCCCGCCCGGTGCATGAACTAATGACCAGCAAAAACCTGGTGACGGTGCCGGAGGGCACCACGCTGGAGCAGGCCAAGGAGATCCTGCACCGGCATCGTATTGAGAAGCTGCTGGTGGTCAACAGCCGGGGCAAACTGAGCGGGCTGATTACGGTCAAGGATATCATGAAGCAGATTGAGTATCCCTACGCCTGTAAAGACGAACATGGCCGCCTGCAGGTTGGTGCGGCAATTGGCGCGGGGGGCGATTACCTGGAGCGGGCCGCCGCGCTGGTGCGAGCAGGGGTTGATGTACTCTGCGTGGATACCGCACACGGTCATTCCCAGGGTGTGCTTGACGCGGTTGTGCGTGTCCGCGAAGAGTTTAGTGGCGTTCAACTGGTTGCTGGGAATATCTCAACCCCGGCTGCCACGGTTGCCCTGATTGAACGGGGTGTGGACGCGGTAAAAGTTGGGCAGGGGCCGGGATCGATCTGCACTACCCGGGTGATCTCTGGCGCGGGGATGCCGCAAATCACGGCAATCATGGAGTGTGCCCGCGCCGCCGAGCGCTTTGGTGTCCCGGTTATCGGCGATGGCGGCATTAAGTATAGTGGCGATGTGGCCAAGGCGCTGGCAGCCGGCGCGCACTGTGTCATGATCGGCTCACTGTTTGCCGGCACCGAGGAGAGTCCCGGCGAGACGATCCTCTACGAGGGGCGCTCCTACAAGAGCTACCGGGGTATGGGCAGCATTGGCGCAATGCAGCAGGGGAGCAGCGACCGCTATTTTCAGGCGGACGAACGCAGCAAGCTGGTGGCCGAGGGGATCGAGGGCATGGTTCCCTACAAAGGCCCCCTCAGCGACACGGTGTTCCAACTGATTGGCGGCCTGCGGTCGGGGATGGGCTATGCCGGCGCACGCGATATCGAAGCGCTCCGCCGCGAGGCCCGCTTCATTCGCATTTCCACGGCCAGCCTGGCCGAAAGCCATCCGCACGATGTGAAGATCACGAAGGAGGCTCCGAATTATAAGCGGAGTTGACACGCGTTACGCCGTCCCGAACCCGGAAGGATATGTCGCCTCCGGCAGGGCGGAGGATTACTATCTTGTTCACACAAAATTCACCTTGTGAATTTTGTGTGAACAAGATAAAAAGCGTAACATGCTGCCGCAGGTGAAGACCGCCTGCATGGAAGTACATAGCTAATTTGCACGCCCACCGCGTAACTCGTGGAGCTGATAGGTAGAAAAGAGCATATGGCAAAAGCTATCGCACCCGCAAATATCGCCTTTATCAAGTATTGGGGCATGCGTGACGCCGCCCGGATCCTGCCCTACAACGGCTCGATCTCGCTGAACCTGGACGCATGCCTGACCACCACCAGCGTGGTCTTTGATCCTACCTGGGACGAGGATCTGGTCACACTGCACTTCTATCAGCAGGAACCGCAGACGGCCGGCGGCCGCGCCCGCGAACGCGTGGTTGCCCATCTGGACCGCATCCGGACTATTGCCGGCGTGACAACCCGCGCCCATGTGACGTCGAGTAACAACTTTCCCGCCGATGCGGGGATCGCCTCTTCCGCGGCGGCGTTTGCCGCGCTGACGCTGGCAACGAGCGCCGCACTCGGGTTGGATCTGGACGAGCGCGAACTGTCCCGGCTGACCCGGCGGAGCGGTAGCGGCTCGGCCGGCCGTTCCATCCCGACAGGGTATGTGGAGTGGTACAACGGGGATGACAACGGCAGCTTTGCAGAGTCGCTGGCCCCGCCGAAGCACTGGGATCTGGCCGATATTGTCGCGGTGGTGGATACTAGCGCCAAGAAGATCGGTAGTGCGGAGAATCACCTGCTGGCAATCACCAGTCCCTACTTCAAGGTGCGCCTGGAGGGGATTGAGCAGCGCCTGAACGCTACCCGCGAGGCGATTGCCCGCCGCGATTTAACCCTGCTGGGAGAGACGATGGAGACGGACGCCGTCTCCATGCATGTGGTCTGCATGACCCAGAACCCGCCCTCGTTCTACTGGAGTGCCGGAACCATGGCGGTGATCCAGGCCGTCCGTACCTGGCGCGCCGAAGGATTGGAGGCCTACTTCACGATTGATGCCGGGCCGAATGTCCATGTAATCTGTGCCGGTTCCGACCGGGCCGAAGTGCAGCGGCGGCTGGAGGCGCTGTCGGAGGTGAGCTTTACGCTGGCGAATGGTCCCGGAGCAGGTGCGCGGTTGGTAGAAGCGCCGGGGTAGATGAGTTTTGAATTTCGAGTTTTGAATTTTGAGTTTTAAGGTTATGTGACAGGTGGCGTTCGGGTTTAATTCCAGGCAAGGTGGTTGAATCGTTCCACCTCAGGAAGCAGCAGGCGGGAGCTATGCTCCCGCACGCCATACCTGGACTATCCGGCATCACTGTCGACTCGCCAGCAGCGTCTGCAGTGTTGCCTCGCGTTCGGCTGGGGGTGCATCCTGGAACTGCTGCTCCAGTGCCCAGAGTTCTTCGATATTGCCCAGGGTATGCATCTGCTGCTGCTCCAGTGTCGTCAGTTTGCGGCCCAGTGCCTGCTCGAGGCGCACGATCAGCTCCTCCACCGCCAGGTTAAACCGGGCATCCATGGATATACCGGCCAGTTGCGCATCCAGTTCCTCGGCACTCTCGGCATAGAAGATCTTCATGCCCAGCGACTCGAGCATGGTCAACGTGCCGCAGTTGCGAAACAGGTTGCGCTCGCGTGGCGTCAGTGCGCGGCCCAACCGGGCTTCGGCTTCGATCTCCAGTGCTTCCCGCGACTGACGGTAGAGCGTCGCATAGCGTCCCGACATAGTTTCCTCACACCCTTACTGCTGCGTAGTCCTGATGAAAAGGCGCGTGCCGCAGAGCAGCCGCGCCGTCTCATGTTAGCGGTTCACGACGGCAATCGCCATGCCATCGAGCCCCTTCACCCCAACCGTCTGCATAATTGTGGCGGTTACGCGCGGATCGGCCGCCAGTGCCGCGTTAAACTGCTGAATAGCCTGCACCGTCAGCTCCGGGCTGGTGGCGTTCAGCACTGTGCCCCGCCGGATGACATTATCGGCCACAATCACCGACCCTGGATGCATCAATTGTAGCGCCGCCTGAAAATAGTTGAGGTAGGATTCTTTGTCGGCGTCAACAAAAACCAGATCAAACGGTTCCGGCCCCGCGTCGATCATCTGCTGCATCAGGGTCAGCGCGTCACCCACCCGCACCTCAACCCGGTCGGACAGTCCGGCGCGATCAAGGTTGGCGCGGGCAACCTCGGCGTGGCCGGCATCATGTTCCAGCGTGATCAACTGTCCGTCGGCGGGCAGGGCACGCCCCATCCAGATGGCGCTGTAGCCACCCAGCGTGCCAACTTCGAGGATACGACGCGCACCGTTGAGCAGTGCCAGCACATGGAGCAGTTTTCCCTGTACCGGCGACACATGAATCTGCGGCATACCGGCATCTGCCGAGGTTTGCAGCGTAGTTTCCAGCACTTCGTCTGCTGGGGCAATCAACCCGGCAATATAGTGATCAATGTTGTTAACAAGCTCCTGGTCCATAGTTCCTCTTTAGCATAGTGCAGGCATGCCTGCCTGCGCGCAAACTTTGCCACCATAGTGTACCATGATCTTGCGACGTTCCCACGCGGCAGCATGGTGACGGGTTGACGAATTGTTTTGCATTCTATGGATGTGCTCCTGCCTGCATTCGGCGGCTCCAAGCCGCCGCTCCGCTGCGCGTGGGTTGGAGCGGCGGCTTGGAGCCGCCGTTTCTGCCAAAGATGCGTGGCGTTTTGCAAGAACATACGTCACATCCCATGGCGACCACACTCCAGCGCACGCGGCAGCATGGCTCCCGCACTCCAGACTCCAGACCACGCGGCGGATGGCTCCTCTCAAGGGTAGACTTTTTCGCCAGAGCGCAGTGGAATGCGGTTGGCGAAACCAGCAGAGACTGCCGTTCCCGAACCCATGTCCCGCACCCGGACGGGCTGCGGACGTGCAGAAGCGCGTCCCTACAACAAAAAGCCTATATCTGAGCGGCAGCCATGCTGCCACACTCCAGTGGCTTCAACCGTCTAAATCGTGGTATGCTATGATATATGCCCCATAATGCTAGAGAATGTGTTTCTGGAAAAGGAGAGTCTCTCACATGGACCATGAACAGTCCTGTGCCGCGATACTTGCGTTGGGCACAGCCGTTCCGCAGTATCGCATCCAGCAAGACTCCCTCACAGACTGGATGATCGAGGCGGTCGGAGCCGGGCGGGGGTTGAGTCGCTGGATGCGGCGGCTGTATGCCTTGTCCGGGATTACAACGCGCTATGCCTGCATCCCTGATGCCCTCTACCCGCCTGATCAATCCAACTTCGCACCCGGACGTCCGCTGGACGAAATTCATACCACCATTGAACGGATGGCAATCTACGAGCGTGAGTCGGTTGGCCTGGGCAGCAGTGCCGCACAACAGGCGCTGGCCGACTACAGTGCGGCCACGGATGACGATCCGGCCGCCGTGGCCGACACGGTGACGCACCTGATTGTCGTCAGTTGTACGGGGTTCTTCGCCCCCGGCCTGGATCTGATGATTGCGCGCCAACTGAAACTACGACCCACGGTTGAGCGCACGCTGGTCGGGTTTATGGGCTGCTCGGCGGCGTTTAATGCGCTGCGTATGGCCCACCACATTGTGCAGGGCCGGCCGTCGGCGCGCGTGCTGATCGTCTGCGTGGAACTCTGCTCCCTGCATATTCAACCCGGCCAGGAGCGCGAAAATCTGATCTCGGCCTCGCTGTTTGCCGACGGCGCCGGCGCCTGCCTGGTCGGGATGCCGCAGCCGGAACAGCATGATGCCTTTGTGCTACAGGATTTTCACACCAGCATCAAACCCGACAGCGAGAATGATATGGTCTGGCGAATTGGCAACTATGGCTTTACGCTGCGCCTCTCGCCCCAGGTGCCGGATCAACTGGGTGCGGTTGCGCCGCAGGCGCTCCGCTCCCTCGTCGGCGACTACAAGCAACTGCAGTTCTGGGCGATCCATCCGGGCGGGCGGGCCATCGTGGATCGTCTGGTGGAGATCTTCGCCCTTCCGCCGGAGCAGGTCGCGGCCGGCTATGCCGTGCTGCGCGACTATGGCAACATGTCCTCGCCAACGATCCTGTTTGTGCTGCAAGCCATGCGCGAGCGTCTGCGCCGTCGTCACGCAGATGCGCCGCTGGAGGGCGTGGCGATGGCCTTTGGGCCGGGCCTGGTGATCGAAATGGCCCACCTGCACTACCTGCCCGCCGCCGTCACGCCGGCCGTAGAGAGCCGGCCGGTACGGAAAGGAGCAGCGGTTGAGCACCTGGCCTGATCTGGCATCCCGCTCGGAAGCGCCGGAGTTAATGGATGACCTGTCGATTGGCGGCAGCGAACTGGCCGAAGCCCTGCGCCAACTGCGCCGGATCAACCAGTTGCTGATCGGTGCCTGGCCGTTGCGCGAAGGGGTGAACCGGCTCTGGCGCTGGGCCGGGCAACCGGCCGAGCTTTCCATCCTGGATGTGGGGGCCGGTTCGGGTGATGTGAACCGGCCGCTGCTGCGCTGGGCCGAGCGGCATGGCATCGATCTGCAGATTACGCTGATGGATATCAACCCGGAGACCTGCGCAGAGGCGGCCGACTACTACCTGGATGAGCCGCGCGTTCAGGTGGAGCAGGGCGATGTGCTGAACCTGCCCGCCAACTATGCCGATATCGTCACCGCGTCGCTGTTTGTTCACCACTTCCCCGATGCGCAGTTACCTGCGGTTTTTAACAGCATGCTCCAGGCGTCCCGTATCGGGCTGGTTGTCAATGATCTGCACCGGCATGCGTTCGCCTGGGCATTTATCTGGGGCGCAACCCGGCTGCTCTCGCGCAACCGCATGATCCGGCACGATGGGCCGCTGTCGGTGCGGCGCGGGTTTCGCGGGAGCGATTTCGAGCGCCTGCGGGCTACGCCGGGCATGGGGCAGTTGCATTATGCCTGGCGGCCCTTCTTTCGCTACCTCGTCGTTGTGCCCCGGTATGAGCGGAGGTTTGCCTGATGCGTGATGTTGTGATCATTGGTGCGGGCCTGGCGGGCAGCAGCCTCGCAGCGGCGCTGGGCAGTCTGGGCCGGGAGGTGCTGCTGCTGGAGCGGCGCCGTCTGCCGCACCACAAAGTCTGCGGGGAGTTTCTCTCGCCCGAGTCGCAGGCCGGCCTCTATGCGCTGGGCCTCTACGACACGGTTGCCGCGCTGGGTCCCAGTCGGATGGAGCGAGCGCGGCTGGTGGCACCACGCGGCACAAGTATGCCGGTCGCGTTGCCGGGAAGCGCCTGGGGCGTCAGCCGCTTCGCCCTCGATCATGCGCTGGCACAGGCGGCAGCGCGGGCCGGAGCCGAGGTGCAGACGGGCGTCACCGCCACGGCCATCCAGCCAACCGCGGCGGGCTACACGGTTGAACTGCGCACGCCGCAGGGCCGCTCCAGCGTGGCGGCGCGCGCGCTGGTGGTGGCCTGCGGGCGGCATCCGCTGCCGGGGTTGCGGCCCCAATCGGTTGAGGTTGCAGCGGACACGCGACCAACCTACGTCGGCGTCAAATGCCACTATGAAGGGGTACAGATGCCGCCGCAGGTCGATCTCTTCCTGTTTCGGGGGGGCTATGTCGGGCTCTCGCCGATTGAGGCGGGGCGCTTTAATCTCTGCCTGCTGGCGCGGCGGGAAGCCTTTGCGCAGGTCGGGGGCAACATCCGGGCGATGCTCGACGCGGTGGCGCACTGGAACCCGGCATTAGGCGCGCAACTGGCGGGCAGTTACCCCCTGCCGGAGACGGAGGTCGCCGTGGCTCCGGTGGATACGGGCGTACCGCCGGTGCCCTGGGATGGGTGTGCGCGGTTGGGGGATGCCGCCGTGATGATTCCGCCGCTCTGCGGCGATGGCATGGCGATGGCGCTACGCGCGGCGGAGATCTGCGCGCCGCTGCTCCACGATTTCCTGCGCGGACGGCGGACGGCGGACGGCTGGGCGGAAGCCTACCGCGCCGCGTGGCACCGCGAGTTTGACCGGCCGGTGCAGACCGGCCGCCGCCTGCAGGCGCTCCTGAGCATGCCGGGGCCGGCGGAGGGGCTGCTGCACCTGGGTAACCTGCTGCCGCTCCTGGCGGAACATCTGGTGCGCGCCACCCGCGGCCGTCCGCGCCCGCTGGAGACCGTGCCCCGGATTGGATGACATCCGTATGGCCGTGTGGTCGTATGAGTAGGGACGCAGCATGCTGCGCCCCTACATCCGAATCGATCCGTGCCCGCGCATGCATGCCGGCCCGGCAATGTTATTTCACTGTGGGGGCAATGCTGCGACCCTACATCCGAATCGATCCGAAACAAATTGACAGATATCGACATAAACCGCCATGAATAATCCAACGAGGAGGAACGATGACAACGATCCGGCGTGGCACGCCCTACCCGCCCGGTGCGACCTGGGATGGCGTGGGGGTGAATTTTGCGCTTGTTTCGGAGAGTGCTACCTGCGTTGAGCTATGTCTCTTCGACACGCCCGACGCGCCCCACGAGGCGGAACGGATTACCCTGCCGGCGAAGACCGGCGATACCTGGCATGGCTACCTGCCCGGCGCACAGCCGGGACTGCTCTACGGCTACCGCGTCCATGGCCCCTATGCACCGGAAGAAGGCCGGCGCTTCAACCCGGCCAAATTGCTGGTCGATCCCTACACGCGGGCCGTCAGTCGCCCGGTCAAATGGAACGATGCGCTGTTTGGCTATCCCCTCGGCAACCCGCAGGAGGATCTGATCCCGGACGAGCGGGACAGCGCGCCCTACATGCCGCGCTGCCTGGTGGTCGATCCGGCGTTCGACTGGGGCGCTGATCGCCCGCCGCGCATTCCCATGGCCGACTCGCTGATCTATGAGTTGCATGTCAAAGGCTTTACCCTGCTCAACGAGGCCGTGCCCGAACCGCTACGCGGCACCTACGCCGGGCTGGCTTCACCACCGGTTATCCAATATCTGCAGGAGTTGGGCGTCACTGCCGTGGAGCTCCTGCCGATCCATGCGCATGCCGATGAGCATTTCCTGTTTCAACGCGGGCTGGTCAACTACTGGGGCTACAACACGCTCGGCTTTTTTGCGCCCGATGTGCGCCTGAGCAGTGCCGGCGAGCCGGGCGGGCCGGTGCGCGAGTTCAAAGAAATGGTCAAGGCGCTGCATGCTGCCGGGATCGAGGTCATTCTGGATGTGGTCTACAACCATACCGCCGACGGCAACCACCTGGGGCCGACGCTCTCGCTGCGCGGAATTGACAACCGGCTCTACTACTGGCTGGTGGAGAATCAGCCGCGCTACTACCTGAACTACACCGGCACCGGCAACACGCTCAATGTCCTGCATCCGCGCGCGCTGCAACTGGTGATGGACAGCCTGCGCTATTGGGTGACGGAGATGCATGTGGACGGCTTCCGCTTTGACCTGGCTGTCACGCTGGGCCGCACCGCCGTGGGGTTTGACCGGCGCGCCGGCTTCTTCACCCTGGCGCAGCAAGACCCGGTCTTGTCGCAGGTCAAGCTGATCGCGGAGCCATGGGATATCGGGCCGGGAGGCTACCAGGTGGGCTACTTCCCGCAGTTCTGGGCGGAGTGGAACGGCAAGTTCCGCGATGGCGTGCGCCGGTTCTGGAATGGGCACCACGCCTCGGTTGCGGAGATGGCCCACCGCCTGGCGGGATCGCCCGACCTCTACGCGGACGATGGCCGCCCGCCGTATGCCGGCATCAACTTTGTCACCGCACACGACGGCTTTACGCTGCGCGATCTGGTGAGCTATAACCAGAAGCATAACGCGGCCAATGGCGAAGATAACCGCGACGGTGACGACTACAACCATAGCTGGAACTGCGGCGTGGAAGGACCGACAGATGATCCGGCGATCAATGCGTTGCGGGCGCAGCAGCAGCGCAACTTCCTGGCGACGCTGCTGCTGGCGCAGGGCACGCCGATGCTGCCGGCAGGCGATGAGCGCGGGCGCACGCAACAGGGCAACAACAATGCCTACTGCCAGGATAGCGCGATTAGCTGGGTCACCTGGGAGCTGGGCGAGCCGGAGCGCGAGTTGCTGGCCTTTGTACAGCGGCTAATCCGCCTGCGCCGGGAGCATCCCGCGCTGCGCCGGACACGCTTCTTCCGCAGCGAAGGCGACCCCGACGAGTGTGACCTGACCTGGTGGCGGGCGGATGGGCAGGCGATTGGCGGCGGGGATTGGGAGGCGAGCGAGGCCTGCTGCCTGGGTATGCTGCTGGACGGCCCGGCCATGCGCGAGCAGGACGCGCAGGGCAACCCGATCAGCGACGATATGCTGCTGCTGCTGCTCAACGCTACCCCGGAGGCCACCCCCTTCACCCTGCCCGGACCCGCCGAGGCCGCGCCCTGGGAACTGCTACTCGACACCAGCCGCCCCGATGAGCAGCAGTTCCCCAGCTTTCGCCCCGGCGGGCAATACGATCTGCCGGAACGGGCGCTGGCGCTGTTGCGAAGGCGGCGGTGACGGAGTGACGGAGTGATGGGGTGATGGGCTCTGGATCACGAAAAACGCCAAATGGTGTGAAAGACGCGAAAGGTTGCAGGTTTTTTCGTAGGGACGCGCAGAAGCGCGTCCGCCGGCCGCCAATGGTGGAATTAACGCGCGCAAAGGCGCAAAGCCGCAGAGGATTTGCAGTTCTTCGCGCCCTTTGCGCCTTTGCGCGAGCTTCTTTATCCGCGAAACGGCGCGAACCCCGCGAACAAACCGCTTTCGTGCCTTTCGCGCCCTTTCACCCTTTCGTGGTCCAACCGCCTCACCGAATCTGCGTTGTTCGACACGGCACTTTAGCGAGATCCCTCACTCCGGTCAGGATGACATGGGTTTTTCAATGTAACATGGCGTGGCACTGCTGCTTCCATCGTTCGTCGTTCGTCCACCGTCGTTCGTCGTTCGTCGTTCATCCGCCGTTCGTCGTCCACCGTCCGCCGTCCGCCGTCCTCAACGTGATCGGGTGACGCCCACCCGCGCACAGTATGCCGCGACCGGGCAGGTGCTGCAGTGCGGCGAGGTCGGGTGGCAGACGTTCTGGCCGAGGGTCACCAGCAGGCCGTTGATCGGCGTCCAGTAGGGTTGGGGCAGTTTCTCCCGCAGCGCAAACTCCGTCGCGTCGGGGGTTTTTGTCTGCACATAGCCCCAGCGATTGCAGATGCGATGCACATGCGTATCCACACAGATGCCCGGCAGATGGTGGCCCATCGTCATAACCAGGTTCGCCGTTTTGCGCCCCACCCCCGGCAGTTCCAGCAGCGCATCTAGATCGGCGGGCACCGCGCCGTCATACCGCTCCAGCAGCACCTCACAGATTTGGCGGATCGTCCGCGCCTTGTTGCGGTAAAACCCGACCGGGTAGATCAATTCGGCGATCTGCTCCTCGCTCAAGGCCGGCAGTGCCCGGGGCGTATCCGCCACCGCGAAGAGCCGGGGAGCCGCCACCGCCGTGACGGTATCCTTGGTGCGCAGGCTCAGGATCGTCGCAATCAGCACGCGGAAGGGCGTCTGGGCCGCCGCGCCCATCTGATCCACCACCGGCTGCTGGTAGCGCGGCATCTCCCGTTCGAGGATTGCCATCACCGCGTCAATATCAAACTCGGCCATTTGATTTCCTTACATCCATTGAAACAAGCCTCTCTACTAACCACGAAGTTCACGAAGGGATTCATAAGTCTGATAATCGGTCCACGTTTTCGGCTGCACCCAATTGCCCACTGCGTGGTCTGCGTGGTCTGCGTGGTTGACATACTTTTCCTTGACAGGGTTTGAATCATCGGGTACAACAGAGGGCAGCGTGGCGCAATCTTTTAGGGAGAACCGTACCACGTTGTTAAGCAATAGGTTTACCCATGTCACATTTTCCCTTCCCGGAAACTACGCTCCACGCCCTTGCGCCGGAAGCTCTGGCCTCCTATCGCACCGAGCGCTACCTGGGCGATGATATCAGCGTGAGCATAACCACCTTTGCCTCACCCGACCAGGAGGTGATCCGCCGGGTCTACCGATTGCTGGGAGAGTTGCGGCACCTGGTTGAGCAGAACCAGGATGACCCCGGCGCGATCTTCCCCGCGCTGCAGCAGTTTAGCACGCAGACCGACTGGAAAGAGCAGGTCCGGCGCATCCGCTCCCTGCAGATCAACGCCGACGCACCGGGCGCAGCCTCGGCTAATCTGGACAAAGTTACCCACGATATTCGCGGCGGCGCGCTGCAGACGCTGGTCCTGCAACTACAGTTTGTCGAATTGGGGTTGGTCGAGAGCCGCGATGTTTTGCAGACGTTCTATCTGGTGCGCGACCATATGAAAATTATGCGCAACGCGCTACCCGATCTTGATCCGGAGCAGTATGCGCGGGACCGGGGCACCAAACTGCATAATGTCGATCTGCTGACTGAGAAGTGGCAGCATGCCTCCCTCCGTGGCGAGGATCGGCAGCCGGTGCAGGTGCAGGTGCTGACCAGCTTCGCCGGGAGTGTCTCCGAGCGCTGCCTGGAGTTCTCGGCGCTGGACCGGGTGCTCTACAACCTGATGAATAATGCGCTGCGCAACACCGCCGACGGTCAGGTCAGCCTGGCGATTCTGGCACTGCCTACCGCCCAACCCGACAACCTGCGCTTTGTGGTCGCCAACCGGGTCAGCCCGGCGCAACAGCAGACGTTGCAGGTGCGCTACAAGGGCCACCTGAGCGATCTGTTCCAGGGCGGCTTTACCACCGGCGGGGCCGGCCTGGGCATGCGCATCTGTGCCGACTTTGTGCGCAATGCCTACGGCCTGACCAATATTGACCAGGGTATCAGTAACGGGTATCTGGGAGCGCGGTTGCTTGACGACTATTTTGTGACCTGGTTCCACTGGCCCATCGCCGGGAATTAACCGTGTGCGGCAGCCATGCTGCCGCACTCCATAAAAACCCTTTAGCGCTGGGTGCGGGTGGTGCGTTGCGCCAGCCAGATGCCCAGGACCAGACCACCAATAACGCTAATGATCGAGAACATCGCTTCCGGCCCGTACACCACCGCCGCCGCACGCAGCGCCGCCGCCAGCAGCAGGGCCACAATCAGACCCGGCAGGAGGGTACCGCCCATCTCGCGCACGCGAAACCAGTGCGGTCGCCACTGCGCCACAAGGTAGCCGATGCCACTCGCAATCACGAGCAGCAGTAGATTTGTGATCAGAGCCTGCATACAACCTCAAGCTTCAACGGCAAATGGATGCCTATGTTGTAACGTAGTGATAGTCTACCATATCATTCGCTATTCGTAATCCGCCGTACGGGGCAGCGGGGTAAACCCGGGCCGCCGGGAAGGTGTGACAATGTACGGTTGACCCTTAACGGCGCACATTCCGGCATTAAAATATCATTAAACTCCTCGGATCGGTGGACGGGCCGCATGCATATGCCGGTTGAAGCATGGTATCATGAGGAAACCAGGTTTAGACCTATAACAGGAGGCAGCGATGACGCACCCCGCGCTTTATGCGCAGCACCAGGCCGCCGGCGCGCACTTCGCGGATGCGGCTGAGTATAATCCGGTTGTCCATTATGGTGATGTTGCAGGCGAATACCAGACCGTTCTTAAGCATACTGCCCTGATGGATGCCGGTGATGCCGGGCGGATCTTGATGCACGACCGGGACCGGACAGCCCTGCTGCAGCGCCTCTCCACCAATGATGTTGAGAAACTCGTCCCCGGACAGGGCCTGCAGACGGTGTTGACCAACCACAATGGTCGTATTATCGACCTGCTGACCGTGCATGCCCTGCCGGAGCAACTGCTGGTTGTCACCAGCCCGCAGCAGCGCAATGCGGTGTTTCATCTGCTGCGTAAAAATATTTTCTTCAACGATAAAGTCAAGCTGGACCAGGCCAACGCAACGCTGGGGCAACTGCTGCTCTACGGCCCCGAGAGTGCCGCGCAGATACAGACCCTGACCGGGGTCGCCGGCGCCGATCTGCCGCTGTATGGCATCCTTGCCGCCCAGCTCAATGGCGTCGATCTCTGGGTGACGCGGATCAGGTCGCTGGGCGGGGCCGGCTTTGCGCTCTACTTGCCCGCCGAGGAA
Source organism: Chloroflexaceae bacterium (assembly GCA_034437035.1). Lineage (GTDB taxonomy): Bacteria > Chloroflexota > Chloroflexia > Chloroflexales > Chloroflexaceae > CAKZQX01. The sequence continues at coordinate 13,965 of DAOTUI010000219.1, forward strand.
CTGCCGGCAGTCTGGACAGCGCTGGTTGCGGCGGGCGCGCAGCCGCTGGGTCGGGCCGCCTACAACCAGTTGCGGGTCGAGGCGGGATACCCGGCGTATGGACGGGAACTATCAATCGAGTATATTCCCCTGGAAACCGGTCTACAGGAGGCGGTCAGCTTTACGAAGGGCTGCTATATCGGCCAGGAAATTATTGCGCGGATGGAGAGCCGCAAGCGCATCGCCAAACATCTGCGCGGCCTCAAACTGACCGGCCTGATCGACGCGCCGCGCAAACTGGAAGTGGACGGCAAAGAGGCGGGTGACCTGACCAGTGTTGTGGAGTCGCCCCGTTTTGGCCCCATCGGACTGGCCTATGTCCGCCGGGCGCATGCGGAACCCGGCACAAGCGTGGGCATTACCGAGAGCGATATCACCGGCGAAGTTGTGGCATTACCGTTTTCACAGTCCTGATTATTGCATCTCCGGAGCCGGGGCAGTGGTGCGTGGCACCGGGGAGGCAGCACTCAGCACTCAGCACTCAGCATGGCGCGTGTAACCGACCAGCGTGACGAGCGCATCGAAGAACTTGAGGCGCAGATTGCGCTGCTCCACCAACAGATGGAGCGCATGCGCTATGCCCAGGATTTGCTCTACAGCATGACCCTGGCCTGCCGGGGCAATCACGCCTTCCGCGATATCTTTCCGGCGATCTACCATGAACTGCGCGCCATTTTTTCGATTGACAACGGATTGATCGCCGTCTGCAACCCCAACTACCCCGACCGGTTCCGTGCCGCCCTCACGGTTGACGCCGGTCAGATGACCTACGCCGAGTATGTAGACCAGAATGCGCTAACTGGCCGTCTGGTGCGGCAGCATGCGCCGCTGCTCTTTCAGGATCTGGTCAATGCGCCGCCGCCCCACATCGAACTTCCCCCGGACGAGATCGCCGGCAGCAGCGGGCAGGTGGTGCGCTCCTGGCTGGGGGTGCCGCTCATGCTGGGGGCGGAGGCGATTGGCGTGATCGTGCTCAAGAGCTACCAGCCGGGGCGCTATGATGGGCTGGATCGGGAGTTGCTCCAGCGACTGGGTAATATTGTTGCGGTTGCGCTGGAGAATGTGCGCCTCTCCCGGCATCAGCATGAACTGAGCGCGGCCCTGGCGACCCGGGCGGCTGACCGCTCGCAGGAGTTGACCACGCTCAACACCCTGGCCGCCGAACTGGTGCTTGAGCAACCCCTGCCGGTGCTGCTGGATCGGGCACTGGATCTACTGACCGGGTTGCTCAACATCCAGGGTGGATCGGTGCGCCTGCTTGAGCCGCCCGGTTCGGTGCCGATTGATCCCCGGCAGCATGAACTTGTGCTGGTGGCGCAGCGCGGCCTGCCGGAAGAGTTGATCGAGCCGATCACCCGGATCGCGGTGGCTGAGATCCCGCTGGGGCAGGTGATCAGTGAGAACCGACCGCTGGTTATCAGCCGCGGATCGGAAGATGTTCCCACCGGGGATCTCTGCCCGCCGTTTGCCGCGCTACTGGGTGTCCCACTGCGCATCGGCAACCGCATCCTGGGGACGCTGAGTCTGGTCGATACCGAGCCACAGGCGTTTGACCAGGACCAGATCGATCTGGCGCAGGCGATTGCTAATCAGATCGCAATTATTGTTGAAAACGCGCGCCTCTTCAGTGAGCGGGAGCGACAGATTGCCGAGTTGCAGGCGATCAACCGGATCAGCCATGCCGCCGGAACCGCACTCGATCTGCCGTCGCTGCTGCACAAGGTTTATATTGCGCTCCAGCGCTTTATGCCGCTCGATGCCTTCTCGATGATTGTATACGCCGCGGAAAATGGCATGGTGATCGAGGGGATTTCCATTGACGAGGGGCAGGAGTATACCTACCTGCGCAACCAGCCGCTGCCCGCCGACTCGTTCGCCGCCTGGCTGGTGCGCCACCGCCGCCCGCTGCATCTGCGCGATGTTGCCGCCGAGTTGCCGAACTATCCCGAACTGGCGCTGCATATTGTCGGCGCAAACAAGCCGGCCGCCGCCTGGTTGGGGGTGCCGCTCTTCGACCGGGATGCGCAGGTGATCGGCACCATCGCCATCCAGGGGTATGAGCCGCATGCCTTTGAGCTCCGCGACGAAGATTTTCTGGTTAGTGTGGCACACCAGGTTGCGCTCCACGTTGCGAATGTGCGGCTTCTGGCCCAGCGCGAACGGCAGATCCGCGAACTGCATGCCATCGGCCGGATCGGGCAACTGGTCAGTGCCTCGTACGATCTGGATGATATACTACGGGAGATCCACACGATCCTCGCAGCCGCAACCGATGCGCCCATCTTCTACCTGATCATCTGTGAGCCGGGAAGCCGGATCGTCACCAACGCGGTCTTTATTGAGCAGGGCCGGCCGACCGATATTGCCTGGCAGGGCCACCTGCCGCCCGCCGACAGCCTGACCGCCTGGATTCTTAACCAGCGCCGGCCGTTGCGCTTTTACGATCTGCCGGTCCAGACCGCCGAGTTGCAGGCGCTGGGGATCACCCCTCACTCCTTCAATGATAAGCATCCCGCGCGGGCCTGGGTGGGAGTGCCGCTGCTGGCGAAGGATGGGGAAGCGATTGGCGTGCTCTCGCTGCAAGACTACCAGCCCCACCGCTACGATGAGCAGACGGTGGAGTTTCTGCGCCGGCTTGGCAGCCATGTCAGCCTGGCCGTGCAGAAGGTACGCCTCTTTGAAGACCGTGAGCGTCAGGTAAACGAAAATGCGCGGCTCTTTGCCGAGGCGCGTACGCATGCCGCCGCTGCCGAACGGCAGGCCCACCTGATGGGATTGGTCTACCGCATCGCCTCGGTCCTGAGCAGCCGCCTGGATCAGCAGGAGATCCTTGATCTGGCTGCGCAGGAGTTGGTCGATCTCTTCTGGGCCGACCATGTTGGGATTATGCTGTTTGATGAGCAGGCCATCCAGGGAACGGTGGTTGCCGAGTACCCCGCCGGCGGCGGTCTGGGAATTGTCGTACCGCTGACCGACAACCCGATCATGACAGATTTTTTTGCAACGGGCCGGCCGGTCTGCATTGAGTCAACCGAGACCGACCCGCGCGCGGAGGTTTCGCGGGAAGTTTTCCGGCAACTGGGCATTGCCTCGCTGATGATCCTGCCGATGTCCAGCCGGGGTCGCCTGATTGGATCAATCGGGCTGGACAGTTACCGGACGCGCATCTTCACCGAGGAGGAGCAGGATCTGCTCATGACCGTGGCGACCGGGGTTGCCACGGCTGCCGAGAATGCGCGGCTCTTCAGTTCGGCGCAGGCGCATGCGGAAGCCTCCCGGCAGCGGGCGCAGGAGATGGAACTGGTCTACCGCATCGCCTCGGTGCTCAGCAGTCGCATCGATCAGCGCGAGATCCTTGATCTGGCCTCGCAGGAACTGGTCAATCTCTTCTGGGCCGACCACACCGGCACAGTGCTATTTGATGAAGATATGCAGTTCGGCACGGTGGTTGCCGAGTATCCGCCGCGTGATGCGCTGGGGATTCGCATTCCGCTCAAGGATAATTTGTTGATCGAGGAACTGGTCACCACCCGCCGCCCGGTCTGCATCACCACCACTGAGAATGACCCCCGGGCGCATGTATCGCGGGAAACCTTCCAACAACTGGGGATTGTTTCGATTATTATCGTGCCGCTAATCAGCCGTGACCGGGTGATTGGTTCGATCTCCCTGGACAGTTTCCGGCCACGCGTCTTTACCGCCACGGAGCAGGAGCTTTTTCTTACCGTGGCCGCGTCGATTGCCACATCAATTGAGAATGCACGCCTCTTTGCCGCCGAACAGGAGCATGCCGGCGCCTCGGAACATCACGCCCAGCGGATGACCCTGGTCAACCGGATTGCGCTGGCCCTCAGTAGCCACCTGGATCTGCAGGAGATCCTCGATCTGGCGGTTCACGAGGTAGTCAATCTCTTCGGGTCGGATCATACCGGAATTGTGCTGTTTGATGATGATGAAACCGAGGGAACGATCGTTGCCGAATACTCGGACCAGGGAACATGTGGGATGCGGGTGCCGGTGGCGGGGACGCCCATCGAACAGGAGATTGTGACAACCCGGCGCCCGGTCTGTATCTCCTCCGTCGCCGGCGATCCGCGCATCGCAACCGTGCGCGAAGAGTTACTGCGCCGGGGGTTGGTTTCGATGATGATTGTGCCCCTGGTCAGCCGGGGGCGGGTGATCGGCTCGATCGGGCTGGACAGCCTGAGCGAACCGCGCGAGTTTAGCCTGGATGAGCAGGAACTGCTGCTGACGGTTGCCGCCGCGATTGCCGCCGCCGTTCAGAATGCGCGCCTCTTTGCCGCCGAACAGGAAGCCCGCCGCACCGCCGACACCCTGCGCGAAGTGGCCCGTGTACTGAGTTCCTCCTTTGACCCGGCGGAAGTGCTGCAACTGATTCTCCGCGAGTTGCAACATGTGGTGCGGTACGATACCGCCTCGATTATGCTGCGCGAAGGGCCGATGCTGCGGCTGGCCGCATTTCGCGGGAACTCCGGGATTCTCCAGAAACTGGGGCGAACGCTCTTCAGACTGGATCATCACCGTGCGGACGGAATGGTTTTGCGCCGCCGCGAGCCGCTGATGATTCCCGACACCAGCCAGTCGCCCGACTGGTCCTACGCCGATGAGTCCCCACATGTGCGTTCCTGGCTGGGGGTGCCGCTGCTGACCCGGGGTGAGGTGCTGGGAGTGCTCAATATTAACGCCACCAATCCAAACCGCTTCACGTCGCGCGATATGGAGGCGGCTCTGGCCTTTGCCAGCCAGGCCGCCGTGGCGCTGGAAAATGCGCGCCTCTATCAGGAATCGGTGACGCGGGTTGAACAGGAACTGGATATCGCCCGCCGCATCCAGAGCAATCTCTTCCCCCGTTCGCTGCCCCAGTTGGCCGGACTGACACTCGATGCGCGCTGTGTGCCCGCCCGCGAAACCGGTGGCGACTTTTACGACGTGATCGTGCTGAGTGGACAGCGGGTGGGCATCATCGTCGGTGATGTCTCCGGCAAGAGTATCCCGGCGGCCATGCTGATGGCTGTGGCGCGCTCGATCACCCGCTCCGAGGCACGCGACCATGAAATCCCCCAGCTTGTGATGTGCGAGACCAACCGCTGGATTGTGCGCGATGTCCCGCGCCGCACCTTTGTCGCGCTCTCCTACGCCACCCTCGATCTGGAGTGCCGCCGGCTGGCGCTGTCCAATGCCGGGCAACTGACGCCCCTGCGCCGCCGCGCCGATGGCCGGATCGACTACCTGGAAGCGCCCGGTCCCCGGTTGCCGCTGGGGATGATCCCCGATATTGCTTATGATGCGCTAGAGGTCACGCTGGACCCGGGCGACCTGCTCGTTTTCTACACCGATGGCATTGTTGAGGCCCACAATGCTCAGCATGAGCTTTTCGGCTTTGAACGGCTGGAGGCGCTGCTCCGTGATTATGGCGACCTGCCGCCGGCACAGTTTATTGATCGGCTCATGCAGGCGGTGGCGGAGTTTACCGGCGGTACCGCCCAGCACGATGATATTACGCTGGTGGTGGCACGGGTGTAAAGTGCCGGGGATTGCCGGGATATCTTCTTTCTTTTATACTACACGAGTTACGCGGTCACTGGTCCGACAGGGAATTTCGCCTCCGGCAGGGCGGAAAATCCCTGTCTTTTTCACAAAAATTTTGCACAAAGTGTAAAATTTTTGTGAAAAAGACAAAAAAGTACCGTGCTGCCACAGGCGAATCTGCCTTGCATCTGATCAAACTGAGCGTTTGATCGTCCACCGCGTAAGCCCTGTTATACTACAGGAGTTATGCGGTCGGTTCCAAACCCAGTCGCCTGCCTGGACAACCGGCACGATGCGCCTCCGGCAGGGTGGAATGGGACATGCTTTTTCCGGAACATGTGGCTCGGAGCGCCACATGTTCCGGAAAAAGATAAAAAAGTACCATGCTGCCACAGGCGAATCTGCCTTGCATCTGGTCAAACGCTCAGTTTGATCGTCCACCGCGTAAGTCCTGTTATACTAGCGCTGTTCGTATCCGCGTGAAGATATGGTATAATCCAAACAGATTACCTAACCAAAAAATCATTCCCGAGTAGCAACGGTCCAGGACGATCGGCAGGCTACTCCACGCACCCATTCTATCAGGAATAGAGTGAAGCGAGTAACCTATGGCTCAGGAAGTGCGACCCCGTTGTCGTAACCGTCATGTCGGCCTGCCGCCGGCGTTATTTCTGTTGCTTACCGCCTTCTACCTGCTGACAATGAGCGGCCATACCTACTCCTCGGATGAGGAGACGATGTATGTTGTCACGCGCCAGATTGCCCTGCAGGGTGATGTGGAGATGCAGGTTGAGCCGGGCGCGCCGGTTGCCGCACTGCGGCGGGGTATTGATAATCGCCTCTTTTCTCCGTATGGTATTCTACCCTCTCTCCTGGCGCTGCCGTTCTTCTTCCTGGGCACGCTGGCCGGCTCCCCCGACACGGTCGCGTTTGACTATGCGACCCGCCTGGCAGTCATGGCAACGAATGGCCCGGTGACGGCGGCGACGGCCGCGCTGCTGGCAGCCTGGGCACTGCGCCTGGGAGCGCGACGCAGCACCGCCGTTGTGCTGGCGTTATTGTATGGGCTCTGCACCTTTGCCTGGCCCTACGCCCGCACCTTCTTTTCCGAGCCGCTGACAGCACTCCTGCTGCTCGCCACGGTCGAGCGGGCGCATGCCGCGCGGAGCAGTCAGCGCCGGGCGTGGCCGCTCCTGCTCTCCGGGGTGGCGGCCGGGTTGCTGGTGACAACGCGCATTGCCGGCGGGGTGGCGTTGCCGCTGATTGCGCTCTATGTCGTCTGGCCGGATGCACGCACCGCCCTGCGCCTGAGGGAAGTGCTCACGAACGGCATCGTGGCCGGGTTCTGGTGGGGCGTGGGGTTGCTGCCCGGGTTGCTGCTGCTGGTGGGTTATAATCTGCTGCGTTTTGGTGTGATTTTCGCTACCGGATATGGTAGCGAGAGAAATTCTTTTATTACGCCCTTTTTTGATGGTCTATACGGCCTGCTGCTCAGTCCGGGGAAGAGTATTTTTCTGTTTGCTCCGCCGATTCTGCTGGCGTTGCCCGGCGCGCTGCTGCTCTGGCGGCGCTATCCGGGGGTTGTGCTGCCGGCGCTGGGAATGTTTGCCGTGCATGTCGGCCTCTACGCCCGCTGGATCGCCTGGAGCGGGGGCGCATGGGGACCGCGGTTTCTGCTACCGACCGTGCCCCTGCTAATCCTGCTGGCCGGGGCGACCTTCGACCGGCATCTGGCGGGCCGCCGGGTGGGGGTCGGGCGCGTTGCGGCCGGGCTGCTGGGGAGCATCGGCTTTCTGGGAGCGCTGGGTGGGGTGCTGGTCAACTTCGATACCTACCTGAATATGCCGGTCACGGAGCAGCGCCGCGTGTATGAGCCGCTCGGCACGCCGCTGCTGGTCCACTGGCAGATCCTGGCCGACCGCTTCCAGCGCTACACCCTGACCGATGGGCACTGCGCGCCGGCAGCGGGGTTTTTTGCGCCGGAGGAAGCGACACTCCTGCCGCGTCGTACTGGTGCCCGCGGTGAAGTTGTGTGTCGCCTGCCCACGGCGGCGCTGCTCACCCTCACGCTGAACGATGGTCGTCCGCCGACCGTGCCGGGGAGCAATCTGATATTCTACCTGGATGATCACTACATCCCGGCGGACACGGCCGGCCAGTCGCGCACCTACACCCTGCTGCTGTCATCCGGGAATCAATCACTGCAACTGGAGGCGCAAACCTGGAACCCGCGCAGGGCCGGCTTTAGCGACCGGGACGATGATCTGGGGATTGTTATTACCGCTGCGCAGGTGCGGGCTACAGATGGCGGGGAACTACCGCTGATCGACCGGGCCATCGCGCCACTACCGGAGCATCCGCGCTACCGTTTTGCCTGGTATTACGAGCGGCATAATCAGCATCTGCTTGATCACTGGGCCTGGTATCTGCCGCGCATGGGCCTGCCCGCCGGGGTGGCACGCACCATCAGCATAACGATTTGTACCACGACGGTCGGGTTGCTGCTGGCGGGGGGAGGCGTGCTGCTGTGCGGACGACGGCAGGAGAATGTGGTACGGGAGCGGTTATCGCGGGGGCTGCGGCGCTGTGGGATGTGATGAGCGGGGCGGGTGTAACCCGCGCTCCACCGCGACCTTGTGTGCCTGGGCTTTGCGCACCATTCCCCGGCGATAGATTTGCAGCAGGACATCCAGGCGCATTCGTCCGGCGCTGTCGAGGATCTGTTCGCGCTGCTGTGCCGGCAGTTCACTCAACTCCCGCTGCTGATCATCGCTCATCTGAATATCGCGCAGTGCCCGCACCTGCTCATCGGGTAGCAGTTCAACCGGCATCTCGGCGGCGACCAGTTCCAGCCACTCAACCAGCATATCCTCTCCCGGTTCACGCGAACTGCAGAGCGCGCAGAAATGAGCGAGTGTCCATAAACATAAACTCTCTGCGCACTCTGCGTCTCTGCGGTGCAATCCTACCAAACTATTCCTTTGCGACATGGTTGGTTATATCAACCGACATCCCGCCGATGGCAATAATCTTCCCCTGTGCATTGAGAATCGGGAACTTGATCGAGTGGTAGACATGCCGTCCATCCGGGAGCATGGCGACCTCTTCAAACTCGATCGGCTCGCCGGCCGTCAGCACCTGCCGGTCATTTGCCCGCAACGACTCGGCGATCTCGGCGGTGAAGATCTCATCGTCAGTTTTGCCGACGATCTGCTCCGGCTCCTGCTGCAGTGCCCGCGCAAACCGGGCATTGACCATGACATACCGCCCACTCCGGTCCTTCACAAATTGCGCTACCGGCGAGACATTGAAGAACTGCAGGAGCATATCCCGCTCCTGGCGTAGCGCTGTACTCTCGGCGGTTGGTTCGGACTTCTCAGGCATGGCGCTCCTCCTGGGCAACTGCGTCTACCGGTTCCGCCAGTTCTTCGATCACAAACCCCAGATCCGTGATCATCTGCCAGTCCATCGTGGCCGACTGGCCTTCCGTTGTCAGATAGTCGCCAACAAAAATCGCATTGGCGGCATACAGGCTCAACGGCTGCAGCGCGCGGAAATGCTCCTCGCGGCCTGCCGATACGCGAATCTCCCGCTCCGGGCAGACAAAGCGGAAGAGACAGAGCACCTTGAGGCAGAAGCGCGGATCGAGCGAGAATGTGCTCTCCTGCAACGGCGTCCCCGGAATCGGCAGCAGCGTGTTGATCGGGATCGAGTCGATATTGCCGGCGCGGATCTGGAAGCTGACATTGATCAGATCCTCCAGCGTCTCGCCCATCCCGACGATCAATCCGCTGCAGGCCGACATCCCGGCCTGGGCCGCGTTCTGCACCGTCGTCACCCGATCGGCAAAGGTGTGGGTGGTACAGATATTTCCGTAGTGTTCCTCGGAAGTGTTTAGATTGTGGTTGTAGCGGTCAACTCCCGCCGCCTTGAGCGTCTGCGCCTCAGCTTCACCCAGTATCCCCAACGATGTGCAGATCTTCAGCGTGGGAAAGCGTGCCTTAATCGTTCGCACTGCCGCCGTGAGTTGCTCCAACTCCTGCGCCACCGGTCGCCGTGCGCTGGTGACAATGCAGCAGGTGGTGGCCTTCAGTTCAACGGCGCGCTCGGCCTGGGCCACAATATCCGCCTGACTCAACATAGGATAGCGTTCGATCTCCGCCGTCGAAATGCGCGATTGGGAACAGTAGTGACAGTCTTCGGGGCAGAGGCCGCTTTTGGCGTTGACCAGGTAGTTGAGCTTGACGGTATTGCCGAAATAGTGGGTCCGAATACGATACGCCGCCGCCAGCAGGTTCAGCAGTTCGGTATCGGCGCAGGTAAGGATCGCTCGCGCTTCATCGACAGTGGGTGCAACCCCCGCCAGCGAGCGGTCCGCCAGGGCATGCCAGTAGCTTCCAGGGCAATCTGCCATTAGTCCCATAAAATATGCTCCAGTCATCTTTGCAAGGTAGCGAAAACAGCAATGCCGGCAGTCATACCAATTTGTTATCATAGCCACAGAGAACACCGAGGACGCAGAGATGATAAACGGGAACGTGCCGCCCTGCGTCCGTTGCGTTTGTCCCCGTTGATTGCTGGTTTGACGGCACATTGGTATTAGACTGCCATCCGTGAGAAATTGCGTGCTGCGTGGGTGGGGAACATAGAATTGTCGGATGCTAACGCAGATGGCGTGGACTGTCAACTCTGCTCAGCGGCGAAACGCCGTACGCGGGTGCATCGTTACGCAACAAGCTTCTTTCATTTTGCTGGTATAATAGGCCCCATCGCGGAAGTGAAAGTGAATAGTTTCAGGAGGTCAACTGTATGGCAATCGCCGGTACCCCCACATCGCAAACGCTGGCCCAACGGCTCATGCCGCGCCAGGGTATTCTCGAAAATGCCTGGGTTTACAATCTCATGCTCACTTTTCTGGGAAGCTGGTTTGTTGCGCTGCTGGCGCAGATTAGCATTCCGCTCGGCTTTACGCCCGTACCGATCACGGGGCAGACACTGGGCGTGCTGCTGGTCGGCAGTCTGCTGGGGACGCGGCTGGGAACGCTGGCGCTGCTGCTGTATGTGGCGCAGGGCGCAATCGGCCTGCCCTTCTTCGCGGACGGAAATTCGGGCGTCCAGGTGCTGTATGGCTCAACGGCGGGCTATATCTTCGGGTTTGTGCTGGCGGCAGCGCTGACCGGCCGGCTGGCCGAGCGCGGCTGGGACCGCAAGGTATCGACGACCGTTCTGTCCATGGTGCTTGGCACGGTGCTGATCTATGTTCCCGGTGTGCTCTGGTTGGCCGGGTTTGTTGGTGGACTGAGCGAAGCGGTAGTGCTGGGTGTGCTGCCCTTCTTGCTGGGCGCGGTCATCAAGATTGCCGTGGCTGCCGGCGTGTTGCCCGGTGCCTGGAAGTTGCTCGGCTCGGATAAGAAGCGCGGGTAGCGTGTTCTCGCTTTGGCGGGCGGGAGCCATGCTCTCGCCCACTCCATACGGCCACACCTCCACGCACGCCGGTGGTGTGCGATAACCTGGAATACCAATTTGCTGTTAAACCTGCAAGAAAACCACGAAGACCACGAAGCAATGAACCTGACTCATACACGCGATCGCACTCGATGTGCAGCCGTTCACCCGTTCACCCCATCACCGTCTCAGTGCCGTTCGCCATCCTCCATCAGGGCAAGCTGGCGGGCGACCTCCTCCACGGCGATGCGCTGCTTGCGGTAGAAGTCCGACTCGCTCATTGCCAGGCGGTTGGCAACATCGCGGATACGCTTGCCCTGCAAGAAGCGCAGTTCCAGAATGTTGTAGAGCAGCCACTCCTGCGCCGAGGGGTCCAGTTGCCCGTCGGGGCGCATATTGTCGATGGCCTGGCGCAACACGCCCTGTAGCGCGCGCGTAGGACTGCCGCCCTGCTCCTGCAGCAGCCGCCGCACCGTGCGCATCCCCAGCAGCGGGCTGTCGGAGAGCTTCGGCCCGCCCCAGTAGTGCGTCAGCGCATCCTTGACGATTTGCGGGAACTCCGGCTGAAGTGCAACATCGGTCTCGAGGGCGGCCAGCGAGGCCGGAGTGGCCTGCTCCAGCCGCGTGGTAAACTGCTTGAGCGACTCAACCTCGGGCGAGAGGCCGCGCAGGGTGTCGAAGATGCGCTGCTGCATCTGCACCGTGGTCAGCGCCATCTCCATCTGGTGGGCCAGCACCCCGATCAGGCGGCGCGCGTCGGGTGTCAGCGCGCCATCGTGCTGCATCGACTCGGGCGGGTAGGCCACCCCCAGCGCCCCCAGAAACTCGCCCGTGGGGCTGTGCAGCGGCATCAGGAAAAAGCCGTTGCTCAACAGAAATGCCTCCGTCGGCGGCAGCATATTCAGATCGCGTGGGGAGAGCCGCTCCAGATGGGGCATCAACTCGGCCAGCGGATGCTCATTGACGAAGCGCTTGACATCGCGGCGCGCGCCACACAGTGCCTTGACCGTATAGCTGCCGTTACTCGGCCCGACTACAAAGCCGGTCTCCACCCGTAGCGTGCCACAGACCGCGATCAGCGTATTTTCCAGCAGTTGCCGCAGATCGGCGCGGGTGAAGGTATCGCGCGGCAGGCGGCGCAGATAATCCAGCTCCTCGTGGTCCTGCATCAGCACCAGCGCATAGATGTAGGGGCGGATCAGCATAATCAGTGTGGGCATCAGCACGGTCATGATCATCACGGCAAAGATAATCAGCGTATCGCGGGGCAGCCCCAGCACCTGCTCCAGCCAGGGCACCGTCTGCAGGCAGAGAATGATCGTCACACCGACCAGCGGGCCATACAATCCCCAGCGCACAAAATCCTGCTTGATTACCCGGTCGGGCTGAAACATACCGTGGAAGGCCACGCTATAGGCCATTACCGTAATCATCCCCATCATCACGGTGTTGACGATGGCGTTGAGCAGCAGAATGGCACTCTCCGGCAACGGCGTAGCGGCACTACCTGCCACCAGGTAGGGAAAGACCCCCAGACCGGGCGAAACCAGACTGATCCCCAGGTAGGTCAACCGCCGCCGCAGGGTGGGCGTGAGCGCATTGCGGCGCGCCAGGAACACCGTGCGCAGCGCTACCAGGATGCTGGTGACAAAGAAGATGACATAGAGCCAGAAGAGCGGTCCCGCCGCAAACTGCGCCACATTGCCGCTCGAAATCCCGCCACGCACCACCAGATCCGTCGAGAGCGCCATAAAGAAGAAGAGCATACTGCCGGCATACCCGGCCCAGACCAACCAGCGCTCCTTCCAGCGGCGCTCCATCCCCAGGCTGGCCGTCAGCAGCGCCTTGGAGAGATGGAGATACCCGGACGGCACCAGTGCAATCCCCAGCCACTGCGCACGCAGCAGAAACTGCGTCGTCTCCATCCGCCCCGCCCGGGTCAACAGAATATCACCGCCCGACACAATCAAAACACTGGTGAGCAGCACACAGAGCGCCCGCGCATTATCGTTGCGCCAGTTTTGAAAGGCAACATACGCCAGCAGCGAGAAGGTGACGATCAGGACGGCGGCGGTCAGGAGTTCATTGATTCGTAGCAATAGGTCCGTCATAGGGGATTCGTATACTTCTACCTCCGTTTTAGGAGCAGTTGCGGCTACAAAAGTCTTCTCCGATTCTGAGAATTATACCACAGCCGATACCGAACAAAGAACAAAGTGACCCGGAACAAAACCGGCCTCTCGCGTCTCCAGCGAGTGCTCCGGTTGTTCTCTGTTCTGCGGTTCTCTGTTCTGCGGTTGTTCTTTCTCCGATAGCGTGTTGTTCGGGGCCGGCATAGCCTATGCTATAATCCTGTCATGGTATACGCGTTACGCGGTGCCTTCCCTGGCAGGCGATATCGCCTGTCGGAGGCGATATCGGCCTTCACGCGATGTACAGCCTGGTTCAATCGCTCACCGTGTACATCCTGTCACAGTACACGCGTTACGCGGTGCCTTCCCTGGAAGGACATTTCGCCCCCGGCAGGGTGGAAGATTCTATTCTTAATTTCACGAAATTTTGCACGCAGTGCAAAATTTCGTGAAATTAAAGATAATAAAGTACCATGCTGCCGCAGGCGAAGCTGACGTTTGGGTCAGTCAACAGACTGAAATAAGCTGCACCGCGTACGTCCTTTCACAGTAGAAAAAAGATCTGAAATTGCAAGAAAGTTTATTATGTTCAACCTGCGCAGTCTGCCCAACTTCCTGGCGCTCTTCCGCATTTTGCTGACCCCGCTACTCTTCTGGCTCATCCTGACCGGCCAGGCGTGGGGCTACCTGGGGGCCGTCGGTGTCCTGCTGCTGATGGGCCTCAGCGATTTTCTCGACGGGCGGATCGCCCGCCGGTTGCAGGCCGTTTCGCCGCTGGGCATCTTTCTCGATACAATTAGCGATAAGATTTTTGTCGCGGGTGCGCTGTTGCCGATGATTCAGGTGGGGCTGCTGCCCGGCTGGATCGCGCTGCTGATTATTACGCGCGAGTTTATTATCTCGGGTCTGCGCTCGTTTGCGGCGGCGGCGGGGGAAGTCATCTCGGCGGGGCAGTGGGGCAAGCAGAAGCTGGCAATCACCGTGGTGGCGCTGATGTGGCGGCTGCTGGCAGCCGGCCTCGAAAGCGCCGGTCCCCTGCGCTTTGGCGCAACCGATGCCGGCCCGGTGGCGTTTTTCCTCAGCCTCTGGCCTGTCGCCATGGCCCTGACGGTCATCTGGACGGTCTTCTCCGGGGTGGAGTATCTCTGGAAAGCCTGGCCCCTGTTGCGTGGCAGTTGGTCCCCGCCGGTCAGGTCCGGCCAGGAGGCAACTGTCGGCGAAGCCTCGGCAAATGTCCCTAAGTCGCAATCGTAGTCTCTGGGAGCACCGAGAACAAAGAACCAGAGAACAAAAACAGCAGGCTTAACTCCAGCGCGAGCCGGATCGTTTTTGGTTCTGGGTGTAGCGCTTCTCACTATCACAGGACTTACGTGCTGGTCAAGCAAACTGGACGTTTGACCTGATGGAAGCCCGATTCGCCTGCGGCAGCATGGTACTCTTTTTTCTTTTCTCACAAAAATGTTGCACTATGTGCAACATTTTTGTGAGAAAAGCCGGCTTCTTCCGCCCTGCCGGAGGCGATATCTCCTTCCCGAAGCGGGACCGCGTAACTCCTGTCGCTATCACTTTTTTGTCAGGCGAGAAATCTCTCACCGTGCGTTTAATTCCCTAAAACCGATTTTGCCGATAGCGGGCGGATCAGTATGATCCGTCCGTCGTTTTGAATACGACGAGGTTTCCCGTGAAAGCCCGAACCTTTCCAAGGGCGTTTTGCGCCCTGCTGCTGCTGTTTCTGACCCTGGTAGCTCCTGGTGCCGGGGCAGTTCCTGTGCAGGAGTCGAACGCAGTGACAACCGTGATCCCGCCGGAGTTGCGCGGGATGGTTGTTCGTGATCCCTGGTATGACTTTGGCACCTATCCCAACTATCCCGACCAGCCCAACCGCGTGGCGCAGGATCGCATGGGCGCACTACTGGCCGCGATGGGCGTGCGCTGGGTGCGGTTTGAGTTTCATATCCAGGATGGCGCTGTGGCCGCCCAGATTGCGCGTCACGACTACTTTATTCGTACGGTTGCGCCGCGCTACAATCTGCAGATTTTGGCGCTGCTCAGCTTTGGCGTGGCCCGCGACTGGCCGCCCTTCGATCCCGCCGATCCGCGCTCGCTGGTCTATCCCCGCACCTACACCGATCCACGTTACGGCGGTGGCGTGAACGACTATATGCGCACCTGGCTTGACCGCGCCTGCACGCTTACCAACCGCTACCGTGATGACATCGCCGCCTACGAAATCCTGAACGAGCAGAACCGCCTTGCGCCGAATGGCGACGGCATTCCCGCAACGATGAGCGCGCGCCTGCATACCAAGTTCTACCGCATCTTCCGGCAGGAACACTGCTTTGACTCCGCTGAAGATCAGACCTGGCGGGAAGATATTCAGATTATCCTGGGCGGACTACACCCGAAGGGCAGTGGTGAACCGGGAAAAAAAGAGCATATCTCCGATGTCGAGTATATGCAGCAGCTTTATAGCTCGGACGGTTTCGAGAGCTATAACGATACCTACGGCCACTACCCGCTTGACGGCGTGGGCTACCACCCCTACCCGGAAGAGATCCGCATCAGCCTGCAGAGTGACCTGGACCTGATCGGCAGTCGCCTGGACCTGATGCGGCTGGTGGTCAACGCACTTGACCCGCGCGAACCGGCATTCTGGATCACCGAGATCGGCTACAACGCCGCCTACCTGCGCCAGACTGTGACGGAGCAGGCGACCTTTCTGCGGGCGACCTACACCGGACTGGCGGCCCGTGACGATATCGCAACGATTTTCTGGTTTAAGTATGAGGATTTCCCGCCTGCCAGTGGGCCGTTGGCGCAGAAGTGGGGCGTGGTGCGCATTCCCTTTACGGAAGATGCCACCTGCCCCGGCGGAGCCTGCTATGATCCGACCGGCGAACCGGCATACCGCCGCCCGGCATTCTGGACCTACCGCGAACTAGCGGGGCTGCCGGTGACGCGGAACTATCTGCCGCTGGTGGGGTGGTAGCTGCGTTTCCGGTAGTGCCGCCTGATGAACGTTGAACATATCAGGACATTCACCCCCCCGCCGACAATATCGCGTTAATCGCAACGACCGCCAGGGTATTCTGCAAAAAATGGTAGAGGATACAGGGGTAGACCGACTTGCTCCACTCGCGCAAGAAGGCCAGCAGCAACCCGATTACCAGCAGTGCCGGAAAAAGCTGCCAGATCAGGTGCGCTCCGGCGAAGATGACCGCGTTGGCAGTAATGGCGGCGACCGCGCCCCACTGACGGCGCAACAGCGGGTAGAGCATGCCCCGGAACAGCAGTTCCTCGCCGATAGGAGCCAGAACTGAAACTAGGAACAGCACCAGGATCAGTTCCAGCGACCCCAGAACCTGCCCGCCGGTTAGCGCCTCGACCTGGGGATTCTCAAACTCCTCCCCGGTGATCCGCACAATCGCCAGATTTGCCAGTGCTGCTGCCATAAAGCCGACAATCACCAGAAAGGGCGTGGCTACCAGCGGCCGCAGCGGCGCGGGACGCAGGCCCAAAGCGCCCCAGCCGGAACGCCGGGCCGCAAACAGATAAACCCCCAGAATCATCATGCCCATAAAGCCGACGGCCGTCAGATAGCCTACCGGGGAGAGCAGACTGTCGCTCATTTCGAGCGGGGTAAAGCGCACGAGCAAGCCCAACCCGGTGGCAATCAGCACCGTGCCAATCAGCATGAGCCCAAGGACGGCAACAATATCAAACCAGCCCCAGGAAATCTCTGGCTGCTGGTCATGTTGAACTGTGGTATCGGGTGTTTCTGGATTAAAGGTCATACATCTATCGGTTCTGTCCATCTCATACCAATGTGCCGGCAAAACAGCAATGAACCGAAATGGGCGCAATGGGCGCAACGGCGGCACGTTCCCGTTTATTATCTCTGCGTCCTCTGTGTGCTCTGTGGCTATGACAACAAATCAGTATAAAGATATTGCGCCCTCACCGTATGCAACATAGGGTGAGGGCGCAGATGGGTTATGGTTGCGGACAATAAAACCCTATACCTCTTTCACCGCACTGACCAGATCAAGCATACCCCGCTTGGCGTCCGTGAAGTACATCAGGGTATTATCGGCGGCAAAGAGTGGGTTGGCAATACCGGCAAAGCCGGGGCTCAGACTACGCTTGACCACAATCACACTCTTGGCGTTCGACACATCCAGGATGGGCATCCCGGCAATCGGGCTATTCGGATCGGTGCGCGCCACCGGATTAGTCACGTCATTTGCACCGATAACAATCGCCACATCGGTCTGCTCAAAGGTCGGGTTGATCTCGTCCATCTCCTTGAGCTTGTCATAGGAGATATCGGCCTCAGCCAGCAGCACATTCATATGCCCCGGCATACGACCCGCAACGGGATGGATGGCAAACTCAACCTCGGTACCACGCGACTCTAGCAGGTTGGTCAGGTCACGCACCGCATGCTGCGCCTGCGCCACGGCCATCCCATAGCCCGGCACAATCACCACGCGCCGCACACCATCCAGCATCATGGCGATCTCTTCCGGCGAGGTGGATTTGGTCTTGCCTTCATAGATATCATCGCCACCGGTTGCACTCTCCGGCACCCAGACGCCAAAGAGCACATTCGTCAGCGAGCGGTTCATGGCCCGGCACATAATGGCGGTCAGGATCAGGCCCGATGCACCCACCAGCGACCCGGTGATAATCAAGATACTATTCTCAATCACAAAACCCGTGGCTGCGGCTGCCAATCCCGAATAGGAGTTGAGCAGCGCAATCACCACCGGCATATCCGCGCCGCCAATCGGCATCACCAGGTACCACCCCAGGAACGAGGCGAAAATAATAATTAGCCAGTAGACCGGCACTGCAGTCGGTACAAAAACAAGGAAGATACCGAGCAGCACACAGATCCCCAACAACACCGCTTTGGCAATCGGCTTGGTGGTCAGCGTCCGGTTAATTCGCTGCCACTGCCCCATCAACTTCTGCTCCTGGGCAGGTTCGATGTCGGTCGGCTGCTCTTTGGGTTGCGCAGGAGTCGCCGGGGAACCATTGGTGCCGGTAGCCTGACTGCCGGTCTGCGCCTGCGGCTCCGGCTCTGGAGTGGTCTGTGCCTGCGGCTCCGGCTCGGGCTCGGACTCCGGAGCGGTCTGCGCCTGCGTCTGCGCCTGCGGCTCCGGACCGGCCTGCTCCTCCGTCTTCTCTTCAGTCTTCTGCTCCTGATCCGGCATTGAGCCACTCTGCCGCCGGCGGGTAAGAAAACCAAGCCGCTGCTGGATCTGCTTGCCCGTAATGCCTTCGAGCTTGCCATAGGCGACCAGACTGCCCCAGAACGTAACCGCGCCAATCAAGCCGGAGGCGAATGTCGCCACAGTGAACTGAAACACCTGGGTGCCCGGCCCAACCAGGCTACCCTGATTGAGGTTCAAAAGGTAACCCGCTTCGCTCAGCGCAGCGCCGGCCACAATCGCCGAGGCAATCCCGCCAAAGCCATTGAGCAGCGCGACCATCTGGGGCATCTGCGTCATCTGGACCCGGGTTGCCATCAGCGCCCCAATACCGCCGCCGATCAGCAACCCCAGCAGAATCAACCAGAAGTTAAGAATCCCCTGCGCGAACAGCGTCACAATAATTGCCAGCAACATCCCGGATGCGCCCATCAGGTTACCGCGTACGGCAGTGCGTGGGTGGGTCAGACCCTTCAACCCCAGGATGAAGAGGACCGCTGCCACCAGGTATGCCAGGTTAATCCACGGATTCATTTGATTACTCCTTTCTGCGGAACATCCCCAACATACGGTTGGTGACCATAAACCCACCAACGACATTAATCGTAGCAAAGATCAATGCCAGAAACCCCAGAGATGTCGTCCAGAATGTCAGGTCAGCGCTCATTGCCAGCAGCGCGCCAACAATGGTAATGCCCGAAATGGCATTGGACCCCGACATCAGCGGGGTATGGAGTGTCGGTGGCACCTTGGTGATAATCTCAACCCCAACAAAAATCGCAAGCACAAAAATGGTTAAAGCCGTCATCAGACTCAGTTCCACCGCGTGCTCCTCTCCATTACAAATCTCCTACGTCCAGACATAGCTCCTCCCTACGCCGCGCCCGCCTCAACGCCGAGCAGATCACGAATGCGCGGATTGACCACTTCGCCGTTGTTTGTCACCAGCGTATCGTGGATGATCTCATCGTCCATATTCATCTGAAACGCGCCATCTTTAACGGCATGGCGCAGGAAGTTGGTAATATTGCGGCTGTACAACTGACTGGCATGGTTCGGCACGGTCGCCGGCAGGTTGGTTGGCCCCAGGATCGTAATGTTATGCTCGACCACCACCTCGTCCGGACGGCTCAATTCACAATTCCCGCCCCGCTCGGCCGCCAGATCCACAATAACCGACGCCGGTTTCATTCCCTGAACCGCCTGCGCGGTAATCAGCAGTGGGGAGCGCTTACCGGGAATCGCCGCCGTCGTAATCACAATATCACTGCGCGCGACCACCTCGGCCATTAACTCACGCTGGCGGCGGTAGAACTCTTCGTCCATCGCCTTCGCATAGCCGCCCTTATCCTCCGACGTGCCGGTCTCCAGCGGCAGTTCCACAAACTTCGCACCGACGCTCTCGACCTGATCCTTCACGACCGGGCGTACGTCGTAGGCTTCCGTCACCGCGCCCAGCCGTTTGGCGGTAGAGAGCGCCTGCAAACCGGCGACCCCGGCACCGATCACAAACACCCGCGCGGGCTTGATCGTGCCTGCCGCCGTCATCAGCATAGGGAATATCCGGGGCAGATGTGTCGCTCCCAGCAGCACCGCCTTGTAGCCGGCGATAGTCGCCATCGAGGAGAGCGCATCCATATTTTGCGCCCGGCTGATCCGGGGCATCAACTCCATCGAAAAAGCCATAACACCGCGTTCGGCAACAGCCGTCATTGCCTGCGGGTTACCCAGGGGTTCGAGGAAGGCGATCAGCCGCTGATCGGGATGCATCAGCTCAAGGTCATTGGAGGCCAGGTCAGGATTTGCGCCGGCGGCCCGTACCTGGACAATCGTATCGGTATTGGCAAAAACATCCTGGCGCGAACCGGCAACTTCCGCGCCGCGCTCGCGATATTCAGCGTCCAGAAACCCGGCGGCTTCACCAGCGCCTGGCTCGATCAGGATCTCCACCCCCTGTTTCTTGAGAGTCGGGATATCGGCAGGGATCAAGGCAACACGTTTTTCACCGGGAAATGTCTCCTTGGGGACACCTAGTTTCATAGACCTGCACCTTAACATTCAAAAAGTCTTGCACCAGAGTCGTATATTCCGCTTCTGCCGCATCGCATCTGATGCACGTACGACCCTGCTTCGCATGCAATCAGCCCGCCGTCAGCACCGAAGCGAAACATGATACTCTCCACCCTGGCTGAGGGGAGTGCCGGGCCAGTTTGCCTGGATATAGTGTTATGAGTTATAGCGCCTGCACAGACTCAGGCTGGGGAGCATCGGCATCCTATTATAAAGGCGATATGGAAATTTGAAAAGTTGACCTGTGCAATTGTTTGACAACTAAATAGTTGGTTTAGTGCTACCCGTTACGAGCGGGTGCTTTGCGCCTCCGGCAGCGCAGAAGAGATCATCTCTTGGCAAAAAATCCGACCCCCGGCCAGGCTGCTGCAGGCGCGGCAGGCTTCCATCTGATCAACCACCCGGTTTGAACCACCACCGCATACGTTTTATCAGTCACACGCGTTATGCGGTTACGAATCCAGAAGGAAATCTCGCCTCCGGCAGGATGGAAAACCCCATTCTTATTCACAAAAAAATACACAAAGTGCAAATTTTTTGTGAATAAAGGTAAAAAAGCTACCATGCTGCCGCAGGCGATTCCGGCATTCGGGGCCGGCACCGGACCGGAACAGATTCTACCGTGTAACGCGTGTCAATTACTGATAAAGGTCACCAATCAGCTCTTCCGGCTCGTCCTGGAAGGGCCAGAGCAGGATACCGTCGGCCCCGGCCGCACGCGCGGTCTGCTGTGCCAGGCGCAGATCATGGGCCAGGTCGGTGGGTGCGCGCCGGCTGCCCGCGTCGGTGGGGAAACCCAACTCGGTAATCACCACCGGCCGTTGCGGCTCCAGGGTGGCTAACTCGGCAACGGCGCGTTGCAGATCGTCCGGGAAGCCCTGCCCATAGTACCAGTGCGCGGCATAGCGCCCGCTGTCGTAGGGATCATCGTCATAGTAGTGAAATGTGTAGAAATCGACCACATCGGCCAGGCGCAGGTCCGCCTCCCAGGGCTCGAAATAGTTCTTGGCAAAGGCCAGGCCCACCGTCGTCAGTCGTTCCGAGTCGAGCCGCTTGACCTCATCATGAACTGCCTGGATAAACTGCTTCCGCTCGTTCGCCAGCCGGAAGCAGAGCGGGAAATCGGCGTTGTCCCAATCCCAGCAGCGGATATCGACCGGGCTACCGATATCCGGCTCGTTAAACAGATCCCAGGCCAGGATGCCCGGCTTGCCGGCCATATGCGTTACCACCGGGCGCACATGTCGCTCAAGCGCCAGCGTGTAGTCTTCCGGGGCAAAGCGGTCCTGCGGGTACTTTGCCAGCAGCACCGGCATGATATAGATCCCGCGCTGATTTGCCTCGGTGATGAAAATATCGAGGCGTTCCAGCCAGAGGTCCATGCGGTAGTCTGGATCGGTTAACTGTGCGCCGCCAAACACATAGAAGTTCAGGAAGAGCCGCACACTGTTAACCCCCAGCGCCTGTAACCGGTCCAGGTCGGACTGGATGGTGGGCAGATCCCACGGGCAGTTGCCGTCCGCGCCAAACTGCAGGCGTGGGCAGACAACCGGATCATCGGTTGATGGGCGCAGATAGTTGACCCCGCGTACCTCAAACGGGCGTCCGCCGGCACGCAGTTGTGCCCCTCGCACTGTCACCGGCGGCAGTTCCCCCGCCGACAGCGGCGAGGCGGACGGCTCCGGCGTGCAACTGGTCAGAAGCAGGATCAGCAGCAGTAGCAGACGGCTTACCTGCAGGCAGCGCCTGGTGGTGCAAGAGCAGTAACAGTTGTGATTGTATTGCATACCTGGTCTTCGAGATAGGGACGCACTGCGTCGTAAAACTGGTCGTTTAGCACGCGGGTAGTA
Organism: Chloroflexaceae bacterium; assembly: GCA_034437035.1. Taxonomy (GTDB): domain Bacteria; phylum Chloroflexota; class Chloroflexia; order Chloroflexales; family Chloroflexaceae; genus CAKZQX01. The sequence goes on from DAOTUI010000219.1 coordinate 36,267, forward strand.
TACCAGAGACAACTGGAGCGCGATTGTAAGGCTGGAATTGCTGTGTGGTATAAAACAGGTGAAGGGCACGCGGATGCGTGCAGTCCGCTGTGCCCTCATAAACACGCGTTACGCGGTCCCTGACCAGGCAGGTCATTCCGCCTCCGGCAGGGCGGAAGATTCCATTCTTCTTCACAGCAAATTTGCACAGGGTGCAAATTTCTGTGAAGAAGATAGATCACGTACCACGCTGCCGCAGGCGAATCGGGCCGTTCATCCAGGCAAAGGCCTGATTTGAATGCCCACCGCGTACGTCGTGTCATAAAAACGGCAATCCGGACAGGCACGCCTGGACACGCGGCACCTAATCATACCAATGTGCCGGCAAACCAGCAATCAACGGGAACAGGCGCAATGAGCGCAACGGCGGCACATTCCCGTGTATCATCTCTGTGTTCTCTGTGGCGATGACAACACATCGGTATCACCGGATCACTCGCTCAAATGCAGATCGGTCACGGCTCCCAGGCTGCTGCTGGAGACGAGCCGGGCATATTTTGCCAGGACGCCCCGGGTGTAGCGGGGCGCCGGCGGCTGCCAGGCTGCCCGGCGGCGGGCCAGTTCGTCATCCGGCAGATTGATCTGGAGCCGGCGGGCGTCCGCATCAATGGTGATCGAATCGCCCTCCTGCACCAGCGCAATCGGGCCACCCACCGCCGCCTCAGGTGCAACATGGCCGACAACCAGGCCATAGGTGCCGCCGGAGAAGCGCCCATCGGTGATCAACCCGACTGAGTCGCCCAGTCCCGCGCCGATAATCGCCGAGGTGGGCGCAAGCATCTCGCGCATGCCGGGACCGCCCTTCGGTCCCTCGTAGCGCACAATCAGCACATCGCCGGGATTGATCGTGCCCGCCAGGACCGCCTCCAGGCAGGTTTCCTCCGACTCGAACACGCGTGCCGGGCCGGTGATGCTACGATGCTTGATGCCGGTAATCTTGGCAACACAGCCCTCCGGGGCCAGGTTGCCCCGCAGGATCGCCAGATGCCCCTGCGCATAGATCGGCTCACCCCAGGGCCGGATCACATCCTGCCCGGCGGGTGGCTCGTCCGGCACATCCGCCAGCACCTCGGCAATAGTCTGGCCGGTGATGGTCAGCGCGTCGCCGTGGAGCAGATCATGCGTCAGGAGGATCTTCATCACCTGCGGTACACCGCCGGCCTGGTGCAGATCCGTCGCCACATACCGGCCCGACGGCTTCAGATCGCAGAGCACCGGCACCCGCTGCCGGATCGTCTCAAAGTCGTCGATGGTCAGTGGTACCTCGGCGGCATGCGCAATTGCCGGCAGATGCAGCACCGCATTGGTCGAGCCGCCCAGCGCCATCACCACGGTAATGGCATTCTCAAACGCTTTGCGGGTCATAATCGCGCGGGGCAGCCGCTGCTGCTGAATGGCCTCCACCAGCACCTCCCCGGAACGCGCGGCGCTGTAGGCCTTCTCCGGGTCTTCCGCCGCCATCGTTGATGAGGCCCGCAGGCTCATGCCCAGCGCCTCGATTGCCGAGGACATTGTGTTGGCGGTGAACATTCCGCCGCATGAGCCGGCACCCGGGCAGGCGCGCCGCTCAACTTCCAGCAGTTCGTCTTCAGCGATCTTTTTGGCGCTGTACTGCCCGACCGCCTCAAATGCGCTAACAATTGTCAGGTCACGGTCTTTGTAGTGCCCGGGTTTGATCGTCCCGCCATAGACAAAGATGGCCGGAATATTCAGGCGCGCAATCGCAATCAGCGCCCCCGGCATATTCTTGTCACACCCGCCGACGGCCAGCACCCCATCCATACTCTGTCCATTGCAGACCGTCTCAATCGCATCGGCGATGACCTCGCGGGACACGAGCGAGTATTTCATCCCCTCGGTACCCATCGAGATGCCGTCACTGATGGTAATTGTGCCAAAGAGTTGCGGCATCGCCCCCGCTGTACGCATCGCCGCCTCCGCACGGAGGGACAGGTCGTTCAGCCCTGCATTACAGGGGGTGATGGTGCTGAAGCCATTGGCAATCCCCACAATCGGTTTGCTAAAGTCCTCGTCGCTAAACCCGACCGCGCGCAGCATTGCCCGATTGGGCGTACGCTGAACGCCTTCGGTGACGATCTTACTCCGGTTGTTCCATGGCATAGTTTGCTCCTCTGGCTGACCTTTGTGCGTGATTCCCGGTGATGAGATCACGCTGGTGGAAACGCTGTTTCGTACGCCGCCCGTCGGTATGTCCGCTCCGGCGCAGGCAAGTACCGTGCTACGGCAGAACGACCATCCGGGCAGCGTGCTTCGGTCTGCTAATGATAGTACGCAACGAATTGCGGCGCAAATAGCTCACCGATGCCCCCCAACTTGCCGGTATGAGCTATGTAGACAGGATTCTCCGAACACAAAATCAGGGACTCTACGGATAGACATACCACATGTTATGCGGTAAACTTAGAATGAAACGTATATCTTACCACACCGGAAGGGCATCGGCGACCTTCCCGGCAGGCTGTGGTTGTTTAGGAGAAAGGGGGGCGACGCATGCGTTGCCCCCTTTGTGACCCTGATAACCGGCAGACTGTTGCTTCCAGGTGTTGGGGTTCTGTTCAATGAAGAACGCTCATGAATCTACTTACAGTCATACCGCTGTTGGCCGCTGCGCTCTATTTGTCGCTGGCGAACCTTATCTATGATCAGGCTGTACCCCAACAGCGCAACTATCTGGTGGCGGCCTACTGTCTGGGCATGGGACTGGTTTTCTTTGTAGTGTTTGAGTTCCAGGCCGCGCAGACGATTGAAGCCGCAGCCTTCTGGAGTGGCTGGTTGCTGCTGCTCTTTCCCACAACGGCCGTCGGATTTCACCTGGCATGGCAGGGGGCTAATCTGCACATGCGCTTTACCTATCCGATTCTGGCAGGAGTGTATGGCTCGGCGCTACTCCTGGCGCTACTCTACCCCTTTGTGGGACCGCTCGGCATGCCGATACGGGGCACCTGGAACCTCTGGGCCTTTGCCCCCTCCGGGTTGGTCGGGTTCGGTAGCATTGGTCTGGTCTGGCTGCTGCTGCTGACGCTGATCTGGACGGTGCGGTTCATAACGGCTCCAGTCAGGTTAGCCGATCCCCGCACCCGGCGACGGCGACAGTTACTGCTGGCCGGGCTGGTTGTCCCGGCTCTGATCAATGCGCTGCTCTTTCTGCTGCTCCTGGCCGGCACACGTCTTCCAGTTATGGAGATTTCGGCGTTGGCAGCCGTTAGCGGTGGGAGTATACTGTTCTATGGCACCTTCCATGGTCGGATTTTTGCCCCCACGCCGGAGCCGGCAACCCACGATATGCTCTGGTCGCTAGCCGAGGGTGTTGCGATCATGACACTCGAAGGAACTATTCGGCTGGTCAACCCGGCGCTATGTCAACAAACCGGCTATCGAGAAGCTGACCTGCTCGGGCAGGATGTAACGCTGCTCTTTGCGCATAGCCCATCACAGTTTCATCGCGACATTCTCCCATCGATCCGGCGACATGGCACAATCAGCGGCGTTGAGCAAGTTTGCCGCACCCGGAACGGTGCATTGCTCCCGGTTCTGTTGTCCGGGGTATTGCTTCCGGCGCAACCTGATGCAGCCGCCGGGATTGTCTGTGTTCTCGCAGATATCAGCTATCTGAAGCGTATGGAACAGGAGTTACGTGTGAGTGAAGCGCGCTTTCGCATGATTGCCGATTTTACCTACGATTGGGAATACTGGGTCGGCGTGGATGGGCGCTATCTCTATGTCTCACCGTCCTGTGAACGCATTACCGGCTACGCGCCGGAGGTATTTCAGGCCGACCCGGACTGGCTGGAAAGGATTATCCATCCGGATGACCGGCAACGGGTGGCGGAACATCTGCACGGGGAAGGACAGTGTGCCGGAGCCTTTTCCACCCGGTTTCGCATTACAACCCGCGATGGCGAAGAACGCTGGATTGGGCATGCCTGCCAGCCGGTGTATGACCGGGAGCGCCGGCGACTGGGGCAGCGTGCCGGCAACCGGGATATTACCGAGCAGGTCCGGGTCGAAGAAGCGTTGCGCATGAAAGAGGAGTGCTACCGTGCCGTAGTTGAGGGCACCGATGATCTGATTACCCAGGTGGATGCCGACGGTTATTTCACCTACGTTAATCACAACACCGAACGTCTCTGTGGCCTGCCGCCGGAGGAGTGTCTGGGCCGGTTGGTATTCGATTTTGTGCATCCCGATGATCGCGTGCGCACCGAGATGGCCTTTATGACCTGGATGCAGAACGGTATTACCAGCGCGACCTTCGAGAATCGGCTGCTCAGCCGGAGTGGCGAAGTCTACTCCATGCTCTGGACCATTAATCCCCACTATAATGCCGCCGGCGAGATGACCAGCATAACGGCCATTGCCCGCGATATTACGGAGATGAAGCGGGTCGAGGCGGAACTGCGGCAGACCAACATTAGCCTGACGACCTGGGTAGCCGAGTTGGAGCAGCGCACCCACGAAATCACCATTCTTAGCGAACTGAGCGAGGTGCTGCAGATCTGTACCTCCGTTGAGGAAGCCTACGGCGTCATTGTCCGCTTTGCGCGGCGGTTGTTTCCGGGCGACTCGGGCATGCTGGGAGTGCGCCGAACAACCCAGCGCTCAATTGAGCCGGTTGTGGTCTGGGGCGAGTTACCCATGGATGTGCATGACTTTACCACCGAGGAGTGCTGGGCGCTCCGCCTGGGACGGGTGCATGTGGTGGATGATCCGCTCACGGATATCATGTGTGCGCATGTGCATGCAATGGGTGGTCAGTCTTCTATCTGTGTGCCCCTGACGGCCCAGGGCGAAACGCTGGGTGTGCTGCATCTCCAGATTGCGCCACCAGTTGCCGGGCGTGAAGCCGGGCTCAACCAGCGCACCAGCGAAGCCAAACAGCATCTGGCCGTAGCACTGGCGAAACAGGTCGCGCTGGCCCTGTCGAACGTGCGTCTGCGGGTCACGCTACGCCGGCAGTCGATCCGCGATCCGTTGACCGGGCTGTTCAACCGGCGCTACCTGGACGAGACACTGGAGCGCGAACTGCGCCGGGCCGAGCGGGCCGAACACTCGGTTGGCGTGGTGATGCTGGATATCGACCACTTTAAACAGTTTAATGACACCTATGGGCACGATGGCGGTGATACACTCTTGCGCAGTGTGGCTGAGTTTCTCCAACTGGAGACACGCGGCGAAGATATTGTCTGCCGGTATGGGGGGGAAGAGTTTGTCCTGATTCTGCCGGGGGCATCGCTGGAAGATACCCACCGCCGCGCCGAGCAGGTACGGGCAAGTGTGAAGCAGATGCAGGTGCAGCATGCCGGACAAACGCTCGGCAGCGTCAGCGTGTCGCTGGGGGTTGCCGTCTTCCCCATCCATGGCGCAACCGGTGACGAGGTGCTGAAGGCCGCGGACAGCGCCCTCTACCAGGCTAAAGCCGGGGGGCGCGATCAGGTGGTCTTCGCCGAAATGCTGGTCTATCCCCTCAACGTTTCGTACTAACGGGGCGTATGCACGGGAACCGTGTTGAGTAGACCGATCTGTTGCGCATAGCGGTCAAACTCAGCGCGGGCCCGGTTGATATACCCGCTCGCCTCCTGAAACCCAAGGGCCGCCCGATTTGCGCGCTCAACCTCATAACTGCTGTAAAACTCGAGCAACTCGTTGAGCGCGTCAATTTCCACCTCTAACCCGCGCAGATAGGATGCATGGGCCTGTTCCACCTCCGCCGGGGGCGTCACGGCTTTCATGCTGGTATGGATCTGCTCCACCTGATCGCGCAGACGCTGCGCAGCGGAGGCATGCCCAACCGAGGTTCCGCCGGGCCGGGAGGTAGCATTGCGGTAGCTATCCACAGCATTGCGTAGTTGCTGCCGCATGGCATCCATCGTGTCGAAGTAGCTGATCAACTTCCCCTGGCGCACCGACGCCATCTCCGACTCCAGGATCGGTACCACGCTATTCTCTACGCTGACTTCGGGCATAACCGCGGACGAGATTTCGGCGGGCACCGGCGGCGGGTTATTGCTCTGCTCCACTGCCGTTCCAAAGGACTGGTGCAGCACCAGGGCCAGGCTCAACAGGATCAGCGGCACACTCCAGAAGAGCAACTGCACCCGCCGCATATCGCGGCGGGTGCGCCGCCAGTTGACCCACCAGGACTCCGTATGTTCGCGGGCTTCCCGCTGGTGCAACGGCTCATCAAGCTGTACATTCAAGACAGGCGAGGGTTTAGGTTGGCCCTGCAGCAGTTGCCGCTCCTCCAGCCAGTGCAACCCCTTCTGCGCCCGCTCATTGGCGGGATTGAGCTTGAGCACAGCGCGCAGGCAGAAGGCAATCTGGTGCGGATCATCCAGCACACCGCTCAACCAGAGCCAGGCCCGCTCATTGCGCGGGTCCAGTTGCACCGAACGCGTCAGGAACCCGGCGGCGATGCGGCGCTGCCCACCCCGCGCGGCGGCAACCCCGCGCTGGTAGAGCCGATTCGCCTCAGCGGTATTGGCGCGGACACCGGCCTCCGGCGCACCATTGGAACCATCTTGCCGGCCGGGTGGTACCGTCAACTGTGTCCCTCCCTCGGCCGGGCGGCTGCTAAATGCTTTATGCATACGTTTAATGCTCCGGCAACCACTGGTTTATTTCCCGCTGGATCTGCACCGGGTCTTCCACTAACTGGCTGCGAATAACTTCCCAATATTCCGGCTTCTCATAGCCCAGTTGCCAGATCGCAATCCCTGCCAGATCCATCTCCTGTACCAGGTCAAGCTTTGAGGCGAGGCTCTGATCCGTCATAAACCAGACCTCACGTCTTCCCGCCTCGGTTTCATAGAACAGACGGCTCTCCTGGATCAGCCCCCGGTCATCACGCTGCCGCAGATCGACGGTTAACCCCTGCTCTTCGATCAGATCCTCGATATCGCCCCAGGGCAGCCCGCGGGCCGGACCACCCGATTCGGGCCAGTCATAGCCATAAAACGGTACGCCAATAACAATCTTCGAGGGATCAACCACCGTCTGGGCATACTCCGCAACCGACTGGATCCAGTAGAGTGGCGCAACCGGGCCGGGACCGCTACCGCGCCAGTGGTAATCATAGGTCATAATGCGCAGGCGATCCACATACTTGCCCATCACCACCCAATCCTGATAGCCACCCAGTCCGCCATAGTCGCTATCCTTGGCATGCACCGCAACCGTCAGCATTTTGTTGTGCGAGTGGAGCGCATCGGCCAGTTCGATAATAAAGGCCGAAAACTCTTCGCGCAATCCCGGATCAAGTGACTCATAATCGATATCGATACCATCATAGTTGCGGGCCAGCACTTCATCCAGGATATGCTGAATATGGTTCGTCCGGCGTTGCGGGTCGGACAGTATGTCTATAACTGCTTCATAATCGCCGACGTTATGGATTGTCGGGATCACCAGCACATTATTCTCGTGGGCAATGCGCACCAGTTCGTCGTCACGCGTCCCATAGAGCCGGCCGCTCCCATCGGTCGTGTACCAGAACGGGCTGATTTCATCGAGGATATCTTTGTTGGCCTCAAACGACTCGCGCGCGCCACCGCTGAACGATGGCGGCAGCCAGGCCGCAATATACCGCCCGGTTTTGGGATGGTAGCCAAACTGCTGCTCTGCCGGCAGGCTTAACTCCAGCAGCGGAACGGTGGGAACCGGCGTAGGTGGGTTGGCGGACATGGCGGTACTCCCCATCAGAGCAGGAGCGGTGCTGGTCGGCTCAGCCACAACTGCAACACCGCCGCTGAACGGCGAAGGCACCTGCCGGGTCAGCAGCAACGTCTCGTACACCAGCACGGCAGCCAGGGCCAGTGCTGTGATATAGAGCAGAAGGAAAAAGAGATTCCGTGCATGCAACACTGCACGATAGTTCATAGTATTAATAGGCTCCCAGTTCACGTAAGCGTGCGTCACTAATGCCAAAGAGGTGAGCTATTTCGTGCAACACGGTACGCCGTACCTGACTCTGCAGCGCCGAGGCGGTTGAAAAGTCGCGCTCCAGCGGCTCCTGAAACAGAATAATCGTATCGGGCACCTGGACACCGAAGTGATTTCGCCGCGTCAGCGGGACACCCTCGTAGAGCCCATAGAGCGACTGCCAGGGCTTCAGCCCCACTCGGCGGCGATGTTCGCCGGTAGGACGGCGCTCAACGATAACTTCGACATTCTCCAGGTAGCGCGCAAACTCGGGCGGCAGGCTCTCCAGGGCATCGACAACCAGTTGTTCAAAATCACTGTTATTCATTGCGGCGCACCACTCCTTAAGATGTTACAGGCAATTATACGTGTGGTCAGGAGAAGGTGTCAAGCGTTTACCCCCAATTTTGCATATCTATAGCGATACCTCTACAATACGGTGTCATACATCTGCTGCATAAATATCCTACACACCGTCGTACTGGGTCTGCAGATATCGGTTCGCATGTGGAACCGGCGTTTGCTGTTATGCGTCTTCTCTTTGACAGGAGTTACGCGGTCACGAACCCGAAAGGAATTTTCGCCTCCGGCAGGGCGGAACCGACCATCCTTCTTGGAAAAAAAGTGGCTCGGAGCGCCACTTTTTTTCCAAGGGAAGCGGAAACTTTAATCCATCCCTTGGTCTGCTCTCCTCCGCTTGGTGCTGCCACGCCCACTGGACGATGGAGCACAGAAGGGATGAGTATTTCCTTCCGCTTCCCCAAAAAGATCGAAAACGTACCATGCTGCCGCAGGCGAAGCCGGCTTCCATCTGGTCAAACGTCCGGTTTGAACGTCCACCGCGTAAGTCCTGTCTTTGAGGAAAAATATTGATGGAGCAACCACTGTAGTCTATGAATATTTATCATCGTGTTAGCACATGCCGGCTGTTGATCCTGTTCATCCTCGCACTCCTACTGCCGGCACTCTGTGGTTCTGTCCATACCTTTGACTATTCCCGACTACACTCAACCCGCATAACCAATCATCTGTCGCTGTCGGCACTATCGCAGCCGGCCCACGTCGCTATGCCGGTGCGATCGGGATGCCGGGGACATCCATTCGACGCGCCCAGGCTGTTTATCGAGCCGTATGTGCGCCCGGAACTGGCGGCGCGGATGGAAGCACTGCGCCCAACCATCCTGGCAGCGGCGGCACGGCACAACCGTTCCGATCTCTCCGGCATGAGCGATACACAGTTCGCCGAAGTCATTGCGCTGCTGATGTACAACGAGCATAACGGCTGGCTGGAAGATGAGGTCGAGGTGCTGCGCGTGCTGACGCCATTCTATGAACATGCGCAGGTCAGCGTCAACAGCAGCGGCCTGGGCAGCAACTTTAGCGTCTGGCCCAGCAATCTGCGCCCCTCCGTAGCCCTGGAGATTTTAGAGCAGCAGGTGCCGGTTCCCGCGCCGACCCGGGTTATCACGGTGCCGCTCCAGGTCGCCGGGAGCAGCATTGCCCCGGAGAACTACACCTCACAGGAAGCGCTGTTTGCGGCCATTACCCACGAGATCAGCCGGGATGATCTGGCAATTGAGTATCTGGCGGCTAATCTGGAGCGCGGCATGTATCGCGCCCGGTTCGAGGATGTGCCGGTCAGTTGGCGCACCCTGGCAGCATGGCATAACCAGGGCATTGTCCAGCCACAACAGATACGCGCTAACCCAACCGCCACAGTGTATGTCCAGCGCACCTCAGCTTACCTGCGGGTAGCTCACCAGTTGATCCACGCAGACCCTGGACAATCGGTGGCCGATGGATCGGCCTACACTGCCGGTAAGTAGTAATATTCTTCAATTTGGCTCGAGTTATGCGGTAGGGGTTTGGACCACGAACAACGCGAAATGAGCGAAGAACGCGAACCTGCCAGTGCTGACCTGATGATCACGTAATCCCGCGTTTGGCACTGAACATTCCCTCTGGCAGGGCGGAAGCAACCTGATCTTTTCACAAGAATTTGCACAAAGTGCAAGTTCTTGTGAAAAAGGTAAAAACGTACCATGCTGCCGCAGGCGTATCCGGCTGCTGGGTCTAGCATACGGACGGAACAGTCCGCACCGCGTAAGTCCTGTTATCTGACACGCGTTACGCGGTCACTCGTTTGGAAGCAGATATCGCCTCCGGCAGGGTGGAAGAGTCCCCAAAAAGCGTACTATGCTGCCGCAGGCACATCAGGCTTCCATCGGGATCAAACGTCCAGGTTAGGCATCCACAGCGTAAGTCGCGTACTTTAATTTTGATGTGCGGGTAGTTGCGCTCTTACTCGTTCATACAGGGTTTCGGGGGTAATGCGCGGCAGATACTCGCTCTCGATCAGCATAGCCGGAACATCTTCGCACGCAGCCATGCAGTTCAACTCGACAATAAATAACTCATCGGGGTATTCACACTGCAGGTCATGAATCGTTTGCATCAGTAGATCATGCCGGGCTATGCAGAGCGCACAGAACGTAACGGTAAGCGACATAAACACAATTTCCAGGCACCAGGGTGCAATAATTCCTCTGCTCCTGTTCTATAGCAGGAGCGACAGACACGTTCCGCGATTGGTGGCTCTCTCATTATCCGCTCATTTTTTGTTTTGTCAAGCCTTTGCAAAGTATTTGTTGAGCATTTGCCCATAGCTATGTGATCTTCATCCCGGTCTTACCCGGCGCATGGCATACCGGGAACCTGGTGTTGTGGTATGCATATAGCCACTCTCAGGCCTGCCGGGTATCTTCCGCCGATCTACCTGGAGATTAAACCCATGCATACCTCCGTAAACTTGGCCCCTTTGTCAAGACCACATGATCGCCAAAATAAGTAAACTGTTTTGCCTGCTCAACGCCGGCTACGGCGCTGCCGGACATACCATGCGCCGGCCAGGAGGATCACCAGGAGCAAGGCGACCGCGGCCGGCGGCAGAAGTGCCGGTCCGCCAGGTTCAGCGGGCGCGGCTGGGGCCGATTGCCCACCCAGGTCGCGCGTCTGCGAGCCGAGTGTCTCGGGCGATTGGGGCAATGGCGTCAGAGATAGTTGTTCGGGCACCGTTGCCTCAGGTAGAGGCGCAGTCGCCTGCATATCATCGGTGCGCTCCTCCTCCGGTACTGCCAGGGTTACTCCGTCAGGCTCTACCAGGGCCGCTGTAGGCTGGACTGCCACCGCTCGGGTTGCCGCCGTCGTAGGGGTTGGCGGTGCAGCAGGTGCCGCCTCTTCCGCTTCTGCCATTTCTGCTTCGGCAATGGCTTCGGTTGCTTCGTTCAGTGGAACCGCTTCATCGGCGGCCTGCTCCGCCGCGTCTCCGGCAGCACCGCTCATAGCTGCTCCTTCTTCTGCAAAGGGAGCGGCCGTTTCCGCCGATTCAAAGGTACGCGGTGCAGTTGCCGGTTCTTCGACCATCTGTGCCACTGAGCCGCCCGACATGGTTTGTCCATAAAAAATGAACACACCTGTGAATGTCAGCGCCAGCACGATTGCCGCCAGCGCACTGCCCAGGCGGACCCACCCTGACAGCAGCGGCCGGCGCGTGCGTGCCTGATCCGGAGCGAGGGTAAAGGAGCGGGGTGGTACCAGGGGCGGCGTATCCCGCAGCAGCATCGTTGTGGCGCGCAGTTCCTCCAGTTCCGCCCGGAGATCCGGTTCGGTCTGCAGACGTTGCTCCAGCCTGTTCCGCTCGGCCGGGGTAAGCTGGTCATCAATATAGCTCGATAACAGCAGCCGATCGTCGTCTGATAGATTGGATTGAAATGGGTTGGCGGTCATGGGTAGCGTACCGGTTTTCCGTTTCTTCGTTTATGTTCCATGGTTCTCGCCCTCATGACGGTAGCGTGCCGGTAATAGTTCCCCGGCTTTCAGCAGATCGCGCAGCCGCGCACGCCCACGACTCAACCGGGATTTGACGGTACCCAGGGTTGTTCCGGTAATCTGGGCTATTTCGTCGTAAGGCATACCCTGAACATCACACAAAATTATTGTTATGCGTTGATCCTCGGGCAGGTGGTTCAGTCCCTGCTGGATTGCGGCACCAAGCTCCCGGCGTAGCGCAAACTCGTCGGGCGACTCACGCTGGTCCGGTGGGTCAAAGGCGTGGGGATTCACATCGTCGGCTGCCAGTGCCGCATCAAGCGAGATCGCCGGACGGCGTTTGCGTGCGCGGAGGATGTCGTAGCAGGTGTTGGTGGCAATGCGCAGCATCCACGAGCGAAAAGAGCCGCCGCGAAAGCGGCGCAGGTTGCGGAACGCCGAGAGAAATGTTTCCTGGGCCGCATCGGCGGCAGAGTCGCTATCACCAAGCATGCGATAGCACAGGTTATAAACCCGTCCTTCGTAGAGGCGTACAATCTGGTTGAACGCCTCTACATCTCCATGCTGACCTGCTTCTATCAGGTGTCGCTCTTCGTCAGCCATTGTCGCTGCTGCTCCGCCTACTTACTGCGCGGTGATATTATACCAGAGTTACTGGTGATAGAGCGATGCTTCCCGCATTTGACATAAGTTACGCAATACGTGTTCAAACCGGACGTTTGACCCGATGAAAACCCGATTCGCCTGCGGTAGCATGGTACTCGTTTTAGCTTGTTCACAAAAAATGTTGCACAACGTGCAACATTTTTTGTGAACAAGCATGGAAGCTTCCGCCCTGCCGGAGGCGAAAATGCCTTTTGCGTGACCCACCGCGTAACTCCTGTTATTTGACATAACGTACGCAGTAGGCGTGCAAACCGGATGTTTGATGAGGCGAAAAGCAGCCGCGCCTGTGGTAGCATGGCCTGTCGTATTGTTGTCGCAGCCGAGGATAGGGAAGGCTCTAATAAATATTATGGGAGACCAGGAGAGGCGCAGGAAGCATGTTACAACCACTCAGCGAGTCTCACCCGCCGCACTGTACCGTGACACCTGGTTGGGGGAGCAAGACCAGATTTATAACGGGATGATATGGGCGATGCGGGTGACACCGGCGGTTGAGCGCTGACCGACATTCACCAGTGCAGCGAGTGAGTCGCGCTGAACAATCAGATCCAGGCGCGCACCAAACCGCACGGTACCGATCCGCTCACCGGCATTTATCTGATCGCCTGGCTGCACCCGGCACACAATCCGCCGGGCCACTGGCCCGGCCATCTGTACCAGCAGCAGCGGCCCCCAGGCCGTTTCAATCCCGATGTACATACGGGTATTCTGTTCGGTGGCCAAAGGATCGTTGATCGGGCGATAGTCACCGCTGACCCGTTCAACATAGGTGACGGTTCCGGATACGGGACTGCGCTGCACCGGCACATCGAACGGCGACAACCCGGTTGCGATGCGGAGCGCATCGGTATGCAGGAAGCGGTGTTCGTAAAATTCGCTGACTTCCAGTATGGTACCGTCAGCGCCGGCAAAAAGGGTGGTAGGATCAGCGGGAGTCTGGCGCTCCGGGTCACGATAGAGCAGCGCCGTCAGCGCCGTCAAAGCCAGGGGCAGGGGGGCCAGCCGGGGTCGTAGTCCCAGAACAAGCCCGGTCAATCCCAATCCTACGCTTAAAAATGGTGTGGCCTCGGCATCAATGCCGGGGATATGCTGTGTCTGGGTGTTATCAATAATTTGTTCTGACATAGGCAGGCCAGGTTGCTTCTACTGCTATAATGTTCGATTCTAGCATGGCTCATGCGAAAACGCAACAGCCGGTTGTGGCGGGCGCAGTGCCGGGCAGTATGCCGGGGCCGGCGTGTTGCCGTCGGCTCTAGCGTGCAGCAGCATAGCTGCCACACGCCGGAGTCGCGCCTTCAGGTTTTATCCTTCTGCCAGTAACCCGGCGATATAGATGAGCGTTGCACGGCGACCCTGGGGATGCAGTTGCCGCCAGAGATTCAGGAGATGCTCTTCATCTCCCATGATTTCGGTAGTTGTTAGCCGATTGATCCGATTAAAGCGGCGGACTGATGTCTGGTCATCGACAAACTCGTCCTCGTCTTCTTCATCCGGCAGGTAGGGATCTTCGTCGGCAAATGGTATGGTTTCGTCCGGGATAATATCCGGTTCCGGTGGGGGCATAGTCTCCCCGCCGGAGCGAACCGTTTGATCGGCTACCAGCACCTTCGCCAGTTCAAGCGAGTCCACCTCGAGGCAGCGGGCCAGGCGCTGGGCCTGGTCGGCATCGGGTAAGGTCTGACCAGAGAGATAATTGCGCAGGGCACCATCACTAATGCGCGTCTCACGCGTTAGTTTCGCGCGTGAGTAGCGGCCATTGTGCATACGCTCGTCCAGCCAGTCGGCAAAGCGTGGCGCTGATGTTGGACGCAAGGCGGTTTGGTCACGGGCGACTTCAACCGGGATATCGAGCGCACTGGCGATCAACTCCAGGGTGCGCCCCCGGGGGCGCTGGGTTTGCCCAGAGATAAATTGTCGGAGCGAAAGCGCACCGATCCCCAGTCGTTCGGCAAACTCGCTTATCGCAATTTCCTCGCGCATCGCCGCGTGAAATAACATGACTGAGAGGGGCAGATTGGCCGGAGGGGCATCATACAGCACGGCCGTTGATGCTTCGCTCATCGAGAGATGCTCCTTGTAACTAAGTAATACGATACATGCACAACTTTAGACATGGCAAAGCCTGCTACTCCTGCGTCTATCGCTATTTGGGTGTATTTTATGAAAAGCTGCATGGAGTGATACTACGATAGCTGCGATAGGTGATGATACAGTTCAGTAAATGGACAGGATACGCCGTTAGCGGTGTTACTACGTCCGTTCCTACGGTTATCAGTTGCTGTGAAACTGTTACGCGAACAGTAGCTGCGATAGGTGATGATACTGTTCAGTAAATGGACAGGATACGCCGTTAGCGGTGTTACTACGTCCGTTCCTACGGTTATCAGTTGCTGTGAAACTGTTACGCGAACAGTTAGTTGACCTGGGAGCTTGCGCGGTGTGTATTCCCGGCAATAAGCAAGATATTGGTCAGAACGTGAATCTGCGGACAAAGCCGTTACTCCCGCGATATACCGGGCGGTGCGACTCTTCTTCGGGGTACTACATTCTCCTATGATGTGCAACAACTTCACCGACTTGTATGAAAGTGCCGGTTTCTTATGCAGCGGTGCTGATTTGCCTGGTGTCTGTTCTACCTGTAAATAGTAGTATGAGTTTTATAAAATATTGTTAATGATTGGAGTATACGACTATTTGCGTATGGTGTCAAGTCTGAAACCAGTTCTACCAGCATGATTGCTTCAAAATTGGCTGTTAAGTGTGGTTTTGCCTGATGCTTTTGTATTGCGGTGTGCAAGAGCGCTATACGTCGGCAGTGCTCTCCCGCTATATTCAGGGTCAGGCAGGGTGGAAGGCGTATGCTATGGTGGGTCGGACTGGCTGCATCCGTAGCATGGCGGGTAAGAATTAGATGATAGTCGGTAGTTTGTTGCTGCCCGGGTATGTTCATCCAGTGGATAAACGACCAACCACAGGACGAGTTGATATGTCTGGTTGAACGATTGATTCTTGGCGGTGGAGTGGCTTGTGGTACAATACAGAGCGCTACTGAGCAATGGTACGTTCTCTGATAGCAGTTTTGGCCGATCGCGTTGTTTCTGTGGCAGGTCGCTCGTTTCGTTGTTGTTCTAACGTAGAAAGCTGCATCTGTGACGGTAGTTGAACGAACGCCTTTTGTGATCAGCGATCTCTATGACCTTGACTGGTTGGAAGATCCACGTATGAGCCCGGATGGACAGACGGTCGCGTATGTGTATGTGCGGGTGGATCGTGTGCAGAATTGTTACCGGCGAGCAATTTATCTGGTTCCGGTGATGCATGGTCAGCCCCGCCGGTTTACTGCCGGTCAGCGGCAGGATCACACACCGCGCTGGAGTCCCGATGGTCGCCGGTTGGCCTTTGTTTCAACCCGAGATGATGAGCGGGGCCAGATCTATGTTATTCGCGTCGATGGTGGGGAGGCCCAGCAGATAACCTTTATGCCGCGCGGAGCGCGCGAACCGGCCTGGAGTCCCGATGGTACCCGCATTGCGTTTCTCTCGGCCTGTGATGAAGCCGAGCGGATGCGAGCGGATCAAGCGGATGCGGATACCGCTCCCGTGGCTCCCGCCGATGCCTGGGAAGAGCGTCGTATGCGGGAAGCAGAGGAGTATGCCGAAGCGCAGCGCCATGATCCCCGGGTGATTACTCGCCTGCCTTATCGCACCGGGACGGACTATTTTGACAATCGCCGCCACCATATTTATATTGTGGCGGTTCCTACTGCTGATCCGGAGCGGTCGGATCGACCGCAGCCGCGCCGGATCACCGATGGGGATATTCATTATAGTGCGCCGGTCTGGATGCCGGATGGTCAGGCACTTCTGACGACGGCGACCCGTGATCCGGAGGCCGATGCTCTGCTGGGGTATTACGATGTGCTACGGGTACCGACGACCGGAGGCAAACCGGAGATCCTGACGCGATCGGGCTATTCTTACTTTGATCCGCAGCCTGCCCCGGATGGCAGTATGATTGCCTTTCGCCGTCTGCCCGAGGAGCGGTTGCTGGCGGGGGGCTACCGGGTAGCGCTGATTCCGGTTGCGGGGGGCGAGCCCCAGTCGCTGACGGCGCATACCGATCGGAGTGTTGAACTGTTTCGCTGGCACCCGAATAGCCAGGGCGTCTACTTTAGTGCCGGGTGGCATGGGACGACCGGGGTGTACCATACCGATACGGAACCCGACTCAACGAAACGGCAGGTCAATTTACTGGTGGATGCAGACCGGATGGTGAGCGCTTTTGATGTCGGAGGTGCGGGTACGGTTGCGTTTGTGGCGGGTACGCCGGATATGCCCGGCAATCTGTTTGTGCGCCATCCCACTGGTGAGGAAGTCCAACTGACGCAACTCAATGCAGCACTGCTGGCCGCGCGCCGGGTTATACCGTTTGCGGAGATCCGGTATACTGCGCCTGATGATGAGCGGGTCCAGGGTTGGGTGGCGTATCCACCCGACTTTGACTCGTCCCGGCAGTATCCGCTGGCAGTCCATATTCACGGGGGGCCACCGATTATGTGGGGGCCGGGCTATCGGTCGATGTGGCACGAGTGGCAGGTGTGCGCGGCGCGGGGGTATATTGTCTTCTTCTGCAATCCGCGTGGTTCGGATGGGTACGGCGAGCAGTGGCGCGGCAGCATCCGGGATCACTGGGGTGAGGCCGATGCGCCGGATATTCTTGCAGGAATTGATTTCCTGGTTGCGCAGGGCCATGTTGATCCGGCGCGGATCGCGGTAACGGGCGGTTCGTACGGCGGTTTTATGACAACATGGCTGATTGGTCACACGGATCGCTTTGCCTGCGCGGTGGCGGCCCGGGGGGTATTTAGCCTGATTTCGCAGTATGGCACCAGTGATGCCCACGAGTTGATCGAGAGTGAATTTAGCGGCTATCCCTGGGAGTTACAGGAGGAACTCTGGTATCACTCGCCCCTGGCGCATGCGCATAAGATTACGACACCGTTGCTCTTGCTGCATGGTGAACTGGATTATCGCACACCGATCAGCGAAGCGGAGCAACTATTTGCGTTCCTACGACGTCAAAAGAAGACAGTTGAGTTGGTGCGCTACCCGCGTGAGGGGCATGAACTCACACGTACCGGCGAGCCGCGTCACCGGGCAGACCATCTGACCCGGACCCTGGAGTGGTTTGATCGCTACTGTCAACCATAAGATGCGTATCTTCTGGAGGTTTCTCCCATGAATGAGCAGACATCCCGGCACGAACCCCATCCCTGGGAGGGCTTAACGCCGACCCAGGTTCTCGCAACCGTGGTGCAGGAGTTGTACAATCCGGTGAGCTTGCTGGGCCGACATCTCAATCGGTTGACGGGCGAGGAAGATCCGCTGACCGAGGAGGAGTATGAGTCGCTCTTTGAGCAGATGGATGGGGCGGTGCGGCAACTCAGCAAGACGGTTGTGAGTATGAAACGCTATGCCCGGGAGCAAGGGGCTGACGTTGAGGATCTGGGATAGCCGGCGTTCTGCAGCATTATCATTGTAGTGACCAGGGAGTGCCGCGCAACTTCTCGACTAAGTCGGCGGCGGTGCTGTGATGGCAACGTTTCGGCGGTGGCAAACCTCCCGCTGGTGATAGTTCCGGTGGGAGGTGTTTATCTGCGTGAATATGAACTGGTGCAAGATGATGCATCTGGATCAACCGGGTCTGTTCGGTTGCGGGCAATAGGTTTCTACTTAATGCTTGCGGGCAACAGGTTCTCCTCTGTTTCTCCTCAATCTCTCCTCCACTTCTCCAATTATGTCATCTTTTACAGAAAAACCAAATGTGGTATAAACAAAATATGGAGTATATAAGTAATGAGACAAGGAGGGCACTTATGGAAGCATCGGTCGGTTTCACGCCTGATTTTCTCGGCGGCTTGCTCGTTATCCTGTCTATGTTTATCATCGGGGCAATTGCCTACGTCGCAGGTCGTTCGGGTTTGAATTAATCATCTGTGACGACGACGACACCCTGTTTCGTTGAACAGGGTGTCATTTCATTTCCCTAAAACTGACAGGAATTACGCGGTCGGTTCCAAAGCAGGCGTCTGCCTGGACAAATGGCCCGATTCGCCTGCGGCAGCATGGTACTCTTTTTTCTTGTTCACAAAAAAAACTCACAACGTGAATTTTTTTGTGAACAAGCCTGGAATCTTCCGCCCTGCCGGAGGCGAAATGTCCTTTCGGGTTTGGGACTGCGTAACTTCTGTAAAACTAAGAACAGCATGCTGCGCTCCTCCACATGTGATCCGCATGCAACCATATTGGTAACCCCCAGAATCACCGGGCAGTCATTCGGCTGGACCGCCGGGCTCATCGGGATTGGTGAGCATATATCCAACTCCGCGTACACTGATAATATAGTTGGTGTGAAATTTATGGCGGAGATTGCGCATGTGCCAGCGAATCAGATCACGCGCGCCGGCCTGATCGGTGCCTTCGCCATAGATCGGGCGGGCCAGATCAAGAAATGAGTGTACCTGTCCCGGGCTGGCTGCCAGATTCGATAAAATCATGTACTCGGTTGGGGTGACATGGAGTGGCTCGTTGTTGAGCCAGACTTCGTGGCGGTGGGTATCAATGTGCAGCGCGCCGACCGTCAGGTAGCGTGTGCCGGTGCCGGCTGCCTGGCCGGTCTGGTCTGCTCCAGATGGCGTGTGAACTCCCGACTGCCGGGCCTGGTTAATCGTCTCGGCAACTTTCTGTAGTGCATCTGAGGCGCGCGCCTGCTGCCGCCGGGTCTCGCGGCGGGCGATCGCGGCGTTCAGGCGTTCGCGTAACAGGTTCATCTGGCAGGGCTTCTGCAGGTAGTCGAAGACCCCGGCGCGGACGGAGGCAATGGCGGTGTCCAGCGTAGCATGGCCGGTGAGTAAGATGACCTCGGGCGGGTCAGGTTGGTTGCGGGCAACGTTGGCGACTTCGACGCCGTCAATGTTCCCCATCACGATATCAGTCAGGACCACATCATAAACCGGACGGTCCGGGTCGGTCTGAGTTAACAGCCGAATGGCTTGCTCGCCATTGGCGGCCTGGGTCACATGGTAGCCCGTTCGCTCCAGGATGTGCGCAATCACTTCCCGCATATCATTATCATCTTCGACTAATAGAATAGAAGTAGTCATTTTGTTTCCTTGATTTACACGCGTTATGTGGTCGGTTCCAAACCAGGTGTTCATCGGGATAAACGGCCCGATTCGCCTCCGGCAGGGCGGAAGATTCCAGGCTTGTTCACAAAAGTGTTGCATATTGTGCAACACTTTTGTGAACAAGCTAAAAAGAGTACTACGCTGCCGCCGGCGATTCTGACTTTCATGTCCAGCACCAGGATGGAACAGGCAGCACCGCGTAACTCGTGTTAGTTTACAGGACTTACGCGATGGACGTTCAAACCGGACGTTTGACCAGATGGAAGCCAGTCTCGCTTGCGGCAGCATGGTACTTTTTCGATCTTTTTGGAAAAAAGTGGCTCTCCGAGCCACTTTTTTTCCAAAAAGGATGGTCGGTTCCGTCCTGCCGGAGGCGAAACTCCATGCCGGATCAACGACCGCGTAGCTCCTGTGAGTAATGTGTGGCGGTGACTGTAGCCTGGTTGTCTAGCATTCTGACCTCTTTAACCTCTTTTTACCTTATTGCGGGTGACGGGATGCTTGCCGGGTCTATCTGCTGGAGATAGACCGGCGATTATGTTGTTCTCTTCGCTTTACTATGGCTCCGCTCAGGGTGATATGCAACTGGCGGTGTATTTCTGCTGTGCTGTATTCTGTGATCTAACCGCCCATGTGTCAGCAGATTACTCCGGGGGGGAGCGATAGCGGCTATCCAGTTCACGTAAAATGACACCAATGCGTTCAATCTGTTCGCGTGCCTGCGCAAGTATATTGGCCTGCTCCACTTCGTCAGTTTCGGCGAGCATTTCCAGGGTCGCCTGGATTGTCTGTAAGGGTGTATTCACTCGGTGGGCAACCAGGGCCGTAATAGTTTTACCGGCAACCGTGCGTTCGGTATGTCGGGCCTGGCTTTCCTGCTGGAGACGCTCGGTGATATCGGCAACATACAACACAACGTGAGTGCCGATTGGCAGGCCGGTTGTTGGTCCAGTTGTTTGATCAAAAGGTGGTTGTTCAACGGGTGGTCGCGTGAGCAGGGTCTGCATATCGAACACATGTGTTATGCCGTCGGGATAGCGGATGCGTTCGCGCCGCCGCCGGGGTTGACCATCATGCACAGTGTCAAGCACCCAGTCACCGGGAAAGGTCAGGGTATGGGCTGCATCAGTTTCGACCGAACGGCAGAGGGTGGCCCAGGGTTGCTTGAGCACCTCGGTGTGAGGGCGACCCAGCAGGAGCGTCATTGCCCGGTTCACTGCTCGCACATACCCGTCATGGTCAAGCAACACAAAACCATCGTCAATGGTATCGATGATGGTTTGCAGAATATCGCGGTTGTCGCGCAGATGGCGGTTCGCCGCTTCCAGTTCGTCGGTAAGCCGGCGTAGACGCCGCTCGCTTGTTTGTAGCGCCAGTTCGGCCCGTTTGCGGTCGGTAATATCCGCGTGGGCCGTGACGACGCAGGGAGGATCAGGTGCAGCCAGGCGGGTGACATACCCGGTAAACCAGTGCTGCTCAGTGGGCGTATGGCAGGGATAATCCAGCGTAAAATGTGGTTGCGTTCCCGCCAATACCGCGCGGATACCGGCAGCAAAGCGCGGTGCTTCGTCAGCATACTCCCCCGTTGCGCTGTCACAGACGGTCAGGTAGTTTGCGCCCTCGTCCGTATGCGGCGGCGTAGTGTCGGTTTCGTCGGCAGGTGGACTTACTGCGCCAAATGTGCGCCATGCCGCATTTACGGCGATGATTGTGCCGTTCATGTCGAGCACAGCAATATGGATGGGAAGTGAGTTCAGGATGGCCCAGGGGAGGCGCGCACTATGCTGCGCCGCGGCCTGTTTCTGCTCGTGTGCGGCAAGTTTATGACGCAGCGTGCGGTTTTCTGCCTCAAGCCGGGCAATGCGCGCACTGACCTGCTGCTCATTCTGAAGGCGGATTGCCCGTTCATGTTCCAATTCGGCCTGCATATTTGCCAGCTTCTGCTCAAAGGCACATCTAGTTGTCGTCATAGCATTCGCAATCAGTTGCATCGAGTTGTAAGAGTATTGTATGTGATGATGAAGGATCTGCTGCACAACTTTCCTCAGTCGCCGATCTGGGTGTGAATGATTGGATATCGTACTGCAATGATCCTCCTGGTACTATCTGCTTTCCTGCCGTATAGACAAACATGTCGGCGCTCCAGGGCCATCTATGATACCACTCGGGCAGACCGTCGCATGTGTGAATTCGGTTGGCAGTTGGAGGAGAAATCAGAGGGAATCTCTCTGCCAACCTCAACTGTCTGCGGATGGGGTAGGTTGTGCCAGGGTAAAGTAAAAGGTTGCGCCCTGATCCGGGAACCCCTCGGCCCAGATCTGACCGCCATGACGTTGAATGCTACGCTGCACCAGGGTCAATCCGATACCGGTACCGGGGAAGTCCTGCGCAGAGTGTAGTCGCTGGAATGGGCAGAATACCTGATCAGACTGGGATGGGTCAAAGCCGATACCATTGTCCCGCACAAAGTAGACGGTATGATCGGCACAGTCGGTCATCCCAAACTCAACCAGCGCCTGCGGCCGGTTTCGGATAAACTTCCAGGCATTGTTCAGCAGATTCTCCAGAGCAATGCGCAGGAGTTGCGGATCACCAACAACAAGCATATTGTCCGTGATGATAACTTCAACATCATGACCGGGAAGATCATGCCAGAGCGCGATAACATCATAGGCCAGACTGCTCAAGTTAACCTGCTCAAAATGCATGCGCCGGTCGGTGATCTGCGCCAGGTGCAGCAAAGTATCAATGGTGTGATCCATGCGCTGAATGGAGCGCTGCATCCGGTCAAAGTCGGCATGTGCGGCTCTGGTCAATTCGTGGGGGCAATCCGCCTGCAAGCTCTCGGTGCAGGTGTTGATAACAGCGAGCGGCGTACGCAGACTGTGGACGATGGCATATCCCAACATCTGCATTTCTGCTTCCCTCTGAAGGCATGTAGCGAGTTCCTGCTGCAGATCTTCATTTATCCGGGTCAACTCAGCAATGCGGGCCTGCATCTCATCGTACGGGGTGCAGTCGTATGCTTCCGGTAACAGTTCTCTTTCCCAGGGAGATGCCTGAGGACGGGTTATCTGTTCAATTGTCTCTTCTAACCGGGCCAACCGTCGCCGTAACTGCGCATTCTCGGACTGCAGTTCCCGGGTGGTTTTTTGTCTAACGCAATCGGCCATGATGCGTTTCTCCTTCTCTTCCATCGTTGCGCCAGGGACGCTATCGTTCTGTCGCGGGCCGGTTTCAGAGGGACACAAATCCAACCTTGCCGCCGTATCGTGGCGAATGCAAGGCTGGATGCCTGGACTGTTGCGACTATGTAATCCGTCACAAGCGTCTGACCATCAGTATAGCAAAAAGTTACCGCTTATGCTATCAGGGAATCTATGCAATTTTTTCGGAAAACCCCTGGTTGTGGACTACCGGCATGGCAAACGCTAGACAAAGCAGGTGGAAATCAACGCGGTTGCTGTGTTCGCTTAGACAGGCGCTATCCTGAACCATGGACTGGTTTAGAATAATTATTCAACAAAGTTTTACTGTTGTGTTGTTCTCCAATGAACCATAGTCATACACCAATGGGCTAAAACCAGGCGCAATTATGGGTCTCTCCTGCCGCGTGTAGTACAATCTCCCTTAAACTTCCTCTGATATCCAACCAAACCATGCTTGTCTCTAGCGTTGTTTACCGTTATGCTGAAGCCGGCAGATACACGTTTGATAATTGCTGAACTGCGCCCCGGCATAATGGACAGCGTTGTCCACCTTCTCTGGGTTGGGATTGATAGAAGAGGAGAGACGTAGATATGAGCCTGCATGAGTTTGCTCAGGAGATACAGACCGTTCGTGATCAGGTGTTGCAGTTGTATCACCGGATCGGCACAGCCTCACCGGAGGAACATGCGTTACTGTCCGGGCCGATTGAGGATCTCATGATTCGCGTTGAACAACTACACTGGCAGATGGAGCATACCAAGGCTACGCATACGCCGACGGCGGACGCTCCCGCTCCCGCCGCTACCGAGGCACAACCGCCTGACCGGATGGATGTGCAGATGGATGCACAGTGCCGGGTGGAACGGTTGGCGCAGTTGGAGTTCATGAACAAACATAAAGAGGCACTTGTGGCGCGTGAACGGGCCACACGCATCAGCGCCGAGCAATCATGCCGGCGACTGACTCTCTTGTCGGATGTCAGCCATATCCTGCTCGAGACACCGGATGAGGCAACGATGCTGGCGCGGGTGGCGCGGTTTGTTGCCGCCTTTCCGTCTGACTGGTGTGTGATCGATATGATTGAACCGGATGGGCAGATTCGCTGCGTAACAATGGCTCATCGTTTTCCGGAAGGAGAGCGCCTCCTGCATACTCTGCATGCCAACTATCCCAACGATCCGGCGCTGCCTGGATCAGTGTTTCAGGTGATCCGGACGGGGCAGCCGGTGTTTATGCCCGAAGTTGTGCCAATCCTGTTAGAGCCGTTTTCCCGCGATGCCGAACATCTCCGCCTGCTCCAGACAGCCGGTACCCGTTCAGCTATGATTGTGCCGCTCAAGCGGCATGGGCAGGTGCTGGGCACAATCGCGTTTGTCTCTGCCCAGACGAATCACTATGGGCTGGATGATCTGAGTATGGCGAAGAATCTGGCCTCACGGGTTGCGGCGGCAGTGGAGCAAGCGCGGCGCTACCAGGAGGTGCAGGAAACGGTGCAGCAGCGCGATCAGTTTTTCTCTATTTTGTCGCATGAGCTAAAGACGCCACTGACAACGCTGCTGGGTTTCTCGCGCATCCTACAGCAGTGGATCAGCCGGCCGTGTATCGATGTTGAGCGCACCCATCGCGGGCTGGAGCGCATTGTTGAGCAGGTCTATCGCCTGAATGATTTGATCAATGTGCTGCTGGACTTTTCGCGTCTTCAGACATCACAGTTTGCCATTCAGCGTGTCCCGGTGGACCTTGCCGCGCTGATCCGGGAGGTGGTCGAGGAGATCCGGCCGGTGCTGCGGCGTCACACGATTACGGTGAACGATTCGGGTGCGCCGTTGATTATCGCGGGCGATTGTGTGCGGCTCCGGCAGGTGGTACAAAACCTGCTGGACAATGCGCTCAAGTATAGTCCCAAGGGCGGGGCGGTGCAGGTTGAGCTTGAGCAGCAAGAGGCGCAGGCATGTGTCCGGATAACTGACCAGGGCATTGGTATTCCGGCCGCAGCGCTACCACATCTCTTCCAGGGGTTCTACCGAGCGGAAAATGTGGATTCTCATCGGATCAGTGGTATGGGGATCGGGCTGTATGTAGTTAACGAGATTGTGGCGATGCATGATGGCACGGTTGAGGTGGCGAGTGACGCGGGGGTGGGGAGTACCTTTACGTTATATCTGCCGCTGATGCAGCGCTCGTCGCTGCAACCGGCGGAGCAACTCAAGGAGCGGATTGCCTACGCATAGGCGCAGTGCGGTGCATGTACACGACGTACGCGGTCGGTTCCAAACCAGGCGTTTATCTGGATAATCGGCCCGACTCGCCTGCGGCAGCATGGTATGTTCTTTTTCTTTTTCACAAAAAAATTCACAAAGTGAATTTTTCATGAAAAAACTGGTCTCTTCCGCCCTGCCGGAGGCTCAACGGTCTTCCGGGTCAAGCACCGCGTACGTCGTGTGAATAAGTAACAGGACTTACGCGGTGGGCGTTCAAACGGACCGTTTGAACGCGATAACGGCGTATTTCGCCTGCGGCAGCATGGTGCTTTTTTGTCTTTTTCCGAAAAATTTGGCACGTTGTGCCAAATTTTTCGGAAAAAGCATGTCCCATTCCACCCTGTCGGAGGCGAATCGGGCCAGTTGTCCAGGCAGATGCCTGGGTTTGGAGCCAACCGCGTAACTCCTGTAAGTAAACAGACGGGAAGGTTACATCTTCCCGTCTGTTTGCATGCGCGCGGATCGCTGTGCGG
>DAOTUI010000220.1:0-1953 GCA_034437035.1 Chloroflexaceae bacterium
TCTACGTCACGGGTATCGTGACGTAGATGGTAGCCTGAGTCGACCAGTCGCCCTGAGCATACCATAAACTGTGCTCAACAGTGCCGTTTCCAACCTAATCTGTGCTTTTCAGCTGACAGGGGATGAAGTATTGCGAGATTGTGGATGTATCGTGTAATGCCATGCGGGACAAACATCATGACGCTGCATATTGAGCGTTGCCATCTCCGTGT
Organism: Chloroflexaceae bacterium; assembly: GCA_034437035.1. Classification (GTDB taxonomy): domain Bacteria; phylum Chloroflexota; class Chloroflexia; order Chloroflexales; family Chloroflexaceae; genus CAKZQX01. The sequence continues at coordinate 213 of DAOTUI010000220.1, forward strand.
TCGCTATCTTCTCTCCCGTGTAGTACATCGTCGTGACCAACTGTGCCCGGACGCGCAGCCCCGTCTGCGTCGTGGTGCGTTCCAGATACTGCAGGACCAGGGCAAAGGAGCGCAATGGGCACCCCTGCCACGCCTTGCTGATTTCACTGAACAACCGATGTTCAATCGGGTTCCATTTGAACGTGCCTGGCGGATAATGGCACACCGTCACCGTCAAGCCCAACGCATTCGCCAGTTTGGTTTGCAGATGATATTTCCAGGCGCGCGACCGTGCGCTGTTACTCCCACCACTGTCGGCTTCGATCAACATCCGCGTCGCTGTGGGATAGCGTTCACCCAGTTCGGTGCTGCACCACTGGACAATATTATCTACCGCAAACGCGGGCGTGTCTGCCGAGTAGCCCACATAGACCGTCCCACAATTATGCGTCAGGTCATAGATCCCGTAGGGTACGGCCACCCCATCAGCGTCATGCCGGAAATCATGGACATTGACCGCTTCCGCCTCCTGGCACCAGATACGTCCATCATTCTTGAAATTCCCGATCAGTTCCTTTTTCTTGGTATCGACACTGATAACAGGCTGTGCGGCATCCATATGGCAGCGTCGTTGGATGCCGCTATACTGAAACTGACGGTCACGATCCGGATGCTGCGTGCCGGCACGTTGCTTGACATTGGCCCGCAAGGTATAGCCGTGGGCATGCAGGATACGACTGATGACGGGCTTGCTCATGCGATGCCCCTGGTCGGCAAGCTGCTGCTGAATATCCACCAGCCGGCAGTTCAGCCAGCGCTGATCGTGCATCGGATCGCCCGCCGTATGCGGCAGCACCAGGGCCAGGATCAGGGCTTCAATCGCCGGATCTTTTTTTCGGCAGATGGACGTCCGGCTCCGGACTTCCGTTGGCGGGGTGCTGCCACATCCGGCAACCCGGCCAGCACCTCCCGTCGGCCACGCCGGATAGTCTGTCGATGCAGTCCCGTCACCTGCGCAAGAATGTGGTCGGTCGGGCTCTCGGGTTGCAGCGAGAGCATTCCAACATACCAGCGGCGTTGGGTTTCATTCAGATGCTGAAGGAACACCTTGATGTGCTGATGATACTGCCGAGTGTGCGCATCGGACGAAACCTGGCATAGGTCGCAGACACACGGCTGGATGTGCTCGGTTGGCATTCATAGGCCTCCGCTTATTGGTGGCCTGAGTCTACCATAGCAATATAGTTTGTGTTCCAAAGCATGGTGAAGTTATTTCTTTATGAACCCTAAGAACCGCGTTACCGTTGTGAGTCATTGGTTTCACTGGTGGCCAAATTTCTTAATCATTTAGGGACATGTCAAATGATAGTTTGTATCAAGTACATTGTCAAGCATCGCCTGGTGCTCAGTTTCTTGCTCTTGCTCTTGCTCTTGTTCTTGTTTTTTTGTCAGGTTTTTGGTTTGTCGCAACACAGGTAATTCCGGTCGAGGGTAATACTGGGCGAGAGCTACTCCACTACCGCGCGCCCGTCATCGCCGATCGCGACGTCCGACGCTTCGTGGGCCGGCAGCTCAGGTTGCATTGGGTTGCTCCTCGCGCCGTGCCACCAGCACCAGGCTATGGCTGTCGTCCAACTCACCTTTCGGTAGTCCCGGCGATAGTTCGTGATTTTTGCATTATCCGGCCCCCTCCCCGTTCGTGACCGTTTGGCTTCGGGTGAGATCATAACAAGACGGTGGCAGATGCAGCAGTTCCAGAATC
>DAOTUI010000221.1:0-18587 GCA_034437035.1 Chloroflexaceae bacterium
ACACGACTTACGCAGTCACTCGTTTGGAAGCAGATATCGCCTCCGGCAGGGCGGAACTGGACATCCTTTTTCACAAAAATTTGGCTCTGTGAGCCAAATTTTTGTGAAAAAGATACAAAAGTACCATGCTGCCGCAGGCGAATCCGGCTTCCATCTGGTGAAACGTCCGGTTTGCATGTCAACCGCGTAACTCGTGTTATTTAGATGTGTAGGTCAGGGGGCCATCAACATCAGAGGAGGTGCGGCTGCAAGCCGCACACATGGTTACATCTCCGTTGAGTGGGAGTGATACAATAAGCGACGATAGACGTACACAGGGGAGGGTTTGATGTCCAGGAGTGGACGAGCACGCAACTATACTGCGCTGCGTCATACCGGCGAACAGGTTTTATCGCTGGTGTATGGCAACGGCTGGCCGGCAGAACTGATGTACCGGATTGGTCTGCACCGCGCCTTCAGCGTTGAGCAGCATCACCTGACCATGCCGAACCATACCGACACTGGTGATGCGCATGCGCGTCCCTTGCGGATTGCCTTTGCATCAGATTTTCATGCGGGACCGATCACACCACCGCAGGTTATTGCCACGGCATGCCAGGCGCTGACGCAGGCGCAACCGGATATTCTGCTGCTCGGCGGTGACTTTGTCTCGTTGGATGCCAGACATATCGATCCGCTGATTGAACAACTCACGCCTGTTCCGGCACCGTATGGTCGTTTTGCTGTCCTGGGCAACCATGACCTCTGGGCCGACGAGCAGTATATCATCCGCCAACTGGAGGCGATTGGCGTCCAGGTGTTGATTAACCGCAATGTCCAGTTGGCCGCGCCCTTTGAACATGTCTGGATCTGTGGTCTTGACGATGTTGGTGAGGGGACGCCCGATGTCATCAGCGCGTTCGCGGGAGCCGATGGCGTGCGGATCGTGTTGATGCATGCACCGCAGGGTCTGGAAGACCTGTCAGAGCAACAGTTTGAACTGGCGCTGTGCGGTCATACGCACGGAGGGCAGATCGTTTTCCCAAACGGAAGACCAGTTTTCATTCCACCGGGAAAGCTCAACCAACAATTCTTTCATGGACGGTTTCATGTTGGACCGCAGCGGCAGAGTCTGCTGCTGGTTAGCCGGGGCATCGGGTGCAGCACGCTGCCGGTACGCCTCTTTGCCGATCCCGATATTCTGCTGTGTGAGGTGACCTTCATCTGACCTGGAATGCGGGCTTGCAACATACCCATTGCGCCAACCGTACTATGTGATGCTACACCCGATATCAACGGCATCGAAGGAGTTATAGATATGAAGTGCCGAATATGTGGAACAGTTATTGAACCGTATGATGCCCAGTTTTGCCAGAATTGCGGGACAAGGGTTACGGCTACATCCAGCGCGGGTAAAGAAACGATTGCCATTCCTGCCGGCGCTACCCAGCGTGTTGAGGCTACCCCGGTTGAGTCGCATCCACTCCAACCCTACGCGCCCCACCATGCATCCGCGGCTACCCCCCGCTCATCCTACGGGTCGCCGCCGGCATCACCGCCCTATGCGCCACCGCAGCATGGGTCGTACCAGCCTGCGGTACTGCCGACGAGCAGTGCCGCAACGGTCAGCCTGATCCTGGGTATCGTTGCCTGGACCGTTTTTCCGCTGCTGGGTGCTATTGGTGCAGTCATTGCCGGTCACATAGCCCGGCGGGAGATCCGCGCTGCAAATGGGTATATGAGCGGCGATGGAATGGCGACAGCCGGGCTGATCCTGGGGTATCTACAGATTGTGCCAACGGTGCTGGCCGGCTGCTTCTTCTTTATGCTGTTCCTGGTGATGATTGCGGCTGCCTGAGAATCACGACAGCGCGGCGAACCCATTCCCAGGCTGATGGAGGTGCGCCGCCCTATCTTTCTTTTACACGACATACGCGGTGGGCATACAAACCAGGCGTTTGACCAGATGAAAGACCGAATCGCCCCCGGCAGCGTGGTACTTTTTCTCTCTTTTTGGAAAGAACGTGGCTCGGAGAGCCACGTTCTTTCCAAAAAAGATGTCCGATTCCACGCTGCCGGAGGCGAGAGACCCTTCCAGGGCAGTGACCGCGTAACGCACGTAACTTTACACGACATACGCGGTGGGCAGCGGACTATTCCGACCTCGTGTCAAACGCAAAAGCCGGTTTCGCCCTGCCGGAGGCGAAAGTAACTTCCGGGCCAGGACCGCGTAAGGCCGGTTATTTTAGAGCGGCACCGCCTGATTGGTCACTTTGAGGAAGATATCTTCGAGATCACTGGTCTGGCCGGCAAAATGGGTCACGGCAACACCACCATTCACCAGATGGGCCAGCAGCGCGCTTATCCCCTGATCATCGCCCTGATAGTCGATATGCAACATGGGCGGCAGTGCTTCGGGTTGCGTACGCACATCAATGATGCCGGGGAACTGGCGGGCCACTACTGCCGCCGCCTCCAGATCACCCAGCACATGGACTTCAAAAATATGGTGTGCATGCAGCGAGCGCATAATCGCGCTGACCTCACCCGAAGCCAGCAATTTTCCCCGCTCAATAATCCCGATATGGGTACACATCTCGGCCAGTTCCGTCAGAATATGCGAACTGATCATAATGGTCTTATTCAGTGACCGCAGCTCCTTGAGCAGTTCACGTAGCTCGACTCGCGCACGCGGATCAAGCCCACTGGCCGGTTCATCCAGAATCAGCAGTAGCGGATCGTGGACCATCGTGCGCGCCAGACTGAGCCGCTGCTTCATCCCCCGCGACAGCCCCATCACATAGGCATCGCGCTTGTGGCGCAGATCCACCAGTTCAAGCAGTTCGTCAATAATCGTTGCGCGCCGGTCAGCGGGCACATGGTAGGAAGCAGCAAAGAAATCAAGATATTCCCAGGCGCGCATATTATCATACACTCCAAAGAAGTCGGGCATAAACCCGACAAGGCGGCGTACTGCACGCGGTTCACGCGTGACGGAACTTCCCGCAATCCAGGCCTGCCCACTGCTCGGCGCAAGCAGGGTCGTCATGATCCGCATTGTGGTTGTCTTGCCGGCACCATTCGGCCCAATGAAGCCATAGACGGCTCCCTGGGGAATCTCAAGATTCAGGCTCTCAAGTGCGATAGTGCTGCCATAGTAGCGCGTCAACTCTTTGGTTTCGACAAGCGTGCTGATAGCGTTGTTGTCCATACTTCACCGGTTGCGTCAATATTTACCCATTCAGTCGAATGACATAGAGTATCAATCCATCCTGGTTGGCCGACGTGCCGTCAATCTGGACGCTGCTCAATGGTTGCTCGCCCCAGGAAAGCAGATAAACGCCATTGTCATCCAGCCCACCCATGGGTGTATTTGGCCCAAAACGACCAAACTGGTCAGGTTCATCCAGGATGTTCAGGATGCGTCGGCGATTAAACATCGTTTCGTCATCATCAAAATTGGCGAAACCTGGGAAGTTTCCCCGGTTATGCTCCAACACCACTTCATGGTCGGTACCTGGAGCCAGTGTCCCCAGGCGTTGTTGGGTTGAGCCATAGACAATCACCGCATCCCGCAGCGGCTCGCTCCCCAGATTTTGCACCTCGCCGCGCACCTCCCCCTGTTGCCGCTGGAGATTGCTGCTCACTTGAAATGGCATATCGACAGCCTGCTCAACAATCGCCGTTCGCAGCGAGGAGACATCAACCAGCAGGTCGCGCAGTTCGGTACCCTGATCGGTCCAGACAACCGGCGCATACGCGCTATTATCCCACCCGAGCCGCTCCTGGCTCACCAGCGCATCGGGCGGTAGCGTCAGCGTGTAAGTATCCCGTCGGGGTGAGAACAGACCAATAAAGTCGGTTGCCTGCGCGCGCGACGTATTTTCATACCCTTGCACAATGGCGACCTGCACAACGCGGGGCCGATTGCCCCGGATCAGCGTGCCCACAGCGTAGGTACCACCCACAAACAGCAGAACAATTGCGGGTACCGTTATCCATGCCAGTTCGCTGCGACGCATGCGTCGCAGCATCAGGAAATTGAGAGGACCGATAACGACAACATAAACGAGGATAAACAGCACCAGGACGCCGAAGGAGGGTAGTTGCAGACCGGGGAACTGAACTACCTCTTGCACCAGATTATCGTCGCGCCAGCGATAGAGGGTTCCCGGTTCAAAACTCATGTCTGACTCAAGCACGCGCGACCAGAGGGCCGGCTCGCCGGTCCAGGCCCGCAATGCACTGAGGTCAAACCGGCTAAAAATAACCTGCCCGGCACCCTGCCGCCGTGTCACAAGCAGACCGGCGTCGTCAACCGACTGGGCCGCAGGTTGCAGTTCAACCTGGCTCACCGTTGTACTGGTGGGCAGGGTTTCGCGCTCACGCGGCACCATGTTCCCGAGGGAAGCTAACGCAACATCGGCAGTCAGCCCTTCAACCGTAATCGGTAACAGATCCGTCAGGCCGGGCACAGTCCGTTCCGCATTTGCGCCACCACTGACAACCAGTTGGCCGCCCAGGGCAACCCAGAGTTCCAACGCCGCACGCTGGTCTGGAGTAAGATCGGTTGTTATGATATCGTGGAGAAATAGCGCATCAATCCCGGCCAGCGCCGGCGCCTCCTCCGGCAGCAGTTCGGGGGAGAGATGGGTAACAGTTGTACTGGTGCGATTATTAAATTTCATGGACGCCAGGCTACTGAGTAGCGCGCTATCACTACTGACGACACCGACAATATACTGCTCCACTTCTATCGGCGTGAGGCGAACCCGTTCTTCGACGATAGCAGTCCCATCGACGATCAGACGAACCTCACCCGTGCGGGCAAAGTCTTTTGCGAAGGCGTTCAGTACCAGGCGTTTCTGTGCGCCACGGGGGAGATCAACCACGCGTTTGAAGGTGACGTTGTCACGCATACCAGGGAAATGCCACTCTATGATGCCCTGAATATCCGGGCCATCATTGCTCACAGTGACATTAACCGGAAACCAGTGGCTGACACGATAGGTTCCATCGTACCCTGCGCTTACCTGTAGGCGTACCGGAGATGACTCCTGCGCCAGTGTAGATGTGGGAGTGGACACCAGCGTTATGCCCAGTATCAGGCATAGAAAAAGGGCCAGTGACCAGCGGCCAGTGGCCTGCATGTATCGAGAAAAAAGATGTTGCATTCTGCTATCAATCGTTGATTATGGGTTAATACATCTCGATCCGAACGCCGGCAACGGGTCGGCATTCGGCCTGGCATGCCGCATCGCGCATTCAGCGCTACTCTATCAGACGTTTTGGCGGTGCGCCTGGTTCCGCTGCTTATTGACATGAGTTACGCAGTTGCTCACCCAAAAGGAAATTTCGCCTCCGGCAGGGCGGAAGATATCGTTTCTTCTTCACGAAAATTTGGCTCTCTGAGCCGAATTTTCGTGAAGAAGGTAAGGAAAGTACCATGCTGCCGCAGGCGAAACCGGCTTTTGTGTTTGGCACGAGGCCGGAATAGTTTGCACCGCATAACTTATATTATTGCCCTTCGACCCGGCCATGCTACTGTTGCTGCACGAAGTTGTGGTATTCCTTAAGCAGCGCCATTGTTTCGTTCAGCGAACGTTCGCGCTCACCACGCTTGAACTCGGCGCGATATTTATTAATCAAGGCGACAACCTCGGATGGCTGGGGCACGCCGTGAAACGTGAACTTGCTATCACCTTTTCCGCCGGCGGTTTCCATCTCAACATCGCCGTACCCGATGTATCTTCCAATAAACGTAGTTTTGAGTTGGACATTCTGCAATGCGCCCAGGCCGGCAGTGCGGCGATTCTCAGGTCCGAACGGTACCTGCTCAATGTCAATAACCTGCGAGAATGTCAGAATATAGAGGTCATTGCGATAGTCCTCAATTTGCCACAAGGCCCATCCGATAAACCCGGTGATACAGAACAGTAAGATCACACCAAACCAGCCAAAAAGGTTAACCGGCAACAGTCCTATTTGCGCACTGACAACCAGAGCCACAATGACCAGCAAAAATGCACCGATAGGACGCAATAACTCGGCAACCACAAAGATCCAGTGTGGCCGCCATGTGATGGTACCATCATCTTTGCGCTCGGGATTTTCCGGGAAAAACTGTGCCAGGAAGCGGGCCGTGCTGGAGCGTTTTATCGGTTGCGCGGATGCAGCGGCCGGTGGGGCGGTGTTGGTAATCTTCTGGATCATTTTATTAAAGTCGGCCTTTTTCCAGTTGTCCCGCACCTTTTTCACTTCGTCCATAATCTGCCGCTGCATCTCTTTCGGGTTGTTGGCACCCTGAAACACAATATCCTGGCGGAAACTGGCCGACTGGATAACAACTTTCCCAAATTTGAGATGATGCTGGATGTACCCCATCGGAGAATTTTCACCAGTATCAATCACGACATTCTGAATATCTTCGATAATAATCTGATCCTGTTCGCGACGCACAAGGAGCTTCTCATCGTCGTATATCACGCGCTGGTCCGTCAGAATCAGGAAATCGTTCAGCCAGTCGAAGAAAACATAAGCGACAGCCAGTCCACTAAATACCGTCAGACCGATCAAGACCATATTGAAGGTATCAAATGACCGATCAATCAGGGGGTTTTGATTAATATAGAAGACCCGCCCACCCTGGTAGCGAAAGTAGAATAATCCCACCAGTAGCACACCCAGAATAATCAGCACGGCCGTGGTATTGCGCCGGGTTGACGTTGCCAGCGATAGGAAGAGCCAGACACAACCAATGATAAAAACGGCAAAGAGGAGTAGCCGGTTCATAATATCGATCTCACCGACAGGAACCACATTCAGGTCCAGGAACTCACCACCGATCGCGCGGTAGTATGCCAGCGCCGCAAAAATGAGCAGCATTGCCACCGGGATTAACAGGGCACGGAGGAGCAGCGTCCAGTGGTGGCGACAGGTATAGATCTCCTTTTCCACTAACCGCCCCTGTTCATCGCGCAAGCCGGTCTCCTCAATCACCGACGCGGGTGTGCGATACACCAGGCGTTTCGGGGCAGACAGCCAGGAGCGCTGTTCAACATCCTGTGGTGATCGGGTCATTGAGCTTTTGCGCGTGCGGTCGGGATCTTTCCGTGAAATTGTCATAAGTATGGCCTCTTTCACCGGTTGCGAAAGGCGAGCGTTACGGCAAATTACTACGCGGACGACGGCGGTTCAGCCGGATCAAACAACGCGATAATCTGGGCGATTTCTTCTTCGGGAGAGTGTGTATCCGAATGGAGAATGAGCGCATCGGGGGCCGGTTGTAGCACATGCTGATCAAGTTCATCCCGGCGCGCCACGGCAGCGCGGGTCTCCTCCAGGGAAATCGTATCATCGCGCCGACGCTGTTCCGCCATCCGCCGGCGGGACCGGGTTTCGAGCGAGGCATCCAGATAGATCTTCAGGGGCGCTTCCGGCATAACGATGGTACCGATATCCCGCCCCACCATCACCACCTGCCCCCGCTGTCCGATGACACGTTGCCGGCGGCGCATTTCGGCACGCACCCCGGGATAGCGCGCAACCAGCGAAACAGTGCGATCAACCTCGGCCTGCCGGATCTCCCAGGTGATATCGCTGCCATCCAGGAGCACCGTGTACTGGCGGCCATCATCCTGGGTGGGGGCAACAACTTCGATCACAACCTGATGGGCCAGTTGTTCCAGCAGTTCCTGATTATGGACATCAATCTGCCGGTGCAGCACCGCCCAGGTCAGCGCGCGGTACATCACCCCAGTATCGAAGTAGAGATAGCCAAGCCGCCGGGCGAGGAGTTCACCCAGCGTGCTTTTGCCTGATCCGGCCGGTCCATCAATTGTAATAATTGTGGGTTGCTGCATATAGAAATAGAGAGAACAAAGAACAAAGAACAGAGAACATCGCATATATTTCCAATGAGAAACGTGTTTCTGCTTTGTCAATGTGTATTTGTTCTTTATAATATTGCAGGATAAAACGTGCAATTGAAGATAGGCAATCCTGATCTTCACTCACTTACACGACTTACGCGGTCCCTTCCCTGGAAGTGGATATTGTCTTCGGCAGGGCGGAAATGAACATCCTTTTTCACAAAAATTTGGCTCTCCGAACCAATTTTTTGTGAAGAAGATAAAAATAGTACCATGTTGCCGCAGGCGAAACTGTGTTTCATCTGATCAAACGCCTGGTTTGAACACGCACCGCGTAACGTGTGTCACTTAGTCTACTCGGGGGTTATTGTAGCATGGGGGACACGCGGCGGCAACCATGTGCGGCTGCCGCCGGCAAGGATTAGTTACGGAGCAGGCGGAGAATGCGGTCTTCCTCGTTAGCCGACCGGACTTTGACTTTGACGGACGGCGGTGTATTCCCATCCGTGGTATCTTCCTTGTGCGTAGGTACCGGCTCGGCCTGCCGGGATTTTACCGGAGCGCTGTTTCCCAGCAATCGGTCAAAGACACCCACCCCGGCTGCGGACGGGTGCCCGGCTGTCCTGGTCGGAGTTGGCTCGACCATACACTCATTGATGAACATATTCGACTGCTTAAGCTCAATCAGATGGTCTGATTTCATCTGCACGATGGCTTCACACACTTCAACTGGTTCCATATTGAGAGCCTGAATGATGGTTTCCAGCGATTTCTGACCATCGATAGCCGTAAAGATCGACCAGTGCGCCGGGCTAATGTTGAAGCGGGCGCGCTCCTGGGAACAGAGCAGATGAGGCACAATGGAGAGGTCAGGAATATCCGGGCGGAGGCGCTGCCACCGACGGGCAATCCGTTCGGCATTTTCAACCAGATCAAGCGGATCACTGGCAAGCGTTTCTTCGTCTGCAATAGCATCGGCAACGAAGGTAAATGTTGCCTGAAGCATTTCAAACATAGCAACAACCGCGGCCATACCCGTCACCTGCGTATTGTAGACGGCATGGTAGGGTTGACCATCACGAAAAAAAATATGTCCATCTCCTTGCGCGCTGTAGATGTTGAGAGATCCTGTAACTGAACTATAAACCGTCATCTCAATCAACTCGCGCAATGGAAACATCTCGAGCGAGCCTTCCAACTTCACGGTGTTGCTCCCATCATTGATTTGTATGTCTGCACCGTAGTAGGACGTTTGATCAGGCACAACAGAATTGCGGTACTTTTAGCGTTCAGGTATCTTCACTGACCCTTTTACTTTTTATACTGCTGCATCTCACACCATGGTATACCTCCCCGCCGTGTGTCGTCAATAGCCAGGAGTCCTATCTGATACCGGGACCATGGACAACCCCCGGTAATAGTATGGAAGAACTATTTCTGGTAGTTTGCTATCGTTCACGATAGAAAAACTGCCAGAAATCATCGTTATACTACCATGAACCGAATAAACCGCTTGAATTGTTGCCGGGTAGGGCTGCAATGCTTCACGCTGTGCAAACCGATATGGCTTGCTGGAGCGTTAAGCAGCGGTGCAGGTCATCCTGTAGGAAGTGCAGAAAGTACTATTTACGCCTTTGTCATCAGGAGAAATAATAGTTATACGAAATAAATCAGAGTGAGGTTCGTCATGCGTTCATCTCGCCACATCCTCATCGCCGACGATGACGACGGTGTCCGTGCATTGCTTGCGCGAATTATTGTACGTACTTATCCCGCCATCTCAGTTTCGGCGGTCAACGATGGGACTGAAGCACTCCTCCTCTATGGTCAGCGGGAGGTTGATCTGTTGCTGACCAACTTCAATATGCCACTCATGGATGGCCTGGATCTGGTTCGTGCTTTGCGCACACGCGGGGAAACCCTCCCAATTGTTATGATTTCGGCAGAGTCGGGCATTGAGCAGCAGGCGTTGAGTATCGGCGTTACTCGCTTTGTTTTAAAGCCATTCGGTGTGTCCCGAATTACGCGGACGATTACTGATCTGCTGCCGTTATGAGGCGAACTTGCCTCGGGAGGCGCGGCTGCAAGCCGCACCCATACCACCCGCGCGCGGCTGCAAGCCGCACCCATACCACCCGCGTGCGGCTGCAAGCCGCACCTACTCTCATTATCTTCGTACGCTTCGTGTGCTTCGTGGTTAATTTAACAAAAATAATCCCATATCATCGCAGGTCATTCATGCCAACACTACCGGGAATCAAAAAGCCGAATGGTCAGGGTTTTCGCCCTTGAAACCATTCGGCTCTTGCGTGTGGTGGAGATGGGGGGATTCGAACCCCCGTCCAGAAAAGTAGGCCGCAGATATACTACAAGCTTATCTTGTCGTTTGTAGCTCGCCCTCAATTGCACGACAAGCAGAGCAATCTTCGGGCAATCCCGCTAAGCTTAGCCTGGTACTAGCAGGAGATCATACCAGGAGCATCCGACTGTCTGACATCTACACCCACATCATCGGAGGAATGTGGGGAGACGCGCCACTTTAGTTAAGCGGCGAGGGCCAGCTGAGGCTGAACCCGAGTGTTGTTATTGGCAGTTAATTTGCCGTGCCCCTTTTACGAGACTGGGCAACTCGGCCTGCAATCTACGACATTCCTTCCCTGTCGAAACCAGGCATCCCCATAGATTTGAAAGGTCCATAGCGTTTTGCTATGACTGCATTATAGCAGAACGCTCGTGCGAGGTCAATAGGGTCGGTGCTATTCTAATAGTTTATTAGCATAACTGCTGTTATGCAGCAGACATTCAAACCGGACGTTTGACCCGATGGAGTCCCGATTCGCCTGCGGCAGCGTGGTATACTTTTCATCTTTTGCACAAAAATTTGCCCACAGGGCAAATTTTTGTGCAAAAGATGATCCTTTTCCGGTCTTTTTAGTGGCTCGGAGAGCCACTTTCTTCCAAAAAGATGTCTGGTACCGTCTTACCGCAGGCGATGACTGCGTTTCACCCGGTGAAACGCCCGGATTGATCGCTCACCGCGTAAGTCCTGTTGTATCACCCATCGCTATCCTCGGTTTTGCGGCGGGGGAAGCGGACGATGGCGCGCATCCACTCGTCGCCGGGAACCAGTTCAAAATGCCCGCTCAGATCATCGCTCACCAGGGTTTCGATAATCTGCAACCCCAGGCCGCTGCTGTGCGGCGGTTCGGTTGGGCGCGGATGGCGCGGGCCATCGTCACGGATCTCCACTGTGATAATATCGTCCGCGACGGAGGCGTCAATCTCGACACAGCCGCCCTCAACCGATAGGCCGTGGGTCAGCGCGTTGCTGATCAACTCGTTGATCGTCAGGGCCAGCACCGTCGCATTGCGCGAGCCGATGGGTACGCCCTCGCCATCTACCGCAAACTCAACCGGGCGGTCAAACGTAACCAGACTCATGCGGGCACTCTCGACCACCTGCCGCGCCACGGCTTCGACGGTGGTCATACCGACATCCTCGCGGCAGAGCAGGTTATGCACAGCGGCAATCGACTGGATACGGGCGGCACTCTCGCGCAGCGCCTTCGCGCACGCGCTGTTGGCATCCAGGCGGCGCAGTTGCATCGCCAGCAGCGCCGAGATCGTCTGTAGATTATTCCGCACCCGGTGGTGCATCTCCTGCAGCATGGCCGACTTGACTGCCAGCGCCCGCTGGCTATCGTCGTAGAGGCGGGCATTTTCGATTGCAATCGCGGCTTCGTCGGCAAACGTACTGAGCAGCCGCACCTGCTCATAATCGAAGTGGTGCGGCTGGCGCGTGTAGAGGCAGATGCTGCCGATGGTCTGCTCACGGGCATGCAACGGCATGCAGAAGAGCGAGAGAAACCCTTCGCGGGCGGCAATCTCCGCCAGTTCGGGGAAGCGCGAGTCCTGGAAGGCATTGACCACCGCCAGCGAGCGGTCGGAATGCACCGTCTGGGCGACAAAGTTGCGCACACCATCCCCGCCGGTCCCGCCGAAGCCGGCAACCAGTTGCATGCTGCCATCCTCACCGCTCTGAAAAATATCGGCGCGGTCCACGCGAGCCAGTTCAACCGCCTTTTCGACAATCAGGTTGAGCACTTCGCGCAGGCCGAGTTGCTCCGCAATCCGCTTGGAGACCTGCTGCAGCGTGGTCAACTCGCGCACCTTCTGATGCAGCCGCTCGTCGGTCTGCTGGTAGAGCTGGGCATTGGCAATGAAAAAGGCCAGTTCCCCCGCCGCTACCTCCACAAAGTTGATCTCTTCCTGGCTAAAATCGCGCGGCCCGCGTGTCTGCACACAGACCACCCCCTGCAGTTGGTCGGGGCTAAACTGGAACCGCTCGGCGCTGAAGAGCAGGATCGGCACCGCCAGCATCGAGCGGAACGGTTCCTCCCCGAGTTGCGGCTCGATAATAAAGCGCGGTTCCTGCCAGACATCATGCACCGGCACCGGCTGCCCCAGTTGCGCCGCCCATCCCGTAACCGCCTGGCCGACACGCACCGTCACCTGCCCGACGGCCGCCTGGTTCAGGCCACTCGTCGCCCGCAGGACCAGTTCATCCCGATGTTTATCGTGGAGATAGACCGAGCAAACTTCCACGCCCACCACCTGGGCAACCGTTTCGACCACGGTCTGGAGCGAGGCATCCAGATCCAGGGTTGAGTTTGCGGCGGCAATAATCTGGTGCAGGCCGTCAAGTTCGGCGACGCGGGCCAGCAGATGTGACTCCCACTCGCGGGTGCGCTGCTCTTCCTGGGCGGCACCGTAGGCCAGCAGCAACTCGCTTACCACCACACCCTGCGGAATCTTCAGGCGGCGGGCCAGTGTCAGCCCCAGTTCGGTCAGCACCTCGGCCGCCGCGCCCTGCGCATACCAGATCGCGCCGATATGCCGCAGCCGGCCAATGCGCGTCTCATAGGGCTGCTCTTCGTCCAACTCGGTCAGCAGTTCGGCGATACGCGGCCACGTTTCGCGTAGCGCATCGACAAGGTCGGGGGGCTGATTGATCAGTGCCTCATACATTACAGCATTCCACCATCCGGCATGGTTAAACCAAATTTATTGCATCCTGGCAGGTGTACCCGTTCTGTCTGGAGTGCGGCAGCATACCCGCGTTATCTGGTGTGCATTATAGCCAGATGTGCAAACCCTGGCAACATCAGGTTACGCTGCCGCCTGAACGGTGCTATAATCAGCAACTGGTTCTTTGTTCTCTCAAATGTACAAGGGATAGTTGCTCGAGAATGGAACTGTCGTTAACGACGCCGGCCTTGCTCTTCCCGGCTATTTCACTGTTGCTGCCGGCCTATACCAACCGCTTCCTCGCGCTGGCCGTGCTGATGCGCGAGTTGCACAACCGCTACCGCGCGCAGCCCAACCCGATGGTCAGGGCGCAACTGGTCAATCTGCGCTATCGGATTGTTATTATTCGGAATATGCAGATCCGTGGCGTCGAGAGTTTTTTCCTCTGTGTGCTCTGTATGTTTGTGCTCTTCGCCGGGCAAATCACCCTCGGCCAGTGGGTTTTTGGTGCCGGCCTGGTGCTGCTGCTGATCTCGCCGGCACTCTCACTACGGGAAATTCAAGTCTCCATTGATGCGCTTAATTTGCAATTTGAGAATCTGGATGCGCTCGAACGCTGCAAATGATCCGAATGACAGGACTTACGTGGTCACTGACCCGAAAGGGAATTTCGTCTCCGGCAGGATGGAACCGGACATCCTTTTTGGAAAAAAGTGGCGCTCCGAGCCACTTTTTTCCAAAAAGATCGAAAAAGTAGTATGCTGCCGCAGGCGAGACTGGCTTCCATCTGGTCGAACGTCCGGTTTGAACGTCTACCGCGTAAGTCCTGTGAATGATCTGGTAGCGTACAACAGTGGCAGACATCTGTAATCATACGAGACGATTATGCATAAAGGAACGCTGTACGCCGTTGGCGCGTACGTCAGTTGGGGGCTCTTGCCCGTCTATTGGAAGTGGCTGCGGCATGTTCCGGCAGCGCAACTGCTCAGCCATCGCATTCTCTGGTCGTTTTTGGCGCTCTTCGCCGTTATCGGGTGTGCGCACCACCTATCGGCCTTCCGCGCCGCCACGCTCAAGCCGGCGATTGTACGCACCTACAGTCTCGCCGCCGTGCTGATCGCCATCAACTGGCTGACCTATGTCTGGGCGGTCACGGCGGGGTTTATCGTCGAGACCAGCCTGGGCTACTTTATCAATCCGCTGCTCAGTGTGCTGCTGGGCGTTCTGTTTCTAGGGGAGCGTCTGCGGCCCCGGCAATGGGTTGCCATCGGGTTGGCGGCGGTTGGCGTGCTCTACCTGGCCTTTGTCTACGGCTCGGTGCCCTGGATTGCGCTCACGCTGGCGTTTTCCTTTGGCTTTTATGGTCTGGTGAAAAAGACGGCGCCGCTGGGCTCGTTATATGGGCTGACGTTGGAGACCGGCATTCTGCTGCTGCCCGCGCTCGGCTTCCTCCTGTATGCCGAGACATCCGGGCAGGGGGCGTTTCTTCACACCGGCGTCACGGCGGATCTGCTGCTGGTTGGCGCGGGACTGATGACCACCTTCCCGCTCTTACTCTTCGCGTCAGCGGCCCAGCGCATCCCCCTTTCGCGCATCGGTATCTTGCAGTATATCGCGCCGACGCTGCAATTTCTCATCGGGGTGCTGATCTATCACGAGCCGTTTACCCCGGCAAAATTCATTGGCTTTGCCTGCGTCTGGGTCGCCCTGCTTATCTTTGGGATCGAGGGCTTCCTGGCTTACCGGACGCAACGTGTTCTGGTGGCAGGGGATGTGCATTAAGTAGAGGCCGGAGTCAAACCAACCAACCAGCGGGCGGGTCGCGCATTTTGTGCAATAACAAATCCAACATCCGGTAGCGAAAACTTTTGTTTTGACTATAATTAAAGGTATCACCCGAAAGCAAACCGAGGCAGGGATGTGCCGAGGCGTAGCCTGGCGCATCAGATCAGCGCGGTACCGCCGGTCGCGTGGATACTACTCCAGCGCGGCGATCCGCAATATGAATACATAACTATGTCATTTCGAGTCGAAGCACCCTATCGTCCCACGGGCGACCAGCCCGAAGCAATTACCCGACTGGTTGCGGGGCTCAACCAGAACTACCGCCATCAGACGCTACTGGGCGCAACCGGCACCGGCAAGACGGCCGTCATGGCCTGGATCTTTGAGCAGGTCCAGCGCCCCACCCTGGTGCTGGCCCACAACAAGACGCTGGTTTCACAGCTCTGGGCCGAGTTCCGCGACTTTCTGCCCGACGCCGCGGTGGAGATGTTTATCTCCTACTACGATGAATACACGCCGGAAGCCTATGTTCCCAGTAAAGATCTCTACATCGAGAAAGAGGCTTCCATCAACGAGGAGATCGACCGCTTGCGCCACGCAGCCACCCAGTCACTGTTGACTCGCCGCGACGTACTGATTGTCGCCTCGGTCTCGGCGATCTATGGCCTGGGTTCGCCCCAGGATTATGGGCAGGTTTCGCTCTCCCTGCGCACCGGGGAGATCCGCAACCGGGACAAACTGCTGCGCCAACTGATTGATCTGCAGTTTGAGCGCAACGATATCGACTTTCACCGGGGAACCTTCCGCGTACGCGGCGATACGCTTGATGTGCTGCCCGCCAACAGTGAGATTGCCCTACGGTTGGAGTTCTGGGGCGATGAGATTGAGCGCATCCTGGAGATCGACCCGCTGACGGGGGAAGTGCTGCTGACCCGCAGCAATGTAGATATCTACCCCGCCAAGCACTTTGTCACCACCAAAGACAAGCTCATGTCGGCAATCCGTGATATTCAGGACGAACTGGGCGAACAACTGCGCACGCTGGAGAACACCGACAAAAAGCTGGAGGCGGCCCGGCTCAAGCAGCGCACCATGTATGACCTGGAGATGATGGGCGAGATTGGCTATTGTAGCGGTATCGAAAACTACTCGCGCCACATGGATCGCCGCGCGCCGGGACAAACGCCCTGGACGCTGCTGGACTATTTCCCCGATGACTTTCTGCTCTTTGTCGATGAGAGCCATATCACGCTGCCGCAGGTACGGGGTATGTATCTGGGTGACCGCTCGCGCAAGGAGACGCTGGTGGACTATGGCTTCCGGTTGCCCTCGGCGCTGGACAACCGCCCGCTACGGTTTGACGAGTTTGAGCAGCATATCTACCAGGCGATCTATGTTTCGGCCACACCGGGACCATACGAGCGGGAGCATAGCGTGCAGACGGTCGAGCAGATCATTCGGCCCACCGGCCTGCTGGACCCGGTGATCGAGGTCCGCCCAACGAAGGGCCAGGTAGACGACCTGGTGGGCGAGGTGCGCCGGCGCATACAGAAGGGCCAGCGGGTGCTGGTGACTACTCTGACCAAGCGCATGGCCGAAGATCTGGCGGACTACCTCAAAGAACTGGGGATGCGCACGCACTACCTGCACGCCGACATTGACACGATTGAGCGGGTTGAGATTCTGCGCGACCTGCGGCTGGGCGTCTATGATATTGTCGTGGGCATTAACCTGCTGCGGGAGGGGTTGGACCTGCCCGAGGTGGCGCTGGTGGCGATCCTCGACGCCGACAAGGAGGGCTATCTCCGTTCCGAGACATCGCTGATCCAGATCATCGGGCGCGCCGCTCGCCATATCGAGGGTACGGTAATTATGTATGCCGACAAAACCACCCGCTCGATAGAGGCCGCCATTCGGGAAACTCAGCGGCGACGCGAAAAGCAGATGCAGCACAACCTTCAGTACAACATCACGCCGGCCGGCATCGTTAAGGAGGTGCGTGACCTGACCAACCGCCTGCAGCGCATGGCCGAAGACCGGGGTGAATATGTTGTCCAGGAGCAAAATGTGGCCGCACCACCAACCGAGATCCCCCGCGATGAAATGGTGAAGCTGATCAAGGAACTGGAAAAGCAGATGAAACAGGCAGCGCGCGACCTGGAGTTCGAGAAAGCGGCCGCGCTGCGTGACCAGATTGTCGAACTACGCAAGACGATGGCCTTGCAAGAGACAGCGTAGGAGACCGCCCATGGCAGTACAGGTCTGGATTGGCGAGAAGCCGGAAAATCCCAATGAGCGCCGTGCAATTGTGGCCCTGGCAAATGGCCTGGAACGCCTGGACGGCCTGTATCTTCTGCTGGCAAATTTCAATGTTGGGGGGCGCACAATTGACCTGGTTATTCTCAAGCAAGATGCGATCTTTGTGATTGAGCTAAAGCATTGTGACGGCAAGATCTACGGCGGTGTCAATGGACCCTGGTATATCGAGAGTGATAACGGCAACCGCAAGCGGCTCAATCCGGGACGCAAAAACCCCTACAACCAGGTGGTTTCCTACTACTACAGCTTTATCAACTTTCTGAATGACCACCGATCAGAGTTTCTCTCGGCACACAAGGCCGAGTCGCTCAACTTCCGCACCAGCAAGCGGGTTATTGTGATTGCGCCCAACTTCCAGAAGGGCTCAGATGTTGAGCTTGATTGGAAAGTTGATATCCGCGGTCTGGATGAACTGCCTACCTACCTCGTCACCGAGCGCTCTGCTGAGATTGAGTTCACCGACGAGGAGATGCAGAAGATCCCGCGCATGCTGCGCTGCACACGCTGGCAAGAGATCAACGATCTGCTGGCGGGCATCATGCCCAACTGGGAGAACCTGCCCGACGAAGTTCCGCCGGCCGCGCCGGCCCCGGCACCCGTAGACGCAGCCTCGGCACAACCAGCCCCCACCGAGACAACCGCCTGGCAAAAACTGCGGGCCTCACTCCGCACCGCTGCCGGGCGGTTGGCGCTGGTGACAAGTATGATGGCGTTGATATTGCTGCTGCTGCTGGTATCCCGCCCAACGCGTGTGGTTTTTTCGCCGATGGAGCAATCCCCGCCATCTCTGATTAATGCCACCGTCGGCCCGGCCGGTGGGCTCGGTGGCGGCATCCTGGTTGCCGAGACGGTTCAGCCACCTGGCTGTGTCTGGTCAGGCTTCCAGCCGGTCGGTAAGCGCTGGGATGCCGAGGCGCAGACCTGGATTAA
The DNA here is from genome assembly GCA_034437035.1 of Chloroflexaceae bacterium. Classification (GTDB taxonomy): domain Bacteria; phylum Chloroflexota; class Chloroflexia; order Chloroflexales; family Chloroflexaceae; genus CAKZQX01. The sequence continues at coordinate 17,913 of DAOTUI010000221.1, forward strand.
TGTCGGAATCGACTGGACTAGCCCCGATCTGTCGCCCGAGGTTATCGTCACGCTGGAGCAGGTCGCCTACTGTGGTGATCAGATTGTGCTCACCTGGAGCGTCCACAACAAGCGGATCGAGCCGGTTGTCTTTCCGCTACGCCGGGATAATATTGAAATCCGCGATACCCTCGGCAATAGTTATATCATTGCGGATAGTAAATCCCAACCCGGCGAGATCCGAGTAGCGCCGGGGGAGACCGATCGCGGAAAAACGGTTGTCCTCCGCCCGATCAGCCAGAATGCGCCCTCGCTGCTTGTGCGCCTCAAAGAGCAGCCTTTTGGCGAAGCAAGCTGGCTGGTGTCGTTAGAAGGGGAGTAGGCGGCGGGTATGTAGACCGCAGACGGCGGACAACCGTGCTGTGGTAGTGGCGGTTTCCAGCCGCACGGCATAGATAATCACACAAATAGCATTCATGTAACAAGAGTTACGCGGTGGGCGTTCAAACGGACCGTTTGCTCTCGATAACGGCGTATTTCGCCTGCGGTAGCATGGTACGTTTTTGTCTTTTTCCGGAAAAAGCATGTCCCATTCCACCCTGACGGAGGCGCATTGGGCCAGTTGTCCCGGCAGACGCCTGTGTTTGAAACCGACCGCGTAACTCCTGTAGTTAACAGGACTTACGCGGTAGGCAT
>DAOTUI010000222.1:0-14466 GCA_034437035.1 Chloroflexaceae bacterium
CTCTCCAAGCCACTTTTTTCCAAAAAGGATGTCTAGTTCCGCCCTGCCGGAGGCGAAATTTCCTTTCGGGTTCGTGACCGCGTAACTCCAGTGAATTACACGAGTTACGCGGTTGACATACAACCCGGACGTTTGACCAGATGGAAGCCCGATTCGCCTGCGGCAGCATGGTACTTTTGTATCTTTTTCACAAAAATTCGGCTCTGTGAGCCGAATTTTTGTGAAAAAGGATGTCTAGTTCCGCCCTGCCGGAGGCGAAATTTCCTTTCGGGTTCGTGACCGCGTAACTCGTGTAGATTACGTATCCGGACTATTTTTCAAAACTCATAAGCCGGGACGCCTGAAACTGGGGCGCGTGCTGGATGAATCTGCGACCACACACTATGTCCGCTCCCGCGCTCTCTGGCTGTTACTGCTTTTCTTGCTTTTCTTGCTTTTCTTCCTTCTCATCCTCCTGCACATCCGCCAGCAGGGTGGCGATCCAGCGGGTGCGGCGGAACTGCTTGCAGGCAATGATGACCAGGATAGTCAATGGCATGCTGATAAATGCGCCGACAATGCCCCAGACCCAGCCCCAGAAGACGACGGAGAAGAGCACGACCAGGGCGGAGATGGAGAGATACTTCCCCTGGAGCCAGGGGTCAATATATTGCCCCATGATCAACTGCACCCCGCCAACCGCCACCAGCACCAGGAAGGCCCACCAGATGCTCTCGAACTGGACCAGCGCAAAGAGCACGGGGGGCACGATGGCAATGATCGAGCCCAGTGTGGGAATATAATTCAGGAGGAAATTTGTCAGACCCCAGATAAAGGCAAAATCCAGCCCCAGGATGAGCGAGACCAGTGTGACCAGCGTGCCGGTAATCAGGCCGACAGCCGTACGGACAACGATGTAGCGCTGGAAGTCATGGGTGATCCGGTGAATCGCATCCAGCCAGCCGCCCACATGACTGCCGGGGACCATCCGGTTGAGTTTGGCGCGGAAGTCCACCACCTCCAGCAGCCCGAAGATCATAAAGGCAATGACCAGCACAAAGCTCCCGCCGAACGCGCCGACCTGCTCCACACCGCGCAACAGCACCTGCTGGGCCGAATCGGAGCCGGACTGCGCACCACCATCCGGGCCGCCCGGCAGGTTAATACCAAAGTTCTGCGCCAGGCTGCGCGCCTGGTCGGCATAGCCCTGAAACTGCTGCGCGTATTGCGGCCAGGTCTGGGCAACCTGGTAGGCGCTCAGGGCCAGCGCGCCAACAAAGAGTGCGACAACCAGCAGAAAAATCAGCAGCGTGAGCGTGGTTGCCAGGCCACGCGACATGGTGCGCTGAAAGCGCCGCTGCAGCGGCCAGAAGATCGCCACCAGGAAGAGCGCAAAGGCCGGCGGTACCATCACCGATGCAGCCGCTTTCAGCCCGCTGATGACCAGAATGACGGCAATGACGGCCAGTAGCCACTGTCCGGTCTGCTGTTCGCGGCGGTCGGCCTGCTCGCCACGGGTGAATTGTCGGTCGGTTGCCTCAATATCTGTTTTTTGCATTACCCCTGCCTGACATGACTTGCCCCAACCGCGTAAGGCGGCTCAATCCCCAGTACATTCAGGCACAGGGGCGCAATATCAACTGTGCGCGGATGTGCCGGCAGCGTCACACCCTCCGGTGCGCCCGCCAGCAACAGCGGCATCGTCGAGTCGTCCCGGTGCAGCGAACCATGTGATCCCCCCGGATGCAGCTCAACGCCGGAGATGAGAAACTCATGGCCGGGGTGCGCAGTCATCCAGAGGTCACCGCTCTGTTCCAGCTCGATCGCGCCGGCGATCCGCTCAAAGGCATTGGGATAGGTGGGGAAGGTGATGATCCCATCCTGCACCTGCCCATCAACCGCGCGCAGGTCGCCATCCCAGCTCCAGGTGCCGCCCTGCGGATCGGTGGCGGTGTGGGGACCGTCATCGCCGGGCCAGAAGTGTAGGCCGCCCCGGTCCCGCGTGGTGACATAGTAGCCCCGTCCGCCTTCGCCCGTGACCGCACTCGCCCAGAGCACCTGATCAATGCGCGAGTCTTCCAGCAGGCGGGTGCTGACTCGTGTGATCCGTTCGGTGGTTGGACGGCGAAAATAGATTGTGGCGATGCGCATATCCGGACAGATCACGATCTGATCATCCTCGGTCATCACTGTTCCCGCTTTGGAGACATCAAACCCGGACAGGATTGCGTCCAGGTCAATCCCGGCCTGCGCTGCATCCGCCGGCATGTCGGTCTGGGAGTGGTCGCCGGTCAGGAGAATGCAGCACTCCGCCAGCAGCGCTTCCTGCCCGCCCGCGGCCGCGATAAACTCGCCCAGGTAGCTATCCACCTGTTCAAGGGTGGTGACGGCCTGCTTTGGGCCATGTTCATGACTGTCGAAGTCGTTGTCGGGAAAGTAGGCGATGGTGAAATCGGGGAGCTTGCGCTGCTCGGCCATCTTGATCAGGTTCTGCGCGGTATATTTATCTTCAAAGCCAAATTTCTCAAACGGTCCTTTGGTCGAAATTGAGAGATCGATACCATCGAGATCCGGCCCGACGAAATCACCCAGGCGGAAGAGCGCGGGGCCATAGATCTCCTCGGAGAAGGGCACACCGGGCAGGATTCCCAGGAGCAGCGGCACATTGACTTTGTGGCGTTTATCTCCACGGAACATCAGGTAGTTGAGGCTGGCCGCCTGCTTCCCAGTGCGCTCAATAATCTGAAAGAGCGTATCGGCCTGCAGGCGCTCATGGTTAAGTTTATTTAAAAATCCATCGAAGAACTCACTGATGCCCTTCTCCCAGATCACCCAGAAGTCCGCGCCATAGTAGGCAATATGATCCCGGTCGGGCTCGTACCAGTGCGACCCGGCGATCCCATGCGCCTGGGGATAGCACCCGGTAGTGATCGAGGAGGTCGCCGCCTGCGTAATCGACGGAAAGATCGCGGTGCAGTCCGGAGCGATGGCGCCCGCGTCCGCCAGAGACTTGATGTTGGGCAACCGCCCGGCATCCATCGCCGGAAAAACCACCCGTGACGCCAGGGCATCGATCACGACGAGCAATACTTTTTTCATGGTATCTCCTTTGACACGACTTACACGATGCGGCTTGTTCCATCTGCGTGCCAGACCCGAAAGCTGTTTTCGCCTGCGGCAGCGTGGTACTGTTTTATCTTTTTCACGAACATTTGGCTCTACGAACCAAATGTTCGTGAAAAAAACCGGTTTCTTCCGCAATAGGGACTACTCTTCCGGGACTCAATCCTCGCATGCGTTCCTCTACTCCTATAACATCAGCTTGCTTGCTTGCACCTCACGGTATGGCGGCGGCAATGCCACTGCCTACCGCACCCGCTTGCAAAACGCGTGCCATGGACGGCAGCCAATGATCCTGAGTAGTCTGCTCAGGGTCATTGGTAAAATTCGAGGGGGCCGGCTGGGTTCGGCGCTGCAGGCGACCAGTACCAGGCTGAACAAAAACAGCGCAATGATCGTTGCGCTGCCGGTTGGCCGCAGTCGTGCGGTATATTTCGTTAACATCTCAATCTCCTCTCTTCTGCGATCCTATGGATCATGCAGTGATCACTGCTCCGCCGCCGGTGTTTCTTCCGGAGTTGTCTCACCCGGTTCTTCGGCGGGTTCTTCCTCGGCGGGTTCTTCCTCGCCCGGTTCCGGGATGGCTATATCTGTCACTGCGGCTGAGGTCGCGGTCGCTGCGGCTGCGGTCGCCGTTGCCGTCGCCGTTGCTGTCGGCCGGGTGGGACGCAGGGTGGCGGTGGCAGTGCGCTGTTGGATACCTGTCGTCGCGGTCATCGCCTCTTCTACCATCCCGGGCTCTTCCAGATCCTCCTCATCAATGCCGGCTCCCGGTGTCTCCGCATCCAGTTCAGTTTCCGCATCTTCAGGAGTGGTCATATCTGTTTCAGGAAAATTGACAGTGGCTGTCACTTCGGCCTCGGTATCAACATCCGGCTCGGTGCCACAGGCCGCCAGGAAGCCGCCACCGATACATAGCACCACAACGATACACAGGTACCGCCACCTGGTAGCAGTCTTTCGGGTAAATAAATTTGACATATTCATATCTCCTAAAACACAAAGATGAAACATCGAAGTAGTCGTTGAATTCAAACCGGCCAACCACCTGTGAAACCAGAGCGGTTATACTGATTTGTTACCATAGCCACAGAGAACACAGCGGACGCAGCGATAATGAACGGGAATGTGCTGCCGCTGCGTCCATTGTCCCCGTTCCCGTTGATTGCTGATTTGACGGCAACCTGGTATTAGACCAGTAGGAGAGCGCGGCGCACATATGACCATGTCACTCCGTGGAACGTCGCAGGCGGAGCGATGCTTCGCTCCGCCTGCCGGTAGTGCGTATGACACTACTCCTTAGCAACCGGTTGTTTCTCCTGGTGTTGCCGGGCAGTGCGCCGACCGGTACGCAGCGTAATCAACCGGCATATCAGCCACGGTCATATGAGATGACATAGGTAGCAATAATCACCGGTTTGTTGTCACCCTCCGGTGCGCTGCTTACAACCCCGGTCACCTGGATCGGTTGGCCGTCGATCATGGTTACGCCCCGGGTATTGTCCGCAAAGATGACCAGGATCTCGTCGCCCAGCGGCAGCGGACCGCTACTCATCCGGAACGAATCTGCGGTAAGCGCCTCATTGACCCGGCCTTTTAGTTTCACCGTCTGACCCAGGTATGCGTCCGGGTTGCGGGTAATATCGCCCACTGAGACGTCTTCAAGGACCGTATCCCCGGCAACAGCCGTCACATCGGCGAACTCCGGCGGCACGGTGGCTTCGGGATCAATTGACGTCTGATACTCGCCACACCCGGCCAGCAGCAGGCTTAGCAGCATCAGGGTAACCGGGACAAGTCCAGACTGGCGGACAGGACTGCGGCGGTTGGTGGTTACTGGCATTGTTTACTCCTCCTTGTGATATGCTGAAAACATCCGGTAGCGTTACTCCGTGGCGGGCATAATCGCATCAGCAATAATCGTCGTCTCGCCCTCCATGCCATCAAACAGTTCCTCTTCCAGGTCGGTGCTCAACCTCTCCTCGATTTCCACCAGATCAAACTGGTCCACTTTCCCCTCTACCTGGACGGCCTCGCCTGTCGTGACATTCTCAATCGCCGCGGCTGCACCAACGACCAGGAGCGTAGCGCCACCCCCATTGGGTGCTTCCATCCGGAACACCTGTGGCGCCGGCACCTCAGCCAGGGTACCGCGCACCGTGACCGTCTCGCCCAGGTAGTCTTCAGGGTTGTCAGTGATCGCGCTGATGCTGGTCGTGGCTGCCTGGGTGATATCGGCTGCGGCTGTTGTTCCGGATGCAACCATGCGTGGCGTCGGTGTCTGTTCCGGGGTGTTGGCCTCTTGCCCATCGCCGCAAGCGACCAGCATCCCCAACAGCAGCAGCATGGTGATAAGACCGGCGGACCGGAGCCGGCGCTGTTTTGTGCCGTCTGGTTGCATCTACAACCCTCTTTCGTGTGAACACGCTTCTGCGCATCCCTACAACTCCTGATTAACACGAGTTACATGGTGTCTAGAGTCCCGGCTGATGAAAGTTGAATTTTTAATCCAGACATCGCTCCGGGCCTCCCGGATGGCATATCGGAATGCGGTTACTCCACGACTTCAACAATGATCGTATCGGCGACAATAGCTACCCGGTTTTCGTACTCAATTTCCAGATCGGCATCCAGATCCAGTGCTATGCCCAGATCATCTTCAATCTCAGCGACAACGAAGTTGCGTACGGTGCCGGTCACCAGGATCTCGGCGTCGTCGGTCAGACCGACCAGGGCCGGTTCGCCCGTATGCACCACCAGGATCTCATCACCGATATCCAGCAGATTGTCCTCATTCATGCGAAAGACCACCGGGCTGAGAATCTCGCTGACCTCACCGCTCACTGTGACCGTCCGGCCGATATAGGCGGATGGGTCATCGGCGATATCACTCAGGGTGGGAATGACCGTAATCGAGTCGGCGACGATGGTCGGGCGGCTTTCATACTCAACTTCGACCTCATCGTCCAGCCCTAGATCGATTCCCAGGTCGCCTTCGATCTCGGCCTGGACAAACCGACGGACGGTACCCGTCACTAGAACTCGCACATCTTCAACCAGTTCCGGTGGGATCGGTCCACCGGTATGCACAACCAGGATCTCATCACCGATATCCAGCAGATTGCCCTCATTCATGCGAAAGATCTGCGGGCCCAGGATCGCGCTGACCTCACCCATCACCGTGGCGGTCTCGCCGATATATGCATCGGGAGCATCGGCAATATCTGTAACGGTAATGTTGCCCGCCGTCATCGCCGAAGCGAGCGGCGTAATGTCGGCCTCGGGCGTTGGTCCGGGGGCCAGTCCCGGTTCTGCCTCGTCCACGACGCCCGCCTCGTCGGGAAGCGTCACCGCTTCATCCTCTGCGCAGGCTGCCAGTACACTCAGGAGCAGCACGAGGGCGGTGGTGACACTAACCCGACGAAGCCGGTTCAAGCGTGTTCGCGTAGGATGGATTTGATCTGTTTGCATAAGAATCTCCTCATAGCCATCTATCAACAAGATCAGGCATTACTCCGCTAGCACCGTCACCTCGGAGGCCGCCAGGCTGGGCCGGCGTTCATAGGCAGACAGCGCTGTTTCATCCAGGGTAATATCAAGCTGTCGTTCAAACTCGGTGCGCACAAAGGGGCTGACAATACCCGTCACCTGCACCTGAGCGCCGGTGGAGAAGCCCGCCGCCGGGACGCCGTCGGGGTACACCACCAGGATCTCCTCACCGACCCCCAGAAAACTCAGCGGATTCTCTTCCCGCAGCCGAAATGCCTGGGGGGTGAGGATTCGGTTCACCTCACCGGTCACCGTTACCTTATCCCCGACATAGGCAGTAAGGTCACTGGCAATCTCATCCAGGCCGAGGGCCACGCCTGCCGCTGCCGGTGCCGGTTCTACCTCCACCGGCAACCCGGTTGTCGGGGTCGCCGGCTGCGCCACGGGGGTTGGCTCAACCATAACGACTTCGCGTTCGACCGTCGGTGAGGTACGCTCGACTGCCGGTACGACGCGACCAGCAGTGGGAATTGTTTCCTGCCGCACGGGTGTTTCGCGCTCGATAGTGGAAGTTTCTACTTCGGTCCGTAAACCACCCTCTGCGCCCTCACGGGTCATGCCGCTTTCGTCACCCTCTATCATTTCCTCGCGCTCCATCCGCGGCAGCAGGATCTCTGCGGCCTGGTAGCGACGTGCCCGCAGCAACAACTCGGCGGCTTCTTCCCGTACGTCGGCCGAGTCTGCTACAAGATTTTCCGACTCGTTTTCCAGGTCGTCAGCGATTTCCAGTAACCGATTTATGGTCGGTTCTACGCGGGCGAACTGGGCGGGATTGGTGGCCTTTCGCTCGAGTTTTTCGGCGGCATGAAACACTTTGCCGACCTGTTTTTGCAGTTTGGCCGCCTCTGACAGCAGTAAGGCTTCCTCTTCCTTGAGTAGATATGACTGTTCCAGCAGTTGGGCGGCTTCTTCCTTCTGGGTAACTGCCTCGCTCATCTCACTGCCACACGCGGTCAGCATGCTTAGCAGGAGCAAGCCGGCGACGACACCACCGCATACCCGGCGCCGGTTCCATATCCTATGCTGCGCAAACATACACCATCTCCTATTCCAGTGTTTGAATACAATGAACTTGAGAACTGAAAACTTGAGAACTGAAAACTAAAAGCAGAGAACAATAAATTAAAGAACTAAGAAATAACTGTTGTCAATAATAGTGTTTTTGTTTGTTGCGTAAGCCCCGGCTGATGAACATTGAGCAAATAGTCTGGATAGGTACCAGACCTGACAGGTCTCTGGAGACCTGTCAGGTCTATCCGCAGTCCCTAATCGTCAGCTTCAAGCGCGTCGATGCCGGTAGCAACGAGTGCCGGTCGGTTTTCGTACTCAACCTCGACATCTTCGTCCAGACCCAGATCGATGCCTAGATCATCTTCAATCTCAGCGACAGTAAAGCGATGGACGACACCGGTTACCAGAACTTCGGTCTCCTCGACCAGTTCGGTGGCGGCCTCCTGGCCGGTATGTACCACCAGCACCTCATCGCCAATGTCCAGTACCTCGTCGTTGTTGATCCGGAACATGTTGGGGCTCAACACCTCACTCACTTCACCGCTGACCGTTACCGTCTGCCCGACATAGGCATCCGGGTCGCCGGCAACATCATCCAGTTCAGTCTCTTCCATATCGGCTTCCCCGCCGGCACCCACGGGGGCTTCTTCCTCACCACAGGCAACCAGTGCGCCTACCAGGACAAGCAGGACTGTGATGACGCCGAACCAGCGCAACCCGCCCCAACTCTTCTGCACGCTATGCATTAACATCTCCTTGTATGTTCGTATGCCACACTCAGGCATACGCTATTCGGTTTCCATTACCTCAATTGAGTTGGCGATGATGGCCGGACGATTCTCATATTCGATATACAGGTCTTCATCCAGACCAAAGCCGAAATCGCGCTCGATATCGGCTTGAATTAGACTGCGGACGGTACCCGTTACCTGGATTTCGGCATCCTCGACCATAACCACCGGGGTTTGATCAGGCAGATGCACCACCAGGATCTCATCACCGATATCCAGCAAATTTCCTTCGTTCATGCGGAAGACCTGCGGGCTGAGAACGGCGCTAACTTCCCCGTTCACCGTCACGGTCTGACCGAGATACTCTGCCGGGTTGTCGGCGACATCTTCCAGTTCGACCTCGGTACCCTCAATATCCAGGTCTTCGGCCTCACCGGGGAGAACCACATCCCCTGGCTCATCAACCCGGCCGGCGGCTTCGGTCGGTTGATCGGTTATCGGCTGGTTTTCATCGTCCTCCGGCACGCGGCCCGCCGCCATGGTGGGATCATCGGCCAGGGGGCGATCAACATCGCCCTCCGTGACCCGGCCGGTGGCTTCGGTCGGCTCCACAATTGATGTGGGCTCCTCAGCCTCGGTACCTGCCTGATCGCCGGCACATGCTGCCGGCAGGATGCTTAACATAACCAGCAGTGCCGCAATGCCCATATGCCGGAACCAGGGGGCATTTTTCTGTTGATCTGTAAGGCGATAGATCATACCAAAACCTCCTTAGTTCTACGATTGTTCTATGATGCAAAGTTCACACTGAACATGGCCGGCGGGCAGGAGTGGCATGGTTGCCCTCCTGCCCATCTTAACCGGCACTGAGAGCCGTTTTTACTGGGTCTCTTCCATTTCCGCGTCGGGTGCCGGCGAAACTGATGAGGCCACGATGACCGGGCGACCCTCGAATTCGGTGAACAGTTCGTCCTCCAGTTCGAAGCCGGTTTCACTCTCGATTTCAGTGAGATTGAACTGACGCACGGTGCCGGTCACCTGGACCGTTTCACCTTCCGTAACGGTCAGTTCTTCACCGCCCACAACCAGAATCGTATCACCGCCCAGCAGGGCCGGGTCGTCAAGCTCAAACGCATAGGTGCTCTCCAACTCAACGACGTCACCGATCACCGAGACTTCCTGTCCATAGTAGGACTCAGGATCTTCGTTAATGTTGCTGACGGTGGCAATTGGTTCGACGGTATCAGCGACGATTGCCACCCGGTTCTCATACTCGACGTACAACTCCTCATCGAATCCAAAGTCGAAGTCCTGCTCAATATCGGCCTCCACAAAGGTGCGGACGGTGCCGGTGACCCGGATGTTGGTATCCTCAGCCAGATCCGCCGGAGCCTGATCCTCGGTATGGACCACCAGGATCTCGTCGCCGATATCCAGCAGGTTGCCCTCATTCATGCGGAAGACCTGCGGACCCAGGATCTCACTGGCCTCACCATTCACGGTTACGGTCTGGCCCATATACGCATCCGGGTTATCGGCAACATCACTCAGTGTGACCAAGCCGCCCGCAGTACCGGCACCGGGCTCTTCCATGACCTCCGTAGGTTCTTCCATAACCTCGGTGGGCTCTTCCATGACCTCCGTAGGTTCTGCTACCTGTGTCGTATCGCCACCGTCTCCACATGCGGCCAGTGCTCCCAATAGAAGCAAGAGCAGAACAGCAATGCTTATCTGTGATAATCCCCTCCGTCGAACCGAACTTTCCTTTGCCATACGTGAACCCTCCTTAAATGGTTCAAAAAAGAAACCGGACGTACCAGGTACAACCCGGTGAGCAACTCCAGGGAAGGCTTTTGTGTGTGATCGCCAGCGGGATTGACGACAAATGACCAGCAACGCCTGACGTCTATGTACCTGCAACACCCAACAACGTTCAAGCCGAAATTGTACACATGGTAGCGGACAGAGTCATTGCAACATGCGTGCCAGAAATAAGTAAGAATTTACTTCGCTATCTCGGCAACTAACACACATTCCTTGTCCGGCTCTGCGTCGATCATCCGGATCGCTTCTCTCCGGCAGATCGTTTGCAAGACGCGTGCCGCCGCATTCCTGCCCTAACTTTTGCCGATAGAGAAAATAGAACGAACCGACAAACAGAGGACAAAGAACAAACAGGGTATTTGATCGCCAGGTACCCGGCGTGCTCGGTTCTGTGTTGCTTGCTTCGGTGCGCCCTACCAGGCATGGTATGCGCCGGCACATTTATTGCAGCAGGCCGGGGACAGAGGACTATGGAGGAAGTGTGTTCACTGGAAGGGGCATACGGTCTTCCATGATTATTTACACGACGTACGCGGTGCATGTTCAAACCGGGTGTTTGACTTGATGCAAACCCAATTCGCCTGCGGCAGCATGGTACTTTTGTCTGCTTTTGCACAAAAAATCTACACTTTGTGCAAATTTTTTGTGCAAAAGCATGGAGTCTTCCACCCTGGCGGAGGCGCGATTCCCTGCCGGTTCAACGCCCGCGTAACGCGTGTTATGTACAGAGGCAGCATGAACATTTTTTACCTCTTGCTCGGTGGCTTCCTGCTGATTGCCACTACGTTGGATCTACTCTGGACAACCCTCTGGGTTGATGGGAGCGCGGGTCCAATCTCGGCCCGCCTGACCACCTGGATGTGGCGCGGGTTGCGGAGCGTGAGCGGGCGGCAGTCGCGCATACTCAGTCTGGCGGGTCCGCTCATCCTGGCAGCCACCCTGTTCACCTGGGTCGCGTTGATCTGGGCCGGTTGGACGTTTTTCTTCGCGGGTGATCCAGGTTCGCTCATCGATACCCGCGACCAGGAGCCGATTACCTGGCCCGGACGGATCTGGTACGTCGCCTACACGATGTTCACAGTGGGGAATGGAGACTTCAGCCCGAAGGATGGCTTCTGGCAGGTCGCCTCGTCCGTCACGGCGGCCAGTGGGATGACCTTTGTTACGCTGGGGGTCTCCTACGTCCTCGCGGTGCTGGGAGCGGTCGCGCAGAAGCGTTCGTTTGCCGGCGGTGTCACCGGGTTGGGCACCCGGAGTGAGGAGATCGCCCGGCGTGGCTGGAATGGGGCGGACTTCCATGCGATTGATCTGCTGTTGAGTAGTCTGGCTACGCAGCTCAGTACCCTGGTTGAGCAGCACAAATCCTACCCGATCCTGCACTACTACCATAGTGCGCAGGGCAAGAATGCTTCGGCCCTGGCCGTCACCCTCCTCGATGAAGCCCTGACCATCTTCCGCTTTGGCGTCCCGGAGGCCTGCCGGCCCAACGCGGCCCAGGTTGAGAATGCCCGCTCCAGCATCGGGAGCTATCTCGAAACCCTCAACTCCGCCTTTATTCAGCCCGCCGCGCAGACGCCGCCCCCGCCCGATCTGGACTGTCTCCGCGCCGCCGGCCTGCCGACCGTTGCGGACGAGGTGTTTGCGCAGGCGCTCGCCGACCTGGAGGAACGTCGCCGCAAGCTGCTCGGCATGCTTGAAGCCGATGCCTGGCTCTGGCCCCCGGTGCAATCATGAGTGATGTAGTCTATGTTTTCTCCGGTTGGGCTCCGCTCGTCCGTATCCTGCTCATCGGCACGGCGATGTATATCGCCCTCGTTGCCCTCCTGCGCATCTCGGGTAGCCGGACGCTGTCCACCATGAATATCTTCGACTTTATCATCACCATTGCTATCGGATCGGCCTTCGGGCGGGTGCTCACGGCCAAGAGTGTGGCGCTGACTGAGGCGGTGACGGCCTTCGCGCTGCTCATCTTGCTGCAGTTTGTAGTGGCATGGCTGCAGATGCGCTGGGCACCCTTCAAACGCCTGGTTACGAATCCGCCGGTGTTGCTCTATTTTAAAGGGGAGTTCCAGCAGCGGGCCCTGCGGCAGAACCGGATCACGGAGGCCGAGGTGCGGGGGGCTATACGCAAGCGTCGAATCGGCTCCCTGCGCGAGGTTGAAGCCGTGATCCTGGAGGCAAGCGGAGATTTATCCATTATCCGGACACTCGGTGATGGATCGGCGTTTGGCACGGAAATCCGGGAACCAGACGACAAAGAACCAGGCGCGGGTTAGCAGTTACCTGGTTTCCGATGGGTGTTGTTGCCACAGCCGGGGCAGCCACTCTCCTGGCTGCCCCCCTTGCTGGAGTGGATGCTCCTGTTCAGCGTCGCTGCCTGGATTCTCACGGTATCCGGGTATCTCTACTGGCGGGAGCACAGTACACAGTGACAGCCGGTTAATCCGCCTTCCCTGCGGCCTGCCGGCCGGCGGTCAGTGGTTCACAACCTGGACCGAGGTATCGCCCAACACATCCTGAATGTAGAGCCGCTTGACCAGTATCATTCCGACAATCGCAATCGGAAAGGCCAGCGCCAGCCCCAGCGCCCCTGAAACCACCCCCAGAATTAACTGAACGGCAAAGGCCAGGACCGGCGGCAGCGACACCGCCTGCTGCTGCACACTCGGCGTGAGCAGGTAGCTCTCGATTGTCTGCGCGCCGTAGTAGAGCAGTAGCACATAGAGTAGCATCATCGGTCCCTGCGTCAGGGCCACCAGCGCCGCCGGAATCACCGCCAGGATCGAGCCAATGATCGGGACAAAGGAGAAGAGGCCACTCAGGACGCCGAGCGTCAGCGCAAAAGGTACACCCAGCAGCCATAAGCCCACCCCGGTAAAGACACCCAGCACCACCATTGAGACCACCCGCCCGAGCAGCCACCATTTGAGGGAGTAGCCCAGATCTTCCAGGATGTCGTGCATATGCTCACGCCGTGCCTTAGGAAAGAGTTTGACCAGTCCGGCGGAGTAGAGGTCACGCTGAAAGGCCAGGTAGAGCCCGACAAACAGGATGACAAACAGGCTCGTTACCAGACCGACAATGCCGGAGAAGATGCGCGATATCCGTGAGAAGGCATTGACATTCTCCATCGTACTGCTGATGGCCTCGCGTAGCGACGGCATTTCGCCCATGAACTGCTGGAACCAGACATACTGATCGAGAAAGCTGCGAATCGGCTGCAAACCATTCGGCAGCGTCTGTACCAGGTCATCAAACTGGCTGCCAACCCGGGGGGCAAGAAACCAGCCACCCAGGCCCAGCAGCGCCAGCCCGACAACGAGTACCAGCAGGAGCGACCAGCGCTCCCCGATGGAGGTACGCCCGCTGATCCAGTCTGCCGGAATATGCAGCAGCGTTGCCAGCAGCAGTCCCGCAAACAGCAGCAGAAAAACATGCAGCAAATACCAGAGCAGGAAGAGCCCGATCATAACTGCCAGGATCACCCCGGTCGCCAGGATAGCGCTGCGCGCGAAGTAATCACTACCTCGGGTTTCTTGATCACGGGGTGTCCCCGGCTGCCGACCTTCGGCGTGTACCTCTTGCATCCTGACTGTCTCCTTTGGCTTAGAACTGATTTGCCGATGCGCTTCTTCTGTCAGTCGCTTGCAAGACGCGTGCCGCCAGATCCCAGCGAACGCGCTGATACCAGGTTGCCGGCAAACCGGCAATCAGTCGGAACGGGCGCAATGGACACAGGGCTGTATGTTCCCATTCGTCACCGCTGCGTCCTCTGTGACCGCTGTGGCTATGACAACAAATCACAGAACTTACGCGGTCTCTGAACTGGAAGGGAACTTCGCCTCCGGCAGGGCGGAAGATTCCCGATCTTGTTCACAAAAAAATTCACAACGTGATTTTTTTGTGAACAAGGTAAAAAACGTACCATGCTGCCGCAGGCGAATCGGGCTTCCATCGGGTGAAACCTCCGGTTTGCATGTCAACCGCATAACTTGTGTAAATCACACGACTTACGCGGTCGGTTCTAAACCAGGTGTTCATCTGGAAGAACGGCCCGATTCGCCTCCGGCAGAGCGGTACCAGGCCCAAACAAACGGCATTGCGTAAGTCCTGTAAATCACACGAGTTACGCGGTCATTGTCCCAGAAGAGCATGTCGCCTCCGGCAGGGCGGAACAGGACATTCTTTTTCAAGAAATTTTGGCGCATAGCGCCAAAATTTCTTGAAAAAGATCAAAACGTACCACGCTGCC
>DAOTUI010000223.1:0-9509 GCA_034437035.1 Chloroflexaceae bacterium
GACCCAGACCCCATCCGCGGCGGGCCACCATCCGCACCTGCGCGGTGTCTGTTTGTTTATATGTCATGAGAGGCATCATGATGCGTCTCCTGGCTGGCTATACCCGCTGATCACCTGACAGGGGATGAACCCTTTTTCTCTATCATCGTTCCAACAATACCTTCAGTAACAGCACACACGCGCCAGGCACGCCGATACAGCCACCGTTCAAGCCAGCGAGCAGCCTTTACAAAAGTACCCTCACGCATCAGGCCGAGAGCGACAACCGAGTCGGGCCAGAGATCAGAAATATTGATGCATAACTTCTGTCTGCGAAGAGTAGCGGTAACCCATGCACTCAAACAGAGAAAGAGGGGAGGACTCTCAACAAACAGAACTTCCGCACGAGGAACAATCATTAATGCAATTAAACTCGACAGAGTAAATGAGAAGTAGTTTGCCAGTCGCTTAACGATATTATGCCCCGTGGCAGCATAAACCCGGGTCCGTGTAACAGGTATCCCGTCTATCTGCTCATATGCTAGTATCTTTCCGCGATATGCCGGCTGCACGACGCCGGCAGGATAATTTGGCATTGCGGTGATAACCTGGACGCTGTGTTGATAGCGTTGCAACTCACGCGCAAAGGCCGCCAGGCGTACCTGTGGTGCTCCCGTTTCTGGTCGGTAGTATTGTGTAAGGATAGTCAGTCTCACAATCGCCTTGCCTACGCTCTTACAACAGAGTTTCCTGTTCGGACTCGGCTTCATCGACGGAACGCAAAAAATGGAAAGCTGTTTCTGTAGCATACTCACGCTTCCAGCCAGTTCTCTCATAAAAAGCAATCGCCCGATGATTATTTGTTCGCACCGAGAGACCTACCACAGTGATACTATTCCGCTGTAGTTGTTCACAAAAATACCGAACCATTCTATCGGCAACCCCAGATCCACGTACCTGGGAATCAACACCAATAGAGAGCAGCCGTGCGGTTGCTGTTGAAGGCGCACCCGGCGTTTGAGCAACATCGTGCCGGCGACTAAAGCCCGGTAATGACCGAAGGGCAAAACGGAGATGCACCATTCTTGCGGCAATATTATTCCGCACAAAGGGATCAATCAGCAGCCGTCCAGTAACGATCCATGCTAATGAGAAGAAATTACGGCGATAAAAGTGACTGTACAACTTCGCCGGATTACTGGTACCAACAACAAAACCTATCACATCGTTGTTATACAATGCTACACAACCATAGTTTTCGGGAAAGTCTACAAATTCTCTATAAAAGCGTTCCAGGAAGGACTGCCCCATATGAGTAAGAAAATAATCAGGAAACACCTGCTGATGCAGGGTTGCTATGGATGGCACGTCCTCGATTGTAACTTCTCGTACTTGAACTGGCACAGAAAGACTTTGTTTTTCTCTTTTTGACATTTTATTTCCTGACTAACTGAATATATTGAATTACTACTGATCACTCATTGACTGGCGCATCCAGTACCATACACCATAGAGGAACCCCAAACCATAGGATAGATGCAACACTATGAAGACTACCGGCAAGAGCGGTAAGGTTCGCCAGTTTTGTTGCGCGGTAATAATACTGGCTATACCATTCGCAGCAGCATAGGGCCCGGCTACTATCCACATATATCTTCGCCTGTGCCTAACCAGACTCAGGAGCAATGAGCCCATTAATCCGAGCACAAATAAACTGGGTACCAGATGCCGCCATGCCGGGACTGCCCCCCGTTTTTGGATAACACGTACTTTATAAAAACCATACTGAAAGTATTGTCGCCACAAGCCACCAAGACTTGCCCGGCTATAGTACACTGAGCTAATCGCTGGATCAAGCCAGATCTTGCCGCCCGACTGGATTAACCGGAAATTGAATTCATCATCCTGGTTGCGCACCAACTCTTCATCAAAGTCCCCAATCGTAGTAAACACTTCACGGCGGTACGCACCAAAGGCTACCGTATCTACATAGCGGCCTTTTGCCTGATTCATCCGAAAAGCAACCCCTCCGACACCAAAGTGTGAGCTTTGCGCCAGTGCAATAGATCGGGCATTCCAGGTGGTCCCGACAGTAGTTATAGGACCGCCCACGCAAGCTGCTCCTGTTTCGTTCAGTTTCTCAACACAACGACGAATATAGTCAGTAGCAATTTCACAATGGCCATCTACGCGAATGATTACAG
Organism: Chloroflexaceae bacterium; assembly: GCA_034437035.1. Taxonomy (GTDB): domain Bacteria; phylum Chloroflexota; class Chloroflexia; order Chloroflexales; family Chloroflexaceae; genus CAKZQX01. Next base: position 2,184 of record DAOTUI010000223.1, read on the forward strand.
CCCCTTTTGCAAATGCCAGCGCACGATTGAAGCCGGCTGGAACAACTTTATCCGGGTTATCAAGTAGCGTAACGACCATATCGGGATACCTGGAGGCCAGGGTCGTAATCCTGGCACGCGTTGTATCGATAGACATACCATCGGCAAGCAGCACTTCCATACGATCATGGGGATAATCCTGGGACAGCACCGAAGTCAGACTTCGCTCAATATAATCTGCTTCATTGCGAATGGGCATAATGATAGAAACAAAAGGAAAATCCGAGTCAGTCATAGTTCTCCACATAACTTGCCGCTCTCAGGTTGACGGTCGCATGTTAGATCTTGCAGATAGATCATCATAAAACCGCATCAACTTTTCGGCTTCAGGTTCCCAATTGTACCATTTTTCCACCGCCTCCCGTCCACGTTGGCCCATGGCTTCTGCCTCTAACGGGTGTGTCAAGAGATACTCAATGGCATTGGCAATTGCCTGTGGATCAAGCGGATCTACCAGCAGTCCACAACCTGCACCTTCAATAATTCTTCGCCAGAGCGGAAAGTCAGATGCAATAACCGGGAGCGCGGCGGACATATATTCAAATAGTTTGTTTGGCTGAGCATCAATATGGTTTGGCGCGGGATGAAACAAGACTAACCCCATACGTACTTCTGCCAGTAGACTTACTATACAATCTCTTGATTGCCAGCCTAAAAACCGTGTTTTCTCCCACCCATGCTGTTTTTGCATCTCTGCTTCAAGACTGGTTGGTGCAAAGACGCCGGCCAGCAGCAACTGCACATCTAGACTATGCGGGAGACAGGCCATTGCCCGAACCATTTCTCCTATACCACGCTCCCGGGTAATGGCACCTATATAAGAAACACGAAGAGGTCGCTGCTGATAAGGCACAGGTGCTTCTATCACCATTTGAGATAAAATTGGAAAGTTTTGTACGATAACAGTCTTGTGTTGAGGAAAGCGACCTGCAATTGTCGGTGTAACCGTAACAAGTCCATCAAATATCCTTGCACCGACCGCTTCTAACAACTTTACCGCATATGCAGTACTTGCTCGAAGGGGGCGTGGAATCCAATACTTTGTTAAAATCTGTTCAGGTACATTCTCGTGAATATCATAGATAACATGTTTACCGTATCTCTTCAATAACAAACCAGCAGGTATCATTTCAGGGTCGTGAAAGTGGTAGCAATCAGCATTAATAAGGTATGCTTTCTTGTAAATTCTCCACACAGTTTCGGTCACTCGAAATAATCTCCCTCTGGAAGTCTTCTGCAAGCCATGTAAATGTACTCCGTCCTGAACCTGATCCGGCGCACCAGGTGCTACCAGATGAACTTCATGCCCGGCTCTAACCAGTGAGACACATTCCTTAAAGAAAATGCGCGTGTCATAGTGGGGATGCACCGATGTCAGATGGCAAATTTTCATTCTGGGTTACTCATTATAGATTGCTTAGAACGAGATGCAAGATTAAACTTGGATGGATAAACTTTAAAGCGAAACTTCACTCTACTCAGGTAAGCCACTCCCCAGGCCACAATTAACAAAACCCCAAACCCATGTGTTAAAAGCGCAGTCGTATATTCAGCATAGGTAAACTTAATACTTGCGATGGAAATGGCAGCTACACTTGCAAGAAGTAAATTATCATCAATTCGCCGGTATAGCCACAAGACAAGATCAAGCAACCATAGACCAGTTAGAGAGAAGATAAACGATGAAAGACCAAAGTAGCAGTAGTATGCAAAAACATAGCAGGTGTTTGCACTCACTGAAGCAATTCGAGAGTTTGTATAAACAAGCCCTATTAGATTAGCTGCATTTACTGGTGGTACATTTAAGAGTACTGCCAGTCGTGGCACTCCCTGTACTCCCAGAAACCCTACCGTTTGTGCATAATGTGTAAACCATAATCCAGTCTGCATCGGCAGATAGAAAACTCGGTAGAAAATACCTCCTTGCAAATATTCCCAGAAAAGCGACCAACTGACATCACGTCCTTCTCGTAATATAGATAGTAGGGTCGGAAAAGCCAGAACTGCCAGAACCATTCCCCCAGCATAAAACATATTGATGGGTAAACCACGCCGTAAAAGCCCAGCGAACAAAATAGTAAAAATAATCATTGCAGCAAAACTACGCGCGCCACTCAGGCTGACCGCAACCAGGAGGCCGCCTAATGTAACAATCAAGATACCACTCTTAAGAACATGCAACTGTTTTATATGACACATTAATTCATCGACTAACAGCACCGCAAGAAGAGGGGCAAAAACGCTTATCAAAAACCCATAACCATACCGAACGACAGCACTATCTTGCAGCTTTAGAGAATATTCACGTGCCAGCGCGGACTGTAACGGATCGGCAAAAATAGTATAGAGTCCCGTGCGACTAAATGGCACATGTTGCAAATAGATGAAAACGAAAATGATGACATAGCTTCCAAGGATAAAGAGAGCTTTCCTACGTGCCCATGATAAAACAGGTTGCGGTTGACAAAGTCTTTTCCAGGTTATGTAAGCACTTCGGCGTCCGATCCAGATCGAACCAAGTAAGCCGATGAAGGGAAATCCCTGGGAGAGTAGCGCAAACACCCACGGATTTGGAAGATAGTCTTCAATTTCCGGTGAATTTATAGCCGCAGCCCACTGGATCATCAGATGAAAAAAAATAATCATGATGATACTGGGTTTGATTAATAGGAAGCGTTGCCACAGAATAACCATTGTCAGCAACAGGCTTGTTGCAAGACAGAAACTCCAATTTGCAAAGACAAAGCTTGTCATGTTATTTCATTCCGCGCACGAGTACCCGCTTTACCAAATCTAATAACCAGCCAAACCGTAATTGCCATAGTGCAAACATATAGACACCGAACACACACACCAAAACAATACCACTCCAGACCAGCAATGATCCCTCTGGAAATAGCGTCACCCAACCCCATTTAAGCAGACCAGCAAACAACAAAAGGCCACAATTAAGAAACACGATTTCCCAAACCCGAAGAATTTTCCATTTTATCTCGTATTTCCGGGACAGGTAATAAACCGTGGAAATACCCAATATGATAAATCCTGCAGTTGTGCCGAGGGCCAAACCGAGGACACCCAGGCCACTACTGGCTACTGGTACTCCAACAACCAAAGCTATTATCAATGCAACAAAAAGATTCGTGGTATTAATTGCTCGCTCCTCGACGGCATCGATGACTGAGCGCAGCATCACATACGCCAAATACGGCACAAGTGACAGAAGGATTACCCGTATTAATGGTATTGCCTCCTGATACTGTGGTCCGAGCAGGGCCAGAACAACCGTATCTGCCCATAACAACCCCTGTACTACCGCAAAAAGCCCCAGATGCAGGACGAGACCCAAAATATCCTCAACAGTTTTTTTAATAGCTTCTTGCCGTTCCGCTGCAACCATTTGTGCTAACCGGGGTAGTGCAACCAGACCGAAACCCACCAATCCGCCCTGGAGCACGGTCAAGACAGACTGACCGGCAGCCAGATAACCCGTTTCTTTGAGCGAACCAAAATATGGTGCCAGCAATGGGCCAATAGCAAAAAGCCCTGCCAACGCAAATCCTCCAGGTACACGCGGCAACCCATACATTGCCATCTGTCTTAAAGGTTGACTAAGATCTACCCACCGATTTGTTCGAAGTATCACCTTAAAGGTTATTATACCAAGTGGAATTAATGCACACCACATCAACCCAGCAAAGAGCGCTACAATTATATCTGCACGTCCTACATGCGCAAAAAACCAGGTCAGCAGAAGAGGACCAAAAGCGATAATACACATCTGCCAAAAGTTCGCCAGCCGCATCTCCTGCATGCCACGATGAAAAGCATACAGCGTGATATAAATAGAATAACCCGCTATCATCCAGAGCGTTATTCTAAATAACGACAGGTACAACTCATCATGAAAAAGTATAAGCGTCAACTGTTCATCGAAAACAAAACCAATCAAAAGAACAGCGATGCCAGGTACCAGTGCCAGAATGAGACCACTCAAAAAATAACTGTCGCGCTCTGTTTCTGTATGAGAAATCGCCACATACCGGGGGATAGCCATACTCATTGTCAGTGTCGAAACCGGCATAACAGTGGCCAGTATTCGTCGTGATAACGCATAAGCCCCAAATTGTTCAGGCCCCAGTCCGCCCGCCAGAATACGTATAATCAGGACCGATGTGATTGTTGTAGCAATCGAAGTCAGTGTCGTCAGAATCAGGTCAGAGACAAATGAACCTGGTTTTACTGTTTGCAACAGTAGAACATAGCGTTTTAGTGAAAGCATAGATCCGCTTACCGATACCACTTACTTGACGTTCTGATTGTCCTCAAGCCGAGAAAGCTCTATTAAAACATTATCGATGTAAGCGAAATCCGGATTTATTTCCTGTACCTGCTGGAATGCATGAATAGCCTCTGCACGCTGACCCTGATTACTAAAAGCATATCCCAACTCATACCATGCAAACGTTACTAAGGAGTCATTGCCAGGGGTAGCCTGTATTACTCGCTGCAACAATTTCACAGCTTGCGCATTTTGATCCATATAACGATAGGTACGTCCCAACCAGAAGAGTGTCTGCGGATCGTCAGAAGCCACGTCTAATTTTTTTACAAATGCCTGCTCTGCCACTGCCCAGTCCCCCGCATAAAATGCTGCCTCGCCCAGACACTGCCATGCTCTTAGATTTTCGGGTTCTAATTCAGTTGCGGTGTGACACAATCCACTGGCTGCCGCAAATTCCCCTTGCTGAGTATAAAGAACACCAAGATTTACATACCCAGGCGCTTGATCCGGCGTAAGTTCAATGACTTTTCGGAAAGCCTGAATAGCCAGTGTAGGCGACTCGCTCATTAAAAGTTGCCCTCGTTGCAGATACAATGTCCAGTCCTGCGGCTTAACCATTACCGCCAATGCAGTAAGTGAGGGTATAACTTCAGTCTTATTCTGTTGATGATTATAAAGTGCTAACGACATAAAGTAGTTTCCAATGGCAGGACGACGCTGCCAGCGTTGCACTGCCTTAACATGTTCACCACTCCTTTCTAATGTATAACCAGACCAGAACACTTCTATGTCTGTAAGAGTCTCGTCAGGCACCTTTGCGAAACGATGAACAGTACCCTGGCAATCTAACTGTGCTATAGCCCCCAGCATAATATCCGAAGCATCAACTCGTTCAGACTCGAAAGCATATTCCTGACAACGGCCCCATTCACCAGACGTAACCGGCAATGAGCGATTATATGTAACCGTCATTGCGTATATATTTGCAACATTACGTGATAACTCTGGACCAGCGATAGTAGCTAATTGCCAGAGAAGCGCGACACACACCACTACATAAACGAGAACTTGCCAGAGACGCAAGATATCCGATCCAATCCGCTCTTCAATATCAATTCATGAATAATGGAAGGTACACATCGTGTAGTTGTATCAACCGAGTTTCAGCAAGCAAACCAACACCATACAAGACATGGCCCTCATGTCGAAAATAGACACTCTGATCATCTGGAAGAAATGCAAATGCACCATTGGGCAAGGCCAGATTCTCATACATCCAGGTATAAACGCGCCCGGCATGTTCCAGATACACCGGGTCATCTGTAACCTGAGCAACCAGTGCAAGCGAACCAACCGCCCAGGCCTGTCCCCAGAGCCGCGCTGGTTGTTCAGATAATGATTGTTTAGACAATGGTAGTTCATCCCCTGTCATCCGATACCCCCCAATGAGAACATCCCAAAACGCAGGTGAACGTGCCTGCCGCATGCCCCAAACCGTTTCATGCGGTACCATGCCAGCCAGATTCGGCGTCTATTAGAAAGGAGCCCTGTATGCGTACCGTTTCTGTGCTGCGCACCCTGACCCACCACCTCCAGCGACAGTTGTCGCAGGGCGTCATGGCCGTGACCCTGAACCTGGCCCTGTTCGTGCTGGCCCTGGCCCAGAGTCCCACCTGCCATCTGAATGCCCTCGCCCTGCTGCTGCCCGTCCCTGGCCAGCGCGAGAACCTGATTCAGCGCCTGCGGCGCTGGTTGGCCTCGCCGCGCGTGGATTGGGAACGCTATTACCGTCCGCTGGCCCAGCAGGTGTTGGATACCTGGACCGGGGCCGAAATCGCGCTGGTGATGGATCGCACCGACCTCAATGATCGCTTCAGCGTGCTGTGTATCGGCCTGGCGACCCACCACCGCGTGGTGCTGCTGGCCTGGGAGGTGCTGCCGTATGGGAGCACGGATGCCGCCACTCAGATTCGCCTGTTGGAGCGGCTCACTCCGCTGCTGCCCGATCCGACCGTGCAGCGGATTGTGCTGTATGGCGATGCGGAGTTTCGGGCGGTGGATGTGCAACAGTATTGCCGCGATCACGGCTGGCGCTGGCATCTGGGGGTCAAAAGCGACACCCACTATCGCGCGGATGATGGCTCCTGGCAACCCCTGCGATCCATTCCCATCCAACCGGGCCAGCGGCGGTATGTCCAGGGCATCACGCTGACTGCGCACCACGCCTTTGGCCCCGTCAACCTGATCATTGACTGGAACCCGAAGGAACCCGCCCCCCGCTATTGGGTGCTGGATCAACCGGCGAATCGGCATGCGTGGCGGCGCGGGCGCAAACGCTTCTGGATTGAACCCACCAACCGTGATTTCAAGAGCGCAGGCTTTGACCTGGAACACAGTGCGCTGACCGATGCGTCGCGGCTGTCGGCGCTGATCCTGGCGATGGCGGTGACGTGGCTGTGGCTGGCGTTTATCGGGCAGTGGGTGACGCAGCAGGGGCTGCGCACCCGGCTGGAGGCTGCCCACAAACGCGATTATAGCCTGTTCCGGCTGGGCCGCGATTGGGTGCAGCGGGCACTGGTGATGGGGTGGCCCATCCCGGTCGGATTCACCGTGCGTCCCGGTTCCGACTAACCGCCGCCCTGCCTGATGCGGGCGGCCCCCGTCGCGACGGGGTGGCGCGTCGGCCATGCCGGACGATGCAGAAGCGTCCGAGAAGCATGGCCCCGCGCCCGCCGCCGATGGGTGCCCCCGAACCGGTGGCAGCGGCACCACACGGTGGTTGGGATGGCGAGCGTGCGCGATGGGAAGCGGGTCACGCCGTGCCGGGACGGCCTGGGTGCAGAAGTCAGGGACTCCCCGATCCGGCAGGGCACGACCCAGACCCCATCCGCGGCGGGCCACCATCCGCACCTGCGCGGTGTCTGTTTGTTTATATGTCATGAGAGGCATCATGATGCGTCTCCTGGCTGGCTATACCCGCTGATCACCTGACAGGGGATGAA
>DAOTUI010000224.1:0-12319 GCA_034437035.1 Chloroflexaceae bacterium
CGTGGCACCTCGATGTCGGCTCGTCGCATCCTGGGGCTGGAGTAGGTCCCAAGGGTTGGGCTGTTCGCCCATTAAAGCGGCACGCGAGCTGGGTTCAGAACGTCGTGAGACAGTTCGGTCTCTATCCGCCATGCGCGGTTAGAGCATTGCGCGGGGCTGGCCCTAGTACGAGAGGACCGGGCTGGACAGACCGCTGGTGGAGGAGTTGTGGGGCGGCCCGCAGGCTCCGTAGCTACGTCTGGAAACCGGAACCGCTGAAGGCATCTAAGTGGGAACGGTGCCGCAAGATAAATGCTCTCACAGCTATAGGCTGGTAAGACCCCCAGGAGATGACTGGGCAAGGCGGCGCGCGCTGGACGCATGGCGACATGTGCAGGCGACGCGTGCGCACGGTCGAGGGCTTCCCTCCGGTGACGGATGGGGGGGCCGGTCGGCCAGGACCAGACGGACAGAACGCAAACAAACCATGATGCGGTATGCAGTTGGACCGGTAGGATCAGGGCAACCTGAGCCGAACCTGTCGCCATGGGTGTGTGCTGAGCGCGGCGGACCCACGCTGATCCATCCCGAACCAGGCCGTGAAACGCCGCAGCGCCGATAGTACTGGCGGGTTCCCCCGCTGGGAGCGTAGGTCCATGCACCCTGCCAAGTGAGTGACGTGATCAGTCCGGCGGGCAACCCCCGGCGGGCTGACCTGACGCGGCGTGGAGCAGGGGTAGCTCGTCGGGCTCATAACCCGAAGGTCGGTGGTTCGAATCCACCCGCCGCTACCATACTGAGTGACAACCGGATTTTGCATTGTCATGCAGAATTAGATACGATGGCCCTGGCAGAGTACCCAGACGCGCCCGGTGCAAAATTATTGCACCGGGCGTTTGTTTGTTTAAAATTTGTTTGTTTAAAAAATGTCTACATCTTGCGCGGTTGGCTATTTCTGTTACAATCTATCTATTCTATCGGCAGATTTGTGAGTCATAATAATTTCGAGGCGGTAATGAGTTACCAGCGTGTTGTGGTGGTGATGCCGGCCTATAATGCTGCCCGGACACTGGAGCGCACTTATCATGATATCCCCCCCGGTGTTGTTGATCACGTCATTCTGGTGGATGATGTGTCTCAGGATGAGACAGTTGCAGTCGCGCAGCGTCTGGGATTGCAAGTGGTAATCCATGTGCAAAATCAGGGGTACGGTGGTAATCAGAAAACATGCTATCTGGAGGCGTTGCGCTCTGATGCTGATATCGTGGTTATGTTGCATCCGGATTATCAGTATGACTCAACTCGTATTCCGGCGTTGATTGAACCAATCTGTACGGGCCAGTGTGATATGGTGCTTGGCTCACGCCTGCTCGGAGGAAACGGATGGTTCAACAGCCCGGCATTGCAGGGGGGGATGCCTATCTGGAAGTATATCTCCAACCGCTTCCTCACCATATGTGAGAATCGTGTGTTAGGCCAGCATCTCTCTGAATGTCACACCGGATTTCGTGCTTACAGTCGCCGTCTGCTTGAGACGATCCCCTTCGTGCTAAATTCCGATGATTTTGTTTTTGATACAGAAATAATTGTTCAGGCGGCGGCGTTTGGGTTCCATATCGGCGAAGTTGCTGTCGAAACCCGTTATTTTGAGGAAGCATCATCGGTAAACTTCCGGCGCAGTGTGGTTTATGGACTCAGAACATTGCATGTGCTGGCGCGTTATAGTTTACATCAGCGTGGATTGCAACATTATGCTCAATTCTCACAACATCTGGGTGATGTCATCAGCCCATACCACAGTGCTACACTTTTACGCTCACCTATAAAGCAACGTGCAAAGGTGGATAGTGAAAACTAGCGAGAAGTCTCTTTCGTCACAGTATGAGGTAAACAACCAGCATTTGGCAGGCATCCCTGCCTTTTCTGATAGGTTAAAGACTGTAAATGTGTGGGGTTTCTCGAAAGTTGCTACAACATTGTGGTTGCCGGCGCTCCTGTTCATTATAACGACCGTAGCATTTTTGCTCATTTTGCGTGCCCCCCCCGAGTGGAAGCTTGATGTTGGTTCGCCGGGTGATAACCGGTTCCTCTACGGTTTTTCTGTTCCCGAAGTTGAAAATGATGGAACTGCAACATTCCGCTGGAGTCTGCCAGGGGCACGCTTTGTGTTGCATGGTGCAAATGCGCGCCCTTCTATTGTAGAGATGCGCCTTTATAATGATCCTCGCCGACCCATTGATGACCAGCAATTAGTATTGGAACGTGATGAACAACAGTTTGTGACCATGGATATTATGGATGGGTGGCGTGTTTATCGCTTCTTACCGCCAGGAGATGCTTTTGGTACTGGCCTCACGGTGAAGCGGATCGAGTTGACCAGTGCAACCAATCGTCCGGGCGCACATGATGGTCGCAGACTTGGTGTGGTCATCGATTGGATCAGGGTTGTACCATTTACGGGAAGTTTCATCTCCCCTTTGGGAGGTGTACCGCTCCAGCGTGCGCTTGTACTGACCTGGGGGGTGGCGGTACTGGCTGGTGGGGTGTGGCGGATCAGTAGAACGCTGCTGCCACATAGACGCCGCTTTGCGCTGGCCCAGGCTTATGTCATTGCCGGAGGTGTTGCGCTCGCACTGATGGTGTGGGCGTGGCATAATCCTTACACACTGGCGTGGACCTTACCGGGAATACCATGGACGCTGGGCATTATAACGCTGGTGCTGATCGGGGGTAAGATTGTTGCCACTCTCCGCGCGCTGATCGCAGCCGCGCGTGAGCGCCGGCAGATTGAGAAACTGCCGGCAATTGTTGGCTGGGTGGGCCTGGGATTATTAGTCATAGCTCAGTGGTTACTCAACCAGTGGACTATTGGGATTGGGATTGGTCTGGCGCTTGGTAGCCTGCTCCTGCTGATGTCTGTTTACAGTATGTCGCAACTGCCGCACACTCGACCCTGGTCGCGCCATCCCGATGCATGTGGTATCACGCGCACTCAGTCACTACTCCTGCTTACGGTTATCTTTGTGGTGGCACTGGGGTTACGTCTGTATCGCCTGGCTGACCTGCCATACGGCCTGTGGCGTGATGAAGCGCGCCACGGTTTGATCGCGCTGCGCTTGCTCAATGATCCCGATTACCATCCCATTTATGTGGCATCAGGTCGGGTGAATATGCCTGCACTGGGGTTTTACCCATTTGCATTATCACTAAAGCTGTTTGGAGTCCACGACTGGTCTATGCGTCCGGTGGTAGCAGTGGCGGGAGCGGTGACGGTCTTTCCTCTCTATGGTCTGGTCGCACATATCATGCGACGCAGAGATATCGCATTGCTGGCGGCGGCACTGCTCGCAGCTTCAAGCTGGCATCTGACACTCAGCCGCTTCTCGTTTCCCACTATCTTTGACCCACTCTTCAGTCTTCTGGGGTTGTGGTTGCTCTTGATAGGGTTGGAATATACGCGTGATGCGCCGGCACCATCAGAGCACCGGCAGCACGCGGCTGTTCAGGTGAGGCAATGGCTAAACGTAAATAGTATGCCCGGCGTCCGGCGCGCAATTACACTGCTGCTATCGGGTATATGTATCGGTGTGGCGGTACAAACATACCACACCGGGCGATTAGCGCCCGGTGTGGCCGGGTTATTGGCGCTCCTCATGCTCCTGCGGGATATACGGCGCCGGCGTGTATGGCTTGCCAGTATGCTTGTGGTGGGGATAGGTTTTACTCTGGCTGTAGCGCCGCTGATGGCCTACGTACTGGAGAAACCGGACGCATTTAATGATCGCGTGGGCGGTATATTTCTCCTGCGCGAGTCGGCACTTAAAGGCCGTTCTCCGCCGGCGGTCCTGGATGATGAAGCATTGAAACGCCATCTCCTGATGTTCAACGTTCGTGGTGACAACAACGGACGACACCATGCGCCTGATAGCCCGATGCTTGATTTCGTCACGGGGTTAGGATTTCTGATGGGTTGCGCGACGCTGTTGCGCTACTGGCGTGACTGGCGTAGCATGTTTCTGCTCGGAGCGTTAGGGATTACCCTTATACCCAGTGCATTAGCGGTAGATAGTCCGCATGCAATGCGTAGTATCGGCGCAGTCGGGTTTGCCTGCACGATTGCTGCCCTGGGATGGGCAGAGATTGGTCGGGGGATACAGACGAGTTGGGGCAGGACATTGCAGCAGCAGCAACCAGCATGGCTTTGCCCCCAATTCTGGATGCCAACTGCCGGGCTAATGGTTGTTCTTATCGCGCTGGGGCTTAACTCATGGTTGTATTTCGCACATATGGCAATAGACAGCCGTGTATGGGGCTCATTCTACCCGGTGCATACGCAGGTTGGGACATACTTGCGGGATCTGGTTGATGAAGAGGGGCCGGAGGCGCTAAATCAGGTGTATATCCCTGAGGGCCTCATGCGTAACTCGGTGTTGATCTATATGACCCATGGTCTTCCAGTCAAAACATTTAATGAAGCATCGCTGCCTCGCCTGGCACAATCAGAGCACCGGTTTATCCTATCCGGGTATACACTTCAGAAAGATAAGCAGTTGCTGTCTCCTTACCTCGGGTCTGATCCTGTTCCGCTAGTGCGTGGACCTGATTTCCCCAATCGTGCCCAACCGTCATTTGCCATATATGAGATACCTTAACCGCAACACCTTTCAAATATACCGGGCTTACGAGGTTCCTTCCCTGAAAGAGGATACCGCCTCCGGCAAGGTAGAAACAATCATCCTTTGTGAACAAAGATCTATAACGTACCACGCTGCCGCTGGCGGAACCGTTCTGCATCGGAGCAAATATCCGGTGTGCGATGTCTCCCGCGCAGGTTCTGGTATTTGAAAGGAAGAGAAGTGAAGTGAGTATTCTGCTTCCATAAAAGGCTCTGCTCTCTTGCATGGCCGACTATTTCTGTTACAATTTCTGCCCGTGCTCATCAAATATATCTGCTATCGGCGCGGTTTGTCGTTGATGGTGTAACTGGGATTGATCTATGGCTCGTTCGCTTTCAGGACGTGTGTTATCAAAACCTGTGCGGCTCAACCGGACGCTGGTGCGTCCCTTGCCGGGCACACTGGCGCTCTGGACCGCGCTGCTGCTGGCACTCTTGACGCTGCTAGTAGTGATCCTGAGCTACCGGGTGCGCCCTGTCGTTGAGATTGACCTGGGCAACCCGTATGACTCGGCCTATCTACGCGACTTTCATGCGCGGGAGGTAGATGCGGCCGGGACGGGTGAGGTTTTTTCCTGGCCGCTGGAGCAGAACAGCACCACCCTTCCCGGCGAGCGTGTCGGGACATGGGTGGCAATTATTTCTGCTGCGGAGGGACAACCCACCGGCGTGCTTGGTGATGTTACACTGTCGGTGAATGACCAGCGTTTGACCGTTATGCAACGGCGAGGTCAGGGCCAGTTTCTGGCAATTATTCCGGCAGATCTCGCGAACTCCGAACAGTTACGGCTGCGGTTGGAACCGGCAATCGTGGGCAACCCTGACCCACCGCCCGGTCTGGTTGATCAGGTGGAGTTGGCACCGGCGCGCACATATCGCTGGAGCCGGGGCGAGAGTCAGATCGTGCTGCCGGGATTGGGACGCGGGGCGTGGCAGGTTGATCTGACAGTGGTTACGCGTCACCCGAATGACCAGCCAGTAGAGGCGCAGGTGTACGCCAATGATACGCTCCTCGCCGCGATACCGGATAGCGGCACTGCGCGCCGTATTCGCCTGATGGTTCCACCCGATCTGATGGACAGTGGCGATCTTGAGCTGACTCTGCGTTCGCAGACGTTTGCCGATCCCCGTCCGCTGGGGATGTTTGTGTCACATGCCCTGGTAGCACCGCTTGATCCACGCCGGAGTGCGCCGCTGCTGCCGCCCTGGAAAACCCTGCTCTATGGGTTGACACTGGTGCTGTCACTCTATGCCTGCCTGCGATTATTGTTACACAGTTCCGTGGGCAAGAGTAAGCGGGCAATAGTTGTAACGACACGCGACTGGGGAAGTACCCTACTGCCACTGGTGTTGTTGCTGCCGGGAGGTTGGGCGCTGGCAGTTGCGCGTTACCCCACCAGTTTTATGCTGCCACGGCTGGCGCTGCTGGCACTGGTGAGTCTGCTGCTTATTTTGGTATTGCGTCCGCTCCTGGTATGGATATTTCGCGCGGCGGGTATGCCGGCAGATGCCGGGCCGCCCAGCGCAACCGCTGAACAACCGTCGGGTCTGCTGCAACGCTGGTGGCTATCGCTCCGGCGTCCCTGGCCGTGGTTTATCAATGCGCTGCTGTTGACCTTCTTTTTGAGCTACTGGCTCAAGATTGGCGGGATGCTCTACCCCTACTTTGTCAGCATTGATGTCGGCTGGCATATGGATAAGGTGCGCTGGATTCTGCAGGGACAGCTTCCACTGATCTATAGTACGAATAGCCCGTTGAATGAGTTGACCATGCCGACGGCGGAGTGGGGCGAGGCCAAGCCGGTGATTCCCTACTCGCCCTATTTTCATATGTTTGCCACAAGTTTTGCGCTGCTACCCTGGTCAATGGCATTTACGGCCAATATGTTCAGTGCCGTGATTGATTGCAGCCGGGTGTTTCTGATTGCGCTGATGGTGCGGAAGGTGGGCCTTAGCGAGCGCGGGGCGCTGCTGGCGGCGCTGCTGTATGCGGTGCTGCCGGTGACATTTCTGTTGCACTCGTGGGGTAATATTCCGACAACCTTTGGCCTCTGGTGGACGCTGGCGGCAACGACGGTTGCGCTGGTAGCCTGGAACCAGTTGCATCGGCCCATTCCATTTATTGGGCTGACTCTGCTCTTGTTGGGATCACTCCTCTTCTACACCGTAACCGGCGTATTTATGGGCATGTTTGTCCTGCTGTTTATCCCGAGCTTCTGGTGGACAACCGGACGGCGCGCGGATGCAGCGGAACTGCGCGTCGGACTACGTCCATTCGGGTTGGCGGCAGTGGCGGCACTGGGGTTGGCGTTGCTGATCTACTATGGGCAGTATATCTGGCCGATTATTAATCAAACCTTGCCCTACATGGCGAGTGTGTTTACCAGCGGCCCCGAGAGTGTGGGAGTTGAGCGTCCTTCGTTCGGCCAGTATATGTTTAGCTATGTTCCGCACCTGGATTATCGCATATGGCCGGGGGATTATCTTTACTACGGCCTGGCGATCCCGCTGCTGTTTACAATTCCCGGTTTTATTGCCCTGCGTAACCGTCCGCTGCTCTGGTCCATCCTGGCGGCGTGGTTTACCGTGGGGCTGTTCTTTATGCTGGTCGGGTATCGCATCTCGATGGTTGATAAGCAACTGTTCTACATCGTTCCGGCGATCTGCATCTGCTGGGCAGTTTTTGCCGAGCGCTACTGGCAGCGGGGACGCTGGGGCAAGCTTTTGATTATCGCAGTGTATCTGTTTACCCTGGTTTCGGCGCTTGATCTCTGGGTGATTCGCATTATACGTTCACCGATGACCTGAAGATAGATAGAGGACAGTACGTGGTTCAAGGTTCGGCCGTCGGATTGCGACGGGTTACGTTTGGCGTGCAGCGGTTAGCGGCGTATGGCGCGCGGTACCATCGGTTTGTGCTGGCAGGTATGCTGCTGCTCTATGCACTGCTGCTGTTTGGTGGGTTGACCTTTAAGTATCTGCACTGGGGGCAGGGGTATGATCAGATCGATTATCAGCAGTCGATCTGGAATACAACCCAGGGGCGTTTTCTGGAGATTTCGCACTATCGCCATACCAATCATCTCTGGGGGATGGATTTTATCCCGGCGATCCTGCTGATTGTGCCGTTTTATGCGTTGGTTCCCTCGGCGCTGACGCTGAATTTTTTCCAGGCGACGTTTATGGCGCTGGGGGCCTGGCCGGTTTATGGTATTGCGCGTGACCGTTTTCAGGGGTCGCCGCTGGCGGGACTGGGCTGGGCGGCGATCTATCTGCTCTACCCGTCGCTCTGGTTTGTTACGATGAGTGCGCCCTGGCAGCCGCGTACGCTGGCAATACCGGCGCTACTGGGGGCATTCTACATGCTCCAGCGGCGGCGCTGGTGGCCCTTTCTGGGACTGCTGCTGCTGGCGTTGACCGCGCGCACCGATGTGTCACTGGTCGTCTTTGCGTTCGGGTTGCTGGCGGGGCTCTGGCGGCTGGGCCGGCGCTGGACAGTACCGCCGCTGCTGCTGGGCCTGGCCTGGTTTTATCTCTCGACAGCGTATATCGTGCCCGCCTTTTACCGCGACGATTATCAGCCACAGGCCGGACAGATCGGGCGGTCGTATGATGAAACCTGGCCGGGCACGAGTCCGCAACTGGCCTACTATTCACATCTGGGGAACAGTGCCGGCGAGATTGTTTTGACGATGGTCACCCACCCGGTTGACACGCTGCAGTTGATGCTGACACCGCCCAAACTGCGCTACCTGACTTTGATGCTGCTGCCGCTGGCATTTTTACCGCTGCTTGCACCGGATGTGGCACTGCTCGCCAGTCCGATCCTGGCGATGAATCTGCTCTCGACGCGGGTATACCAGTTTACCATTCGGGAGCAGTATCAGGCGCTGGTTATTCCAGGGCTGCTGCTGGCGGCGATTGTCGGCGGGGCGCGGCTCTGGAGTTGGTGGCGCGAGCGCGACACACAACGCGGGCGGGACAACCGGCAGGTGGCATTTCTGGCGCTGGGTGGCCTGCTGGTCTACGCGTTGGCGATCAATCTGCTGCTCAAGAACCCGGTTGTGACAACACTGCGCTACCGGGAAGATCCGGCGCGCATTGCCGTGATGGAAGAGTTGCGGGCGATGGTGCCGCCGGATGCACCCGTGGCGACGACATCATTTCTGGCACCTCGGATGATGCCGCGCCGCGCGATCTACTATTTGCCGCATGGACCGATGTTCCCGCCGCTGGAGCAGGCCGAGTATCTGTTTATCGATACCCGTGCCAGCGCGCTCCAGGAGACGGACGAACGGCGCGATTTTGTTACGGAGATCCGCACCTCGCCGGAGTGGACAGTTTTGGCCGACCGGGATGATCTACTGCTGGCGCGACGGGTGGTGGCTGATGAGTGAGAGAACCGGGCGTTCGGGTGGAGCGGTCGTACAGCAGGCGGGCGGATGGTGGGCGATTGCGCTGGTGCTGGTGATGGCGGTGGCGTTGCGGGTGGCGTTCTGGTCATTGCAGGCGCAGAGCGGAGCCGTGCAACCGGCCGACCCGGAGGAGTATTACCGAGCTGCGGTACAGTTGCTGCACGGCGGCTATGACGACACGGGCAAGTGGCTGCGTCCACCGCTCTACCCGGCATTTCTGGCGGTTATGTTTTTCCTGGGCGGTATCAACGTCTCGCTGGCATTATTAGGGCAGGCGCTCTTCTCGGCCCTGAGTGTGCTGACCTTTGTGCTGCTGGGAGGCTGGCTGTTTGAACGGCCCAATGTTGCGCTGCTGAGTGGGGTAATCGCAGCGCTGTTTGTGCCGCCGGCGAGCTTTGGCAGTGTGCTGTTTGCCGAGGCGCTGTTTGTGCCGCTGATTATTCTGGCGCTGGCGCTGCTGGACCGGGTGCTGGTTACCGGCAACCGCTGGATGGCGCTGCTCGGCGGAATCGTGCTGGGGCTGGCGGCGCTGACCCGGGCGGTGGCGCTCTTCTTCATTCCAATGAGCATGCTGCTCATCTTTTTGTTTAGCCGGCGCAAGAAGCCGGAACCGGCGCAGAACTGGCTATCCCGGCGCGGTGTGCGTCCCGCCTGGTCCACGTTGCTGCCGGCTCTGCTGCTTGGCGTGGGCGCAGTCCTGACCATCGGTCCATGGACGGCACGCAACTATGCGGTTCACGAGCGGCTGATCCTGGTGGATACCAACGGCGGTATCAGCATGTGGTACGGGATGGTGCAGGGGGAAGCGGATCAGCAGCAGGGCGAAGCCCGGCTGGCGGCGGTGGAAAACCCGGCCGACCGGCAGGCGCTGGCGGTGCGCATGACCGTTGAGCGGATTGCCGCCGATCCGCTGCTGTTTGTCAGCCGGATGCGCTACAAGGTTGCCTCGCTCTTTACGCTGCAACTGCGCAACTTTGCCACGGGTGAGTTAGTGACGATCAGCCCGCAGGACGATCATGTGGTGACGGGCGCGGGGGAGAATCCGCTACGGGTGACGCTGATTGCGGATGCGCAGTATGTGCTGGTGATGCTGCTGGGGATTATCGGTTTGAGTTTTGCCCCCTCGTGGCGGCGCGCGCTGCCGACCCTGCTCTGGCTGGCCTTTGGTGTGCTGATTTCGGCCATCACCGTGGCGCATCCCCGACTGCGCTTGCCGCTGGTCTGCGCGCTGATCCCGTTTAGTGCGTATGCACTGCTGCAGTTGCCGCGCGCCCTGCGGCGGCCCGGGCGCTACCTGCGGGATTACCGCACGCTGCCGGCACTGTTCGGATGCCTGCTCTTTCTCGGGCTGATCTTTAGTTGGAATTATGTCGCCTGGATCAAGGGCGAGCGCTATGCCGTACCGGCCCGCTGGGCAGTTGCGCGGGGCGAGCCGGCGCGAGCCGAAATGCTATTTGAGCAGGCGCGGGAGATTGATCCGGACAATGCTGTACGCCTGATCGATCTGGCGGACCTGGCTTTGAAACAGGGTGATACTGCCCAAGCAGCTACGTTCTATCGCCAGGCCACCGAGTTGGAGCAGCGCAACCTGTATGCCCATGCAATGCGCATCCAGACCGCCGTGTTGCGCGACGATCCGGAGGAGGCGCAGCGTGCGCTGGTGGCGATTGATAGCTATGGCCGCGACAATAATGATCTCTACTGGTGGGCCTGGAATAACGCGCGCACACCTGCCCCTGCCCGCGTTGTACCGGGTGAGCCGGCCGCGCTGGGGCATTACACCGGGTTTGCGCCGGCTACGTTTGATCTGGCGCAGGGGCGCTGGACGCTGGGCCATGGACGGTTACGCCTCAGTGGTGGCTGTGGCACGCTCACGTTGCGATTGCGTGGCCCGGCCGGGCGGGAGGCGCGCATCCGGGTAGAAAACAGCGCTATCCGGGAACGAGTGGTGTTAACGGGCGAGCCGCAAGAGGTGGTGCTGTCGTCGGCGGATCACCCGGACTGTGCGGCGGCACAGCCGCTGGTTGTGCATATTGAGAGCGAAACCGGCCTGCTGGATCTGGAGCGCGCACCCTGGGCGGTCGGCGTGGCAGTGCTTGAGGCCGAGGTGAGATGACGCATACGGATGTAACAACGCCACGTCAGGAGCCGCATGCGACCCGCACCGCGCATCAGACCGGTGAGCAACCGGCGTGGCAGGTGCGTTCGCGCTTCGCGCTGCCCGCGATTGTGCTGGGGCTGTTTGTCCTGGCGCTGCTGCCGCGGGCGCTGGCGCTGGGGGATTTTGTAACGATTGACGAGGCGTCCAAATGGTTTGAACGCGCGGAGCGCTTCCAGCAGGCGCTGCTCGCGGGTGATTATGTCAACACAAACCAGACCGGGCATCCGGGTGTGACGACAATGTGGCTCGGCACGGCGGTGATGATTATCCAAACATAGCCACCACCGACATTTCTGGTTTTTGGTGTTTTATATATAAAACAAGCGAGTGGAATTGTTGTATGTTCAAAGGGGCTAAGTAACAAGATGTATCATCGGGTATCTCCATTTGCACAGTATCATGCTATACCTTTGCTATTCTACACAGCATTAGCCCTGCTTATGACCTGGCCTCTCGTGAATCAGTTTACTACAGCGGTACCTGGGACTGCGTACGATAGCTGGCAGAATATGTGGAATATGTGGTGGCTCAAGGAGGCTTTATTGCATGGACAAAACCCCTACTACACTACTGCAATCTACTATCCTCAGGGCACGAGTCTCTTGCTCCATACACTCAATCCTATTAACTTCTTGATTTCGTTTCCCGTGCATGCGCTGTTTGGCTTAGTAGCGGCTTACAACTTTGTGATCATTTTCTCGTTGAGTGTAAGTGGTTATACGGCTTATCTCCTGGCGAAAGATGTCACTAACGATAGCCATGCAGCACTCGTAGCCGGAACCATGTATGCTTCCAGCGGGTACTTGCTGTCCCAGGTATACGGAGGACATATGAATTTAATGGCAGCCGAGTGGTTGCCATTAGCGGTGCTGCTGCTGCGTCGCGCTCGTCTATCACCCGGTTGGCGGAACGTGCTGCCGGCAGGGTTGGTTGTAGCGATTAATGCCCTCTGTGACTGGCAGTATTTTCTGTTTGCGTTACTCTGGGGCGCGTGGTATACGCTGGCACAGGTCTGGAGCCGGCGACGGTTTCAGGCTGTACTGCCAATCGGCCTGTCACTCGGCTTTGCCATGTTATTGGTATTGCCAC
>DAOTUI010000225.1:0-9519 GCA_034437035.1 Chloroflexaceae bacterium
ACGAGCGCCTGCGCGCCCTGAATGGGCCGTGGTACATCGGCGACGCCCTGGGCAGCGTGCGGCAAACGCTGGATGACGCGGGTGCGGTGGTGGCGACCACCAGCTATGACCCGTGGGGTACGCCGCAGGACACGTTGAGCGCGCCGTTCGGCTTCACGGGGGAACTGCATTCAGCCGGGCAGGTCTATCTGCGGGCGCGCTGGTACGCGCCGGGGCAGGGGCGCTTTGTCAGCGAAGACCCGTTTGCGGGCTACTCCACCCGCCCATCCTCGCTCCATCCCTATCAGTATGGCTATGCGGCTCCCACGGTGTACATTGATCCGACGGGCACGCAAGGATGTCACCCGGAGGATATCGAATGTATCCTCCGGGAAGCGTTCCGCGAAACCGTGAATCCGGAACCATTCATTGCGGATGTGCAACAGCAGCTTGCGGACGCACAAACGGCAGTGCAGACCTATCTCCGCGAGGATCTCCCTATTTCCGGCTGGGGGTTGGTCAAACGCCTGGCGGAACCCATTAAAGCAACGGCGGCATTCCATGCGCCACAGACCGGTGTGCTTGATCCGGATACCTTTGCGATATTGATGGGCGCCATCGTTGCCCTGGAGAGCGGATTGCACGAAGTACTTCTGCGCCCCATCGAGGATATTGGCAGTAACGTCTGGCGGGGCGAAAAACACCGGAACGCGACGACGGGGATTGCGAATTTGACCCCCAGTGCGACGATCGAAATCCTGAACGGTGACATTCCAATTCGTGAAGGCGGGGTTGAGCAAACCCTCCAGGAGTGTATTCCGCTCATCTATGAATACACCACACAACGCTATGGTGATATGGTGTTCACGACCCCGCGTGGTACCTTTACCCAAAACCACCATACCAATCGGGTCTACCGCTTCCTGCAAAACGATACGTTCAGCCTGGACTTGCTTGGGGCGAATATCAATCGCGGCATCCATCGGGCACGGGCACTGGGTATTAGGCCCTCGCTTTTCAATCTGGCAACCTGGCATAATCGCGGGGTTCAAACAGTTGATGGCATTAAGGCGCAAAAGGCCGAGTCATACGGTTTGTTCATTATTGAGCACTTTCGTACATCTGCGAACGCCCTGGGTCTTTCCATTCCTGCTGGTATTAACGGCTATAATCTTGATCCGGATGAGGCTGGTCTTGTCCCTGAACGTATCCAAAACCAGGCACGGAGCATTGGTATTGGCAGGTAGGCAAGCAAGATTTGACCTGATATCAGATTTTGTTTCTTCATACGCGAAAGTAGGTTAACCATCGAGATGGTAGAACCGAGTGAAAGAGGTCATGGCCTGAAGAGTTCTCATACGGTAATTCCACTACATCATCATTGGTTCACTCCTATTTTCTGGATTATAACACTCTTTATGATACTATGTGGTGGGAATTGGCTCATCGCAGCCCTGAATCAGGAGTATATTCCGGTCGCACCTGTGCCAGAAGAGGCAGTGCGCATACGCCGTCAACCAGAGCACGGCTATTTTGCTGCTGGTGTTGATGCCCAATACTTTGAGGAATACGTCACCAGAATACCACCGGAAGATGTAGTTGCTTTTTATCAAGAACATGGGTTCTTCTGTCGTATAATCCGGGCCGGTCGCCGTTCGGTTCTGCCATATCCGTACTGGTTGTGCCGGGGGAATATCAGACCGTACGGAACACTGTCTCTCGAAGTACAGCGGTGGCGGGAACTTCCCCGAGAAACTATTCTGCGCCTCGAACTGCGCTGGATGTTGTGACCAGCGTCGTGTGATGTGCAGCATGTTTGCATGGGTCATCCTGTTGAGGAGATTGTCCAGCAGGCAGCGGTACCGCAAGAGATAAATCGTTTCTGGGGAGCAGCATAACACGTTGCTCTATACAGGAGACGTGACACAGCGCTATCTTTTAGCATGGTACGCGCTGGAGGCTGTTTCACACGTGAGCGCGAACGTGTTGCTAAGAAGGAAGGATGGAGGTACAACCGTGAATATACCTATGCCATTTCGCCGATGTGTGCGTGCTATCAGTGGGCTCCTCCTGACTCTTATACTGGTTGTTGGCTGTGGGCGGGTGCGTCTGGATGGAACGATCGCATTTGCTTCCTATCGGGATGGCATTCGTGCAATCTATCTCATGACGGCAGATGGCTCTGATGTGACACGCCTGACCGCGAATCCCGAAGGCGATAAACTGCCTGCGCTATCCCCAGATGGTACCCACGTTGCCTACACGTCATACCGTGATGGCAACGATGACATCTATATCGTTGATGTCGCCGGAGCAACGCCAATCAGGCTCACGACACATCCCGAAACGGATACGCACGCCGCCTGGTCGCCGGATGGAACCCACCTGGTCTTTGAGTCGCACCGTGATGGCAATCCTGAAATCTACAAGATGCAGGCCAACGGAACAAACCTGACGAATCTTACGCAAAGCCCGGCGGATGATAGCTGTCCCGCCTGGTCGCCAGATGGACACCAGATTGCGTTTCTGTCTTATAGCAATGGAGTTTCCGATATCTATCTCATGCAGCCTGACGGATCGAAGCGTAGCAATCTCACCCAACACCCGGCGGTTGAGGGGTGTCCAACGTGGTCGCCAGATGGAACCCACCTGGTCTTTTCAGCCCTCAATGATGATAATGATGATGATAAAGATGGGATATATATGATCGAAGCGAACGGAACTGGACGAACGGAGGTGGTGAGTGATTGGGGATTCGTTGCCTTTGATGATCCCACGTGGTCACCGGATGGTACGTACATTGCATTCACCTATCGCCATTATCGTGGTCAGGTCTATGAGAACATTCATGCGATCAGGCCCGACGGCACCGGGCGAATCAAGCTCACGACCGGCACAGCGAGTAACAGTCATCCGTCCTGGGGACCATAACGTGATACCCGTCAATCCTGCGTTCTCAATGACGATTGCCGGACAAATCGGTGCATTGCGGACATCACCAGTTTCACCCACGACGCGCTGGGGCGCATCACCGGCATCACGGCCCAGGACACGGGCAGCATCGGCTATGCCTACAACGCGCGGGGCCAGCGCACCGGCCTGACCTATCCCGATGGCACCGCCGTCACCTATACCTACCACGCAGACGGGCAATTACACCAGGTCATCCAGGGCAGTGCCACCCTGGCGACCTACGCCTACGACAGCGCGGGGCGGCGGGAGAGCCTCACCCGGGCCAATGGCGCGGTGACGAGCTATGCCTATGACAACGCCGACCGGCTGACCGACCTGCAAACCACGGTGGGCGTGACGACCACCAGCCGCTTCCAGTATACCCTGGACCGGCGGGGGCAGCGCACCGCTGTGACTGAGACCCGCGCACCTGTGCCGGAACCGCAGACCCGCTTTGCCGTCGTCAGTGACACCCCGGCGCTATTTCCGATCGCTGGAGCGCTGGGCGATGTCAATGCCGATGGTCGGCCCGACCTGGCCCTGGCGCAGGGCCGCCGGGTGGGCCTGCTGCTGGGGCATGGCGATGGCACCTTTCAGGATGGCATCACCGTGACAACCACGCTGGATGCGCGGGCCATTGCGCTGACCGACCTGAACGACGATACCCAGCCGGATCTGCTCATCGCCGAGTTCCGGACCGCGGAGGTGCTGGTGCTGCTGGGCAACGGGGACGGTACCTTCCAACCGGCCCACAGCGTGGCCGTGGGCGGTGGCCCACACGCGGTGGTGGGAGCTGACCTGAACAGCGATATGAT
The DNA here is from genome assembly GCA_034437035.1 of Chloroflexaceae bacterium. Taxonomy (GTDB): domain Bacteria; phylum Chloroflexota; class Chloroflexia; order Chloroflexales; family Chloroflexaceae; genus CAKZQX01. Next base: position 3,747 of record DAOTUI010000225.1, read on the forward strand.
CCCGGATCTGGTGACGGCCAACGCCTTTGATGATACTGTGAGCGTCGTGCTGGGGTATGGCGACGGCACCTTCCAGCCGGCCATAACCACCGCGGCGGGGGCGAGTCCCCGCGCGGTGGCGGTGGGCGACCTGAACGGCGATACGCGGCTGGATCTGGCGGTGACCAATCACCACACCACGACCGTCACGGACACGCTCAGTGTGCTGCTGGGGAACGGGGACGGCACCCTGCAGGCGGCAGTGGCCTACCTGGTTGATGTTACCCATAACCGGGTCCACATCCAGGATCTGACGGGAAACGGCGTGCCGGATCTGGTTACCACGGCCATGCTTAGTGATACAGTATATCTGCTGCCGGGTAATGGCGATGGCACCTTCCAGGGGGTGACCACGCTGGCGACGGTGCCGGAGGCCTATGGGCTGGAAGTGGCGGATGTGACGACGGATGGGGTGGCGGACCTGGTCGTGACCAGCCTGGGCAGCGGTGCGGTGACACTGCTGGTGGCGAACGAGGATGGGACGGTGCAGCCGCCGGCGCTCTATCCAACGGGGGACTTCCCCTGGTCGGTGACGGTGGGCGATGTCACGGGGGATAGCCTGCCTGATCTGGTCGTCCCCAATCGCGATAGTGGCACCGTGCGGGTACTACGCAACCAGGCGGCACCCCCGCGCACCATCAGCTACACCTACGACGGCCTGCAGCGCCTGACCGGGGCGACGGAGACCCCCGGCACGACCTACGCCTACACCTACGATCTGGCCGGGAACCGCACCGAAGTCTGGGAGAACGGCGCACCCGTCGCCAACCTGAGTTACAATGATGCCAACCAGGTGATTGGCTGGAGCTACGATGCGGCGGGCAACCTGCTCAGCGATGGGACCACCACCCGCAGCTACGACGCGCTCAACCGCCTGACGCAGCAGGACGGCACCAGCTACACCTATAACGGCGATGGCGTCCTGGTCAGCGACGGCACCACGACCTATGCGCAGGATCTCGCCGCGCCGCTGAGCCAGGTGCTCAATGATGGCACGGCGAACTACGTCTACGGCCACGACCGCCTGCGTGCGCTGGGTGGCCCCTGGTATGTCGGCGATGCGTTGGGCAGCGTGCGGCAGACGCTCGACGATGCGGGCGCGGTGGTGGGGAGTGTGCAGTACGATCCCTGGGGTGTACCGACGGCGGGGACACCGCAGCCGTTCGGGTTTACCGGGGAACTACACAGCGTGGGGCAGGTCTATCTGCGGGCGCGCTGGTATGATCCGACCAGCGGTACGTTTCTAACATTCCGCTGGCGAACTAGCGAGAGCAACGACCGAATCCCAGGTAGCCATCATCCCTATGTGTATGCGCTGAATGACCCCATTACGAACATTGATCCGACGGGCAAGTGTGTACCATATGTTGAAGAAGACTGTCTTCCGGTCTGGGAATTAGACCAGGGGCTCAACTGGAGAGATGGGCAACAATATGTGCAAACCGCGATTGTTGATCCCGTCGTTGGAACCGTCAAGCCGACCTGGGATGTGATCACTGACGCACCAGGGGCGCGGGAGCAAGTCAGGCGCGGCGCGGAATACCTGGTCACGCATCCAGTTGACTCGGCGGTCACAGTCGGTGAAGGAGCCATCATGCCCTTCACGGATATCTATGAGGGCATCACTTGCCGTGACATGGACCAGTTGGGACGTGGCTTGACAGGCTATGCTATGATCCTGGGTGGGGCGCGCCTGACACGTGGCAGGGCAGCACCCATACGGCCAAACACATTGACGACTCTACGTCGTTTGGCGCAACAGGCAGACCAGACAACACCCATCCCTCCAGGAACGTCAGCACACGTCGCTGGAACCTTGAAACATACAACATTTGCGAGGTTAGTAAGAGGATTAGGGCGTCCCGATCTCACCACTGAAGTAATCTATAGAAATGGTAGGGTGTTTAACAGGAATGTGAGAGGATCAGTACGGTTGGATGTCGTTGAAGGGCCACTGAATGCGCCCACAGCCATTTACGATCTCAAAACGGGAGCAGTTGGTCTGAGTGCGGCACGTATACAACAGATACGTAACCATTTGCCCAATGGCGGTAGGTTGCCTAACGGACAACCCATTCCCGTTATAGAGGTGAGACCATGAAATCTACGAAACAACTTGCTCGTTCATATCAATCAGCATTTTTGAACAGGCTTGCTGATTGGCACAGACATCATTCATATGGACTCTATCGAAGAACAGACGATTTTGTTCAATGGTTCCTATTGCAAGAGTCATCCGTTGACGTTCTTGTAAGACCAGCTTTTGCAATTCAGGCATTAGCTCAGCAGGAAGCTGCTGAGACTATCACCCTTGGTGATATTGCGAGAACCCGGCAGGAGGCTGAATTGTGGATTGCACCTGATCATTGGACAGACCAGCAGTCTTCCTTGATTGATATGATCATTGCTCAAGTTCAACCACCAGTTACTGCACCTTTGACAGCAGCAACAGTCAGCAATTATCTTGATGTGGTACCTAATAACCACGTTGACTTTCTGGTAGCGAAAGGTATTGCCAAGGTGGTGCTCGAGCAGAACGAACAAGGACGGTATTATCTCAAACAAGCACACGATTGGTATGAACGTATTGCAACACCATGGGCACGTGAGGAAGAACAGCGTATTCGCTCGTGGCTAGCTTGCTCAGATGCCACACTGCTAGCGAAACTGCGTGAGGACGCGCAAGCCGGTGCAGCGCTGTTGAACCTCAAGTAGCATCTGACGTGATCTGATATAATGGTACCCACGATTTATGAAGACAGAAAGTGGGTGGCTATGTCCCTGAAACCACACCCACCGCGCCTGATGCCGGAAGAGCTTGCCCGGCTCGGCGCGGTGCTGCTCCCCGCTGACAGCCCCTATCGGCTGATCGGCGACCACCTCTATGCCCAGTACCGTGACGAGGATTTTGCCGACCTGTACCACCGCGAAGGCAAGCCGGGCCTCTCACCAATCCTGCTTGTCCTCGTCACGGTCTTCCAATGCCTCGAAAACCTCTCCGACCGCAAGGCTGCAGACGCAGTCCGGTTGCGCATTGACGGGTGTTTGAGCGGACGCTCGATCAGGTGCGGGCGCTCGGCTTGCTGAAACAGCGCGGCCGGCAACGCACCGATAGGCTGGCGCTGCTGACCCATGCGCGCGATCTACAGCGGGTTGAACTGGTATTCGGAACCATGCGCGTTGCGCTGGGTGCCCTGCCGCAGGCCGATCCGGCCTGGCTGACAAGGGATCATCTTCACGTTTCAATGGCGGCATTGTCGGGACTGCGATCTGCGTCCGCGTTGCGTGACGGGGAAGCGCCAGCGCTACCTGATCGTTCGGGAGCACTACGAGCGAGTCCAGGATGCCCGAACGCGACAGAAAACCGCCGCCTTTCAAGCAGCCTATCAGCAACATCGACCGGGGATTGAAGGCTGCCTCTCAGCACTGGTACGGGGGCAGGGCATCCGGCAGTGCCGGTACGTGGGGCGGGCGAAAAACCATCTGCGAGCCCTGTTTATTGCGGCAGCGGTCAATCTGGCTCGCAGTGCTGCCTGGTTGTCCGGCAGACGGCACTGGCCCCGACGGCAGGGCTTGTGCTTCAGCAGCCATGCCGGCGCACCGCCGCAAAGCGGGTAGATCGTCGCCATAGGCGCAACCAATGCGCGGTGTGAGGCAGAAACCGGGTCGTTTCTCGTACAAATGAGCGGAATTGCTCCGAAAATGCGTGAGGTGACATACAGATCAGCCCTGACGGATCGGTCACGCGAGCGAGTTAGCCAGCAGTATCTTCGGCGTGCGGGATCCGTTTGCCGGTTGGCTGGAGCTGCCCTATTCGCTGCATCCGTATCAGTATGGGTACAGCAATCCGGTGCGGTGGACGGATCCGAGTGGTGAATGTGTCGGCTGGATCTGGGGTGATCCCACCTGCCAGTTCATCGGGTGGGAGCGCGTTGGACGCGGGGATCTCGAATGGGAAGAGGGTCGCCCGTGGGGCGGCGCGGCGGTCGATTTCACCCCCGGTGTGGGCGATGTCAAAGGCCTCATCGAAGTCTTCACGGGCTGTGACATTGCGACCGGCGAGGATCTCGGCGCGTGGCGCTGGGCCGGGTTGCTGGGCGCCGGCGAACTGCGGCACCTGCGCCACCTCAAGGCATTGCCTTTACCACAAAGTGGTAGAAGCATCAATGGGATACCTGCACAAGACTATCCTCGTAGTCTTCCAGGCAATGCAGGGAGAAATGCACGCCGAATTGCAGGAGAAGATGCGCTTGAAGCTCTTTATGGTCCCGGTCGGGCAAGAATACCTTTTCAGACCCAATGGGGAAGGCGCGAGGTAGATCTTGTTGTAGAGCAGAACGGGCGAATATATGCATATGAGTCGAAGAATTATAAGAAACCCGTGCCGGCAGGAACTCATGCGCTTCAGGAAGCACTCAAGGATCACGAACTAATGCATACGATTCCTGGATACACTCCTGTTTGGCATTTCTGGGATGCGGGTCCTACGCCAAGATTAGCTGCAACTTTGGAAGAGTTTGGCATACAATACATCGTCTATCAACCATAGAGCACTGTAAAGTGCCACAGTGGCAGTAGTGATGATCTTACTGGCGAAGGTCAAAAACTCCTGGTGTGACATTATAGTGATGCTATTTCAAGTACATTTCTGCCTTCAGGTGGTTTTCAGCAGCCACCTGAAGGCAGAAATGCACTTGATTTGCAACTCTAACAGCATTGCTATGTCTTTTTAGTACTTCTGATTATTATGTCATCCCGTTCGCTTATTTTTTAAGGGAAGCGGAAACTTTAAGACATCCCTTGGTCTGCTCTCCCCCGCTTGGTGCTGCCACGCCCACTGGACGATGGAGCACAGAAGGGATGAGTATTTCCTTCCGCTTCCCTAAAGCATTAAATGAAATTCTGTCCCCACTTGAACACGAAAAACCGGCTGATTTTGGGACATGTTCCCCACTACGGCCTACACGATACCGGGATGTGTAAACCATTTCGACAACATGAGCCGTCATGTGGAGTGACACGTCGCAAAAGTGACCATGTTTGACCTGCTGGTGGGGCAATTTCATGAACCGCCTCCAGAAATAAGCGAACGGTGAGTATGTGTAAGGAGTAGATAATGAAGAATCAGAATATTAGCCGGTCATTTGTCTATAGAAGTAAACCTGAGGAAATAAAAGATTTTCTTACTATAAACGGCTACTTGACGAAGGAAATTTACGATCAAAAGGGCAACCATATTATTGGCTTTATGGTCATCAATACAACCATAAAAGTGAGTTATTCTTCTACAGTTCGCAATCCAATATCAGGGGAACCAATGACGGTCGGTGAACCGACTGTTTCTATCAGAAATAGCCCAGTAACCACTAGCGGTGATGTCCAAAAAGCAGAAAAAAGTCTGAGGCTATATCGCTTGCTCCACAGGCACTTCGGAAAGTAATCTCCTTTGAATTCGGAAATACATTGACCAATACGCCACCGCAACAGTGACGATCATCGTGACGCCAGTTTCACCCATCGCCACGGCCACCGATACACCAATGCTGACGCCGAGATGCTCACTGCGATGGCGACCCCGACGCCCGTCGTCGCACCGACCCGGACGATCACCTACCGCTACGACGGCCTGCAGCGCCTGACCGGGGCGACCGAGACGCCGGGCACGACCTACGACTACACCTATGACCTGGCCGGGAACCGCACGGAAGTCCGGGAGAACGGCGCACCCGTCGCC
>DAOTUI010000226.1:0-25076 GCA_034437035.1 Chloroflexaceae bacterium
GAATCAGCGTTTCTTACTTGACAGTCTGAACGATCTCGGGTTGTCAGAAAAAACCTTCTGGCGCATCAGGAAGGGATTAGTAAGCATTTTCATTATGTTAACTGTCAAGTAGGATTGAACCATGTCTAAGATAACAAAACTTACGCGGTGGGTACTCAAACTGGACGTTTAACCCGATGTAAGCCGGTTTCGCCTGCCGCAGCATGGTACATTTTAATCTTGTTCACAAAAAATTTGCACAAGTGCAAGATTTTTGTGAACAAGATGGTTTCTTCGGCCCTGCCGGAGGCAGAATCTCCTGCCGGGTCAACGACCGCGTAACTTGTGTTAGTTATCCTTGTGTCCGCAGAGGAATAGTTGTATCCGCTGTGGCGCGCTCACGCATGCCGGCCGGCAGCGCGTCACCACCGGCCAGTTGCCCGCACGCTGCGTCAATCTCCACCCCCCGTTCAACACGCACCGTGCAGGGAATATTATGCTCCTGCAACACCTGCTGGAAGTCCAGCACCCGTTTGCGTTCGGAACGGCCCAGCGGCGTGCCGGGCACCGGGTTCCAGGGAATCAGATTGACATGGTAGAGCAGCGGTCCCGTGCCGGTAGCTGAAGCCCGCAACTGCTCTGCCAGCATCCGCGCCTGCTGCGGGCTATCATTACGCCCCTGCAGCAACACATACTCAAACGAGACCCGCCGGTTGGTCTGCGCAATATAGTCGCGGGTCGCCGCCAGCAGCGTGGCAATGGGATAGCGCCGGTTGACCGGCATCAACGCGCTGCGCAGTTCATCGTCGGGGGCATGCAGCGAGATTGCCAGGTTAATCGGCAACTGCTCCTGGGCCAGCCGCCGGATACCGGGGACCAGCCCCACCGTCGAGACGGTCATATTGCGCGCACCCATATTAAATCCCTGGGGATCATGCAGCCGCTCCACCGCCGCCCACCAGCGCTCATAGTTGGCAAAGGGCTCGCCCATACCCATAAACACCAGATTGGTCAGTGACGACACGGTTGCTATGGTTGATGCAGTTGACTGCAATTCGCGGGCCGCCCAGAGCACCTGCTCGACAATCTCGCCGCTGCTGAGATTGCGCAGCAGACCGAGTTTGCCGGTGGCACAGAAGACGCAGCCCATAGCGCACCCGGCCTGCGTCGAAACGCAGACCGTGGCCCGATCCGGGTAGATCATCAGGACCGTCTCAACCACAGAGCCATCAGGAAGTGCAAATAGCGCCTTACGCGTCAGCCCATCATCGGCGCGCTGCAGGCGTACCAGTTCTAAACTCCCCATGCGCGTCTCCACCGCGAGGCGCTCACGCAGCGCCAACGGCAGATCCGTCATCGCCTCGGGGGCACTGGCCAGCCTGACATACAACTGGCGATAGAGCTGGCGGGCGCGAAAGGCGGGCTGATTCCACGCGCGCATCAGCGCCGTCAACTCCGGTAGAGTCGCATTATAGAGCACCTGTCGGGTATCCTGCGTATTCATAGTTTACTATTATACCATGACCAGTAGCGACAGGCCGGGATCGAAAGGGGGCCAGGCAAAAACGACAGCATGTCGCAGCCGTACGCGCTATTTCGGTGTGCCAAGCTGGTAATAGCGGTATGCTAGACTGCTTCACGGAACAAATTATTGCCAACAATTTAGGCAAGGAGAATGACAATGTACCGCATTCTATGTTATTTCAGCCTCGTCCTTATGCCGGCCGCCTGTGGTGCGCCCCAGATAACGGCTCAGTCAGTTGTGGACCAGTTTAGCGCCGCTGGTCTCGACATTGGTAGAACCGGGTTGATCCCCGGTGAGGCAGGTGACGCATCGGCATTACCGTACCGCGAGCATATGCAGTTCGAGATTACGGAGGTAGCGCCCGGAGGGGGAAAAATCTTCGTCTGTGATCAGCCGATTAACTGTGATGAAATTGTGCAGACCATTGCTGAAGAAGCCGGCAGCCAGTGGCCCCACCGCTATCAAAACCCTGAGGGTACGGTTGTTGTGTTGTTGCCGGCACGTCTGTCCGCCGAAACCGCCGACCAGTTCGCCGAGATCGTGGATAATCTGCAGTAAGCGGCCGGTATGCTTCGGCGATTGCGCATATGCGCGAACAGGACAAACCAGAAACGCTCTGGCTGCCTGGACAGAGCGTTCCGGGTGAAGAGGGGGAGAACGTCAATGCAAAGCGTACCCCTATGATAGCACACCCTGTGTCGCCCAAAGGTAAGGCAATGGTAACGGGCCAGTTATTACTCGGTAATATGGTTATGATTACAACCGTATAAGTACCGGATCTGAATTGGACCAATAGGCCATTTCGCACGATTTATGCCTTTTGTATAGTAAAAAGTGATACATCGAGAAATCCCGAGTGGCTTGCGTCGGTATTCTGCTGCTTCCGCAAGCGTTCATCATCTACGATTTGTGACGACCTCGTCTGTGTTACAAGGAGAATCGCATGACCACGCTCAATAAGCCAAATGGCACCCTTCCAGATGACATTCTACACCTGCATCAGCGCATTGCCGAGTTGGAGCAGCAGATGATCGTTGGGCAGACCCTGATCAATGCGTTTCCGGGAGGCGCGCTGTTTGTTTTTGACCATGATCTGCGGTATCAGCAGGTTTATGGAACAACGCTGCAAGATAGTAACGTCGATCCTGACGTCTTTCGGGGTAAAACCATCTGGGAGGTGCTACCGCCCGAGACGATTGCCGTCACTGAACCGGCATACCGGGCCGCACTGGCCGGGCAACAAGAGACATTCGAAACCACGTTTGTGGAGCGCCGGTTCACGGTCCATATGCTGCCCGTGCGCAACGCGCAGGGCCAGATTATCGCCGGTATGGCAATTGCCTACGACATTACCGAACAACGCCGGGCCGGTGAGGATCTGCGCAAGAGTCAGGAGCGCCTGAGGTTTATTATCGAGGGCAGCAACGATGGCGCCTGGGATGTCCAGCTTGTCACGGGTGAGGCATTTATGTCTGATCGCTACAAGGAGATGCTGGGCTACCAACCCGAGGAACTGGCCGACGGGTTTGAAACATGGCAGAATTTAATGCATCCCGATGATGTGCCCCATGTTAACCAGACATTTCAGGATTATTTGAACGGCCGGATTCCTGAATATGAAATTGAGCATCGTCTGCACCATAAATCCGGTGAGTGGCGCTGGTTTCTTGGCCGGGGCAAGATTACCATGCGCGATGAGCAGGGAAATCCGATCCGCATGACTGGCACAATTACTAATATTCACGAGCGCAAGCAGACGGAAGAAAATTTGCGTACCTTCCAGGCACTGGCTGAAAATGCACCCGATGCTATCGCTGTCGCCCAACTCGAGAGCGGGCAGATTACCTATGCCAACCCCTCCTTTTGCACACTGATCGGGTATGGCGCAGAGACTACTGGTTTGCCTTTTACAATAGCATATGCCCAGGAAGAGCAGGCCCGCTTGCCGGCGATTGTGCAAGAGGCAGTGGAACAAGGCGCCTGGCAGGGTATGTTGACCTTCCAGCGCAAAGATGGAACAAGTTTTCCGGGGTTGCTGTCCGGTATGGTCTTGCGCGACATTACCGAACAGCCTTACGCCTTAGCCGGAATTGTCCGCGATATGAGCGACCAGATTCAGGCGGAGGAAGAGCGTGCGGCGATGCAGGAGCAGATTATCCGCGCGCAGCAGGCGGCGCTCCGGGAGTTGAGCACGCCGTTGATTCCCCTGGCGGAAGGGTTGGTCGTGATGCCACTGATCGGGAGCATGGACAGCAATCGGGCCCAGCAGGTGATGGAGACGCTGCTGGAGGGGGTAGCATCACAACGCGCAACAACAGCAATCCTGGATATCACCGGTCTGCAGGTTGTGGATACCCAGGTAGCCGATGCCCTGGTCCGCGCCGCGCGCGCCGTCAAGTTGTTGGGGGCCCAGGTGATTATTACCGGCATTCGGCCCGAGGTTGCGCAAACGCTGGTGGGCATGGGGGCCGACCTGAGCAGTATCGTGACCCATGGTAGCCTGCAGAGTGGTATTGCCTTCGCAATGGCGCGGTAGGGCACCTTTCAGCTACGGGCGGTTTACCGGATCATATTGGAAATCCGCCTCCTGGTTGGACACCGTGCCGACCCGGAAGGCGGATTTCTCTATCAGGACGGTGTGCGGACGCGCTTCTGCGCGTCCCTATCGAAACTCCTGACCGGATTACAGCAACCGGCGATTATGCCTGGACCTTTGGCGTATCGGTCGCAGCGGACTGGTCCGGTGTCTGCGCGATCTGCTCCGCTGCGGTGGGTTCGGCGCCCTCTTCCTGTTCCTTGCTCAGATCGCGCAGCGTTGACAGATCGCGGATGCGCTCGGTAAAGAGAATGCCGTTCAGATGGTCTACCTCGTGCTGAATCGCCCATCCCAGCAGACCATCGGCCTTGCGGATGCGCCGCATCTTGCCGTTGAGGTCTTGGTACTCCACCGTGACCCAGGTTGCGCGCGGAACATCGCCATACCAACCCGGCAGACTGAGACACCCCTCCTGACGGATAATCTCCTCGTTGCTCATCTTGACAATTTTGGGGTTGATCAGCACATACTCTTCGGCGGGGGCTGTTTCAACCTCGGTGCCATCCTCTTGCTGCTCGTACATCGGCGGAACCCAGATCACGGTCAGGCGGATGGGCAGGCCCACCTGCGGCGCGGCCAGGCCGACGCCGGTTGCCTCGTGCATTGTCTCAAACATATCCGCAATAAGCTGTTTGAGTTCCCGATGCGGTAGTTTAATCGGGCGACAGTTTGTCTTAAGTATCTTTTTGTCTTCCGGGTTATCGATGCGTAAAATGCGCCGTACACTCATAGGTATCTACTCACTTCATGCGATATATTGATAGCAAAAATAATATCGTTACCACAGGCCCTGCCTGTAATTACTGCGCGATAGACCTGACCGGAACTTCTGCTAACTGAGTATCATGGCTATTGTAATAACGGCTATTGTAACATTATTTACCGTAAATTACACAAGTTACGCGGTCCCTCCCCTGAAAGGAGATATCGCCTCCGGCAGGGCGGAACATGACATCTTTTTTCTGTGAAAAAAGATAAAAAGTACCATGCTGCCGCCGGCGAATCGGGCTACCCTCGGCTCAAACGTCTGGTTTGAACATGCACCGCGTAAGTCGTGTAAATTACAGGACTTACGCGGTGCGGAGTGTTCCGGCCTCGTGCCAGACCCGAATGCCGGCTTCGCCTGCGGCAGCAGGTACTTGATCTATCTTTTTCACGACATTTTGGCTCTTCGAGCCAAAATGTCGTGAAAAAGATCTGGTTTCTTCCACCCTGCCGGAGGCGGAATTGTCTGTCAGGTCAACGACCACGTAAGTCGTATAAATTACACACGTTACGCGGTGTGCATTCAAATGGGCCGTTTGCTCCCGATGACAGCGTATTTCGCCTGCGGCAGCATGGTACTTTTTATCTTTTTCCGGAAAAAGATCTGGGTTCTTCCGCCCTGCCGGAGGCGCTATCCCCCGCCAAACGCGGGATCGCCGGATATATGTCAGCACTGGCCGTTTCGCGGTTTTCGCTCATTTCGTATCTTTCGTGATCCGGATTCCCACCGCGTAAGTCGTATAAATTACAGGAGTTACGCGGTCCCTGACCTGGAAGGTAATTTCGCCTCCGGCAGGGCGGAACATGACATCTTTTTTTACGAAATTCTGGCTCAAGGAGCCACATGTTCGTGAAAAAGAAAAAATAAGTACCATGCTGCCGCAGGCGAATCAGGCTTCCATCGGGTCAAACGTCCAGTTTGGATCTTAAGGGAAGCGGAAGCTGTTAATTGTCCCACCCTCCGGAAACTTGGGCGTCAGCAAGCCCACGAGTAGAGCGTCTGAGGGAGCTTGGGGTGAACAAGAGCTTCCGCTTCCCTAACCGCGTAAGTCGTATAAATTATAGCACATGCACCGGGTCCACATCGACCGTCCAGCCATAGAGCGATCCCAGCGCCGCCAGAACCGGCAGCGGGTCCGGAGTGCGCAGCAACAGGTGCCAGCGCCAGCGTCCGCGTGTCCGCTGGACAAATGCCGGGGCCGGGCCGATCAAGCCCCAGTCATGCAGATGCAACTGTTGGGCGGCTGCTCGTAGCTCTTCGGCCAGCCGGGTTGCGGCCCGCTCGCAGGCGGCTGCGCTTCCGCCGGCGTAGACAAAGCGTACCAACCGACCAAAGGGCGGGTAACCCGTCTGGCGGCGAAAGGCAATCTCCTGGGTGTAGAAGGCACGGTAGTCATGCTCCTGCGCGGCTTGCAGGGCATAGTGATCGGGCGCATAGGTCTGGATCACCACCTGTGCACCGGCGGCCCGCCGGCCGGCCCGGCCTGCAACTTGCGTCAGAAGTTGAAAGGTACGCTCGCCGCTGCGAAAGTCGGGTAGATGCAGGCCAACATCGGCGGCAACCACCCCCACCACCGAGACCAGCGGCAGGTCTAACCCTTTAGCAATCATCTGCGTGCCAACCAGGACATCGGCCTCGTGCCGCAGGAACTGATCCAGCAGCCGGCCGTGAGCGCCCTTCCCCACCACACTATCCCGGTCCCAACGCAGGACACGGGCTTCCGGGAAGAGTTGCCGTACCTCTGCTTCCACCCGCTGAGTGCCAACTCCGAATGCCTTGATCCGTGGGCTGAGGCATTGCACACAAACTGTGGGCACCAGTTCCTGATGGCCACACCCATGGCACATCAGCAGGGAATCCTGCATGCTACGTTCGGCGGGGGGTGGAGTTGGGCCTGCGGGTGATGGCGCTTCGGTGTAGTGCAGCATGAGCGGGCCGCTGCAACGCGGGCATGTCACCGTGGAGCCACAGTCTCGACACATCACAAAAGAGGCGGCCCCCCGGCGGTTGAGGAAGAGCATCACCTGTTCGTTGCGCTCCAGCGCGGTTGCCAGTGCCTGCTGCAAGGGACGGCTAAAGATTGAGCGGTTGCCACTCTGCAGTTCCCGCCGCATATCCACCAGGCGCACCCGAGGCAGCGGCAGCACCTGCGTCCGTGGCAGATTATCGGCGGTCAGGCTGGTTCCCACCCGCCCGGTCATCTCCAGCAACGTGAAGCGCCCGGTGCGCGCGGCGTAGTAGCTCTCTACACCGGGGGTAGCGCTACCCAGAATGACCACACTCTCCGTGAGCGCACCCAGATGAAGCGCCACATCACGGGCATGGTAGCGGGGGCTGCTGTCATGTTTGAAGGTCGGTTCATGCTCTTCATCAATGATAATCAGGCCCAGCCGGGGCAGCGGGGCAAACACCGCCGAGCGACTGCCGATTGCCAGACGCGCCTCACCCCGCCGTAGCCGTCGCCACTCATCGTACCGCTCTCCCAGGGAGAGGCCGCTGTGCAGCACCGCCAGTTGCCCCGGAAAGCGTGCGGCAAAGCGCCGGATAAGCTGCGTGGTCAGCGCAATCTCCGGCACCAGCACCAGAGTCTGCCAACCCAGGCGCAACGCCCGCCCGATAGCCCGCAGATAGACCTCGGTTTTGCCACTGCCGGTGACGCCATGCAGCAGGAAGGTGCGGCGGGGGGCGGGCTGTGCGGTAAGTTGTACCGCCTGCGCCGCCACCTCCGAGGTGCGTACCCGCGCCCGCTCGTCCAGGGCGTTGGCGATAACTTCCCACACCCGGCGCTGCTCCGGCGTAAGCTGCGGCGGCGTGTCCGGCGGCACCCCGTCACCCGCCAGCGGATCACGCCGCACCTCGCGCGTTTCCAGCAAGAGCCAGCCTTTCTGTTCCAGACTACGCAGGACAGCCAGGTTGGCCCCCGTTGCCGCGTAAATCTCGCGGACGGCGACCGGCAGCCGTTGCTCCGCAACCGGCAACTGGGAGAGGGCTGTGGTGGAAACGGCCGCACCACGGTCGATGCTCCGTGCTCCATTCTCCGCTTCCCCTGCTCCATGCTCCGGCGTGTGATCCGCCAGCCAGCGGAGGACGGCCTGCTGCTTCGGGGCACGTTCCAGATCAGCCAGGGCGGTAGCCAGGTCAGCAGTCGGGATGCTCAGGCAGGCCAGACGCTCCATGCGTGGGCGGACATGCGGAGCCCGCTGCACTGTTCCGCACACCAGCAGACCACGTTCACTCAGCAGGGCGTAGGCTTCGCGCAGGTCACTATCACTGCCACGCAAATTGCGCCGCAGTTCACGTTCGGAGGTCTCGCCATGCATACGCACATAGTAGAGAATGGCGCGCTCGCGTTCGGGCAGGCTGCCCAGGGCCACGGCAACTCCGGCAGCGGTAGCCCGCCAGGTAACATCTGATTCCTGCGCGACACCAGGCGGTAGCAGCAGCGCCAGCACTTCGTAGAGCGGTACATGGTAGGTTCCGGCAGTCCAGTAGGCCAGACGCAGCCCGTCAGGCGGAATAACCGCTTCCGGGTCGGCCAGATCGGTGACATCGCGGAGGGTTCCGACAGCATCGCGCTGTTCGCGTAGCGCCAGCACCACGCCCTGCACCTGCCGACGGCGCAGGGGCACCCATACCAGTTGACCGGGCAGCACCAGACCCCGCAGGCGCGGCGGCACGCGATAACTGAATATAGCGCCGGATTGCCCCCGCCGGGCCGGGGTACGCAGCGCTATTTCGGCAACCTGGTCTGCTGGCATAGCGTCAAGTGTAGCACGCAAGCAGCAGAGGCGCAATCCAATCATGTTCGGAAGTGTGCTATACTCCCGGCGATGACCCGAGGCAGCGTAAGGTGACACGACATTACGCGGTGCGGACTGTTCCGGCCTTATGCCGGACCCGAAAACCGGTTTCGCCTGCGGCAGCATGGTACACTTTTTATCTTTTGCACAAAAAATTCACAGTGTGAATTTTTTGTGCAAAAGATCAGGAATCTTCCGCCCGGCCGGAGGCGAAACGCTTTTCCGGGTCAGAGACCGCGTAACTCGTATCACCTTACACGAGTTACGCGGTGGCTGATCAAACCAGGCGTTTCACCAGATACAAGGCTGGACTCGCCTGCGGCAGCGTGGTACGTTTTTGTCTTTTTCAAGAAATTTTGGCGCACAGCGCCAAAATTTCTTGAAAAAGAATGTCCTGTTCCGCCCGGCCGGAGGCGACGTGCTCTTCTGGGACAATGACCGCGTAACTTGTGTAAGATGACAGGAGTTACACAGTGGACGTTCAAACGAACCGTTTGCTCTCGATAACGGCGTATTTCGCCTGCGGCAGCATGGTACGTTTTTGTCTTTTTCCGGAACATGTGGCGCTCCGAGCCACATGTTCCGGAAAAAGCATATCCCATTCCACCCGGACGGAGGCGAATCGGGCCAGTTGTCCAGGCAGACGCCTGGGTTTGGAACCGACCGCGTAACTCCTGTAAGATGAGTGGAGCAGTGTATGGCACGGTTTGTACAGGCAATTATTCAGGAGCAGCGCAGCTTTGGCCGCATCTGCCGGCTGATCCTGCATGCCCCCGAACTGACCGCCGGGGTGCGCGCCGGTCACTACCTGCTGGTACGCTGTGCCGATCCGGTCAGCGCTGATCCGCTGCTGCGCCGGGCCGGCTTTGTTGCCGGTGTTGACCCGGACGCCGGGACGCTAACCCTGCTCTATGCGCCACAGGAGCGCGGCATGGTCTGGCTGGCGCGGCAGCCCGCCGGTACACCACTGGACCTGTTCGGGCCGCTGGGCACGCCCTTCACGCTCGACAATCGCACCCGCAATCTGCTGCTGATTGGCGTGGGGGAAGGGCTGGGCGCGCTCTTTCTGCTGGCCCAGGCCGCCCTGCGCCAGAATGCCGCTGTGGTGCTGCTGACCGCCGCGCCTGCGGCTGACCTGCTGCCACCGCCCTTCCTGCTGCCCCCGGCAGTCGAATATCGGGGTAGCGATGCCGGTGAGAACAGCATTGCCGACCTGCTGTACGGCGAGACGCCGCCGGAAAATCAAGCCGGCGCCACCTCCGAACTTATCGCCTGGGCGGATCAGATTGGCGCAACCCTGCCGCCGGCGTTGCTGCCCACCCTGGTCAACGCCGTGCGGGCAACCCGGCTGCGCCGGCAGCGGGGGTTTGCGCAGGTGGCGCTGCCCGGCGCAATGCCCTGCGGCACCGGGGCGTGCCTGGCCTGTCTGATCGAGACACGCCACGGCCTGCGGACGCGCTGCAAGGATGGGCCGGTGTTCGATCTGCGCGACCTGCAAGCCGGGGGACAGTAACCGACAACGACACGTTCTGTTTTTCGGCCACAGCGACCGTAGCGCCCCCCTGAGAATGATCAGCAAGACGACCACCAGATCGCGGACATCACCGCACCAAATCTGTGTCTGGATAACCAGAATGTGCCAGGATTTGTCGGCATACGTTTACCAAAAAACTTCCTGTACGAAGCAATAAGCCGGACCTCCCATGGATCACGTTTCTCGCTCGCTTTTGCGCCATGGCACGTTATTTGCAAACAAAACGAAGCCGGAAGAGGCAGATATTCTCAAAATTGCGCGTAATCCTTTCTGCGGGCCGGGAGGGGCAGGAAGTGCTATGAGCATGCCGTATTTCTACGAGAGGAACGCATTATGGATGCAGAAACACGGGCCATTCGACAGGAAATCGACGCCACACGCGAGGCGATGACCGACAAGGTTGAGCAACTTGAGTCGCGGGTGCAGCAACGCACGGACAAGGTGAAACAGGCGCTCGACATCCGGCAGGTGACCAGCGAGCGGCCCTGGACGATGGTGGGCATCGCAACTGGTGCGGGCTTCATGATTGGAACATTCGGGGCAGAGTTGCTGTCGCTGCTACGCCCCATGACGGGCCTGGCGTTCCTGGTTGGATATGCCTGGGGACGGTTCGGCCGGCCGGGGCAATAACATAAGGTGACACATTCGGTGATCAATAACACCGGGTTATACAAAAAACATTAAAGTGAGAATGCTGCTATGATCGACCTCATGGTTGACCTCTGGTACAAAAATGCCATCGTCTACTGTCTCGATGTAGAGACATTCATGGATGCAAACGGTGATGGTATCGGTGATTTTTCAGGGCTGACGCAGCGCCTGGACTACCTGACGGGGATTGGTGTCAACTGTATCTGGCTGCTGCCGTTTTATCCCACGCCCAACCGGGATAATGGCTATGATGTGATTGATTACTACGACGTTGATCATCGGTTAGGGAAACTTGGCGATTTTGTCGAGTTTTCACGCCAGGCGCGCGGGCGGGGAATCAAGGTTGTAGTTGATCTGGTGGTCAATCATACGTCTATTCAGCACCCCTGGTTTCAGCAGGCGCGACAGGATAAAAACTCAAAGTATCGCAACTTTTATGTCTGGGCAGATGAGCGCCCCGCCGATGCGTCCGACGAGGTCATCTTTCCCGGCGTTCAGGAAAATATCTGGACCTATGATGAACAGGCCGAAGCCTACTACCTGCATCGCTTCTATGCGCACCAACCCGACCTGAATATTGCCAATCCTGCCGTGCGCGAAGAGATCGCCAAGATTATGGGCTTCTGGCTGGAGTTAGGTGTCTCCGGGTTTCGTATTGATGCGGCCCCTTTCCTGATCGAACTCAAGGGTATTGAAGAGCAGGCCGAGGTGGTTGATCGGCATGCCTACCTGCAAGAGTTGCGCGAGTTTCTCTCCTGGCGGCGCGGCGACGCTATTCTGCTGGCCGAGGCGAATGTTTCTACCGACTTAATCCCCGAATATTTTGGTGACGGCAATCGCATGCATATGCTCTTCAACTTTATCGGGAACCAGCGGATGTTCCTGGCACTCGCGCGCCAATCCGCCGAGCCGCTTATTCGAGGGATGCAGAGTCTCCCCCAGATTCCCCATACCGGGCAGTGGGCCAACTTCACCCGCAATCATGACGAGCTAGATCTGGGACGGCTATCCGATGAGGAGCAACAGGAACTTTGCCAGGCCTTCGATGTACCCGAGGAAGCCTGGATCTATCAGCGGGGACTGCGCCGCCGGATTGCGCCGCTCCTGAATGGCGATCAGCGGCGCATCAGTCTGGCCTACAGCCTGATGTTTACCCTACCGGGTACGCCCGTGCTGCGCTATGGGCAGGAGATCGGCATGGGCGACGATCTGGGCCTGGCGGAGCGTACCAGCATCCGCACCGCGATGCAGTGGTCGGACGAACCCAACGGCGGTTTCTCAACCGTGCCGCCGAAGGAACTGGTGCGCCCGGTGCTCAGCGGTGGGCAGTATGGCTTTGAGCGGATCAATGTTGCGCGCCAGCAACGTGATCCCGGCTCGCTGTTGAATACTGTGGAGCGCATGATCCGTATGCGCAAGAACTGTCCCGAGTTTGGTTGGGGGGACTGGGAGATTATCAGTACAAATCTGCCCCAGGTGTTTGCCCATCGCTGTGAGTGGCGCGGGGGTGTGGTCGTTGCTATTCATAACCTCGCAGCGGAAGCCTGCACGGTAACGCTTGATGTAAATGCCGAAGAGAGCCGGCATCTGTGTGATCTCTTTGGCGACCATCTGTATGAGCCGTTTAGTGATGGCGCGCACCGGATTTCCCTGGAGGGATATGGCTACCGCTGGTTCCGCCTGCTGCGCGGGCGCTGCGATAGTACATAAGCGGCACGGTATTCCGCAAGGTAGCACACTACCGGATGCGCGGGAACCGGCGATCACCGCTGACACCGAGTGCCGCAGATCTTGTTATAATATCTGCAAGATCCATCCTAACTCCAATAATAAATATGCATCTGCTGATAGTTGTTGTCATAACACCTGGAAAGATTTCATGCTTGCAGCAGTTTTGTCGGGATTTGCGCTCTCGTCAATAACCCCCTGGTTACGACGGATCGGGCGCGGAGCCACAGGGTGGCTGATTGCACTGCTTCCCCTGGGCCTGTTCATCTACTTCGTCAGCCAGATCGAGGCGATCATGGCGGGCGAGGTTTTGCGTGTCTCCTATGCCTGGGCACCCAGTGTCGGCGTTAATCTCTCATTCTACCTGGATGGGTTGAGCCTGCTCTTTACCCTGCTAATCACCGGGATTGGTACGCTGGTCATTCTCTACACGGCGGGCTACCTGGCCGATGATGAGCATATCGACCGCTTCTATGCCTTTACCCTGATCTTCATGGCCTCGATGCTCGGTCTGGTGCTGGCGGACAATGTAATTACGCTCTATGTCTTCTGGGAGTTGACCAGTTTTAGCTCCTTCCTGCTCATCGGCTTTAAGCATAAGGAGGAGGAGTCGCGCGCAGCGGCCTGGCAGGCACTGCTGGTAACGGGCGCGGGCGGGTTGATCCTGCTGGCCGGGCTGATCCTGCTGGGGCAGGTCGGCGGGAGCATGGAGATATCCACCCTGATCGAAGCGGGCGAGATGATCCGTGGCGATGCGCTCTACCTGCCGATCCTGGTGCTGATCCTGCTGGGGGCTTTTACCAAATCGGCGCAGTTTCCGTTTCACTTCTGGCTACCCAATGCCATGGCCGCACCTACTCCGGCCAGTGCCTATCTTCACTCGGCAACAATGGTCAAGGCGGGTGTCTATCTGCTGGCGCGGTTGAGCCCGGTACTGGGGAACACGCCGGCCTGGCAGTACACCGTTACGAGCGTTGGCGCGGTGACTATGTTGATGGGCGCGTTTCTGGCCTGGCAGCAGGTGGATATCAAACGCATCCTGGCCTACTCGACGGTCAGCGCCCTGGGGATTCTGGTGATGCTGATTGGCATAGGCACGGAGCCGGCAGCCGAGGCGATGCTGGTGTTCCTGCTGGGGCATGCGCTCTACAAGGGCGCGCTCTTCCTGGTGGCCGGGGCGATTGATCATGAGAGTGGTACGCGCAATCTTGACCAGTTGGGTGGGCTGCGGCGTGCGATGCCGATTACCGCCGGAGCCGCCTGGATTGCCGCGCTGTCTATGGCGAGTCTGCCGCCCTTCCTGGGCTTTATCGGCAAAGAATTACTCTACGAGGCTACCCTGGAGGCGCACCTCACCGAGTATCTGCTGATTGGCGTGGCGGTGGCGGCAAATATCTTCTACGTGGGCGCGGCAGGGATCGTGGGACTGCGGCCCTTTATCGGCCAGGAAACGGAGACGCCGAAACATCCCCACGAAGCGCCGCTGACTATGTGGCTGGGTCCGGTAGTGCTGGCCGGTGCCGGGCTCTTTCTGGGGCTGGTTCCCAGCGCTGCCGGGATGGTGATCCAACCAGCCATTGCCGCCATGACCGGGCACGCCGCCGAGAGCGACCTGGCGCTCTGGCATGGGCTGACCTTTACGCTGTTCCTGAGTGTGATTACCATTGCGGGCGGTGCCGGCGTCTACGTTGGGCGAGAACGGTTGATGCGACTGGCGGCCGGCCCGACCACGCTCAGTCGCTGGGGGCCGGATCGCTGGTATACCTGGGCGATGGATGGGCTGAACCGGCTCGCGCATGAGCAGACCCGCCTGATCCAGCATGGCTACCTGCGCTACTACATGCTGACGATTGTGCTCACACTGGTCGGGTTTGTCGGGTTTACCCTGCTGCGCCTGACCGATCTGCCGCAGAACGTGACCACCCAGGATATCCGACCCTACGAGGCCGGACTGGGTGTGTTGATCCTGTTTGGGGCCTGGATGGCAGTGCGGGCGCGGTCGCGCCTGGCGGCAATTGCTGCCCTGGGTGTGGTTGGCTATAGTATGTCGCTGATCTTTGTCATGTTTAGCGCGCCTGACCTGGCAATGACCCAGTTTGCAATCGAGACGCTGACGGTGATCCTGTTTGTGCTGGTGTTGTACCGACTGCCGCCCTTTGGAGCCGACACCGTCAGGCGCTCACGTCTCCGTGATGCTGCTGTGGCGCTGACGGCGGGTACCTTAATTGCCACACTGGTGCTGATTGCAACGAACGTCCAGTTCAGTCCTTCGATCTCCGATTTCTATATTGAGAAGAGTTACCCTGAGGCGCATGGGCATAACATTGTCAATGTCATCCTGGTAGACTTTCGTGAACTGGATACGATGGGTGAGATTACCGTGCTCTCCCTGGCGGGGGTAGGCGTCTATGCGCTGCTCAAGCTCGTTCTGAGCAAGCGCAAAGTACGAGAGGAGCAGGACGAATGACCTCACTGATTATGCGCACAGCAACACCCCTGCTATCGCCCCTGATGGTCTTCTTCTCGATCTTTCTGCTGTTGCGCGGGCACAACAATCCGGGAGGCGGCTTTGTAGGCGGGTTGCTGGCGGCGGCGGCCTTTGCAATGTGGGCAATTGCCTACAATGTGCAGGTTGCCCGGTACCGGCTGGCGATTGATCCCCCGTGGCTGGTCGGGTCCGGGTTGCTCCTGGCGCTGGCAAGCGGCAGTGTGTCGCTGTTGAAGGGGGAGCCGTTTCTTACCGGCAAGTGGGTGGAGATACCCATCCCCTTGCTGGGGCACCTGGAGATTGGTACGCCGATGGTGTTCGATGTCGGCGTCTACCTGGTGGTGCTGGGGGTGATGATGATGATTATTTTGAATCTGGCGGAGGAGTGACCTATGGAGGCAGTCCTGGCAATAGTTGTCGGTGGCCTGTTTGCCGCCGGTCTGTATATGATGATGCGGCGCAGTATTGTTAAGCTGATTATTGGCCTGGTGCTCCTGAGTCATGCGGTCAATCTGTTGATCTTTACCTCGGCCGGGTTGACGCGGGCCGAGCCGCCGCTGCTCCCTGAGGGCGCAGAGGAGACGGTGATGCTGGTGGCTGATCCGCTGCCCCAGGCGCTGATTCTGACGGCGATTGTGATCAGCTTTGCGGTGCTGGCCTTTGCGCTGGTGCTCTTTCACCGCGTCTATCAGTCGGTCGGCACCGATGACCTGGACCGGATTAAACCTACCGAAGAGTCGGCCACGCATTTGTGATTAACACGCATTACGCGGTGTGAACTATTCCGGCCTCATGCCAGATGCGAAAGCCGGTTTCGCCGGCGGCAGCATGGTACTTTAATTATCTTTGTTCAGAAAAAATTTTGCGCAAGGCG
This sequence comes from Chloroflexaceae bacterium, assembly GCA_034437035.1. Classification (GTDB taxonomy): domain Bacteria; phylum Chloroflexota; class Chloroflexia; order Chloroflexales; family Chloroflexaceae; genus CAKZQX01. The sequence continues at coordinate 15,942 of DAOTUI010000226.1, forward strand.
CAAGATTTTTTCTGAACAAAGAATGTTTCGTTCCGCCCTGCCGGAGGCGAAATAGATCTCTTTATGGAAGATCGCATAACGTGTGTCGTTGAGTTTATCGAAAGTAAAGTAATAGAATGCAGAAGTTACTGCTCGTTTTGCCGATTATGATTCCGCTGGCAACGGCGGCTATCCAGATCCTGGCGTGGCGCTCGTGCCGGGTGCAGCGCCGGCTGAGCCTGCTGAGTTCAACTGCACTGCTGGTCGTCGCCGGGTTGTTGCTGGCGACGGTCTGGCGTGATGGTATTCAGGCGACGCAGTTGGGCAACTGGCCTGCGCCCTACGGCATTACGCTGGTTGCCGATCTGTTTAGTGCCACGATGGTGGTGGTGGCGGCACTGATGGGGGTTGCCGTCATTATCTACTCGCTGTCGGGGTTGGGGATCGATCCGGCGCGTGAGTCGTTTGGCTACTACCCATTGCTCAATATCCTGCTGATGGGGGTTTCGGGCGTATTCCTGACCGGCGATATTTTTAACATGTATGTCTGGTTCGAGGTGATGCTGATCTCCTCGTTTGTGCTGCTGGCGCTGGGTGGGGAACGAACGCAACTGGAAGGCGCGCTCAAGTATGTCACTATCAATCTGGTTTCGTCGGCGGTATTCTTAACGGCGGTGGGCGTGCTCTACGGGGTAGTGGGTACGCTGAACATGGCCGACCTGGCGATCAAGTTAAACGATACGGCGAACCCCGGACTGGTGACGACGCTGGCGATGCTCTTCCTGATCACCTTTGGGATTAAGGCGGCGATCTTTCCGCTCTTCTTCTGGTTGCCCGAGTCCTACCACACGCCGCCGGTAGCTGTCTCGGCAATCTTCGCGGGACTGTTAACCAAAGTGGGCGTCTATGCGCTGATCCGCGTATTTACGCTGCTCTTCACGCAGAATGTCGGCTATACGCATACGCTGATCCTGGTGCTCTCCGGGTTCACGATGGTTGTGGGTGTGCTGGGGGCGGCGGCGCAGTATGAGTTTCGCAAGATTCTCTCATTTCATATTATCAGCCAGATTGGCTATATGATCATGGGATTAGGATTATTTACACCGCCGGCAATTGCCGGATCGATTTTTTTTATTGTACATAACATTTTCGCCAAAGCAAATCTCTTTCTGATCAGCGGTGCGGTAGAGCGGCTGCGCGGCACCTATGAGTTGAAGGAGTTGGGCGGGTTGTACCGGGCCTATCCGGGGCTGTCGATCCTCTTCCTGATCCCGGCGCTCTCGCTGGCAGGTATTCCGCCGCTCTCCGGATTCTGGGCCAAGTATACTCTGGTGCGGGCCGGCCTGGAGATTGAACAGTATGTGATTGTCGCCGCCGCGCTGCTGGTCGGGTTGCTGACGCTCTTCTCGATGACCAAGATCTGGAATGAAGCTTTCTGGAAACCCTTGCCGACCGCATCTGAGGGATTGGTTGCCGGGGCTGCGGCCAACCAGAACACGGGCCGGATGCGGGTGTTGCTGCTGCCCATCATTATTCTGGCGTTGCTGACGGTGCTGATCGGGTTGTTGGCCGAGCCGATGTTGCTGCTGGCAATGGCGGCCTCCGAACAACTGCTGCAACCCTCCGAGTATATCGAGGCGGTGATGGGAGCCTGACGATGCAGATTATCAGAAAAATTCTGTTCAAAGTGTGGCTGGTGATCGAGTTGACCCTTTACTTTCTCTGGGAGCTTTTCCGGGCAAACCTGCGGGTGGCGCGTGATGTGGTTACGCCCAAACACTATAAGCGGCCGGGAGTGGTGGCGGTGCCGCTTGATGTACGCACCAGTTATGAAATTACGCTGCTGGCCTGCCTGATCACGCTGACGCCGGGCACGCTGAGCCTGGATGTATCCAGGGATCGTAGCGTGCTCTACATCCACGAGATGTTTATTACCAACCCGGATGATGTACGGCGTAGCGTCAAAGAAGGCTTTGAACGGCGGGTGCTGGAGGTGTTTCGATGAGTTTTGGAATTATTGCCGGCGTGGCCACGCTGGTGCTGGGGATGCTGATCGCGGCGTTGTTTCTCGCGTTTGTGCGCCTGTTACGCGGGCCGAGTATCCCCGATCGCGTAGTTGCGCTGGATCTGATAGCAGTCATTTCGGTGGGAATTATCGCCGCCTACATTATTCTGACGAATGAATCTGCGTTTCTGGATACGGCGATTGTGTTGTCGCTGATCTCTTTCCTGGGAACGGTAGCGTTTGCCTTTTATATCGAGCGAGGAGCGGCGCGATGACTCAATGGCTGGTAGCGATCTTACTGCTCATAGGTGGTATCTTCTCGCTGATTGCGGCGCTGGGGGTTGCCACCATGCCGGACCTGTTTACCCGCATGCAGGCCAGTACCAAGTCGGCAACGCTGGGGGTCGCCTGTACCATTCTGGCGGTGGCCTTCCACTTCGACAGCCTGAGCGTGAAGGTGCGGGCGATTCTGGTGGTCGGGTTTATCTTTATAACCGCGCCAATCGCGGCGCATATGATTGGCCGGGCGGCCTACTCCAGCCGGGTGCCGCTCTGGAAGGGCAGCGTGGTGGATGAGTTGGAGGGCAACTACGACCCGGTGACGCACACGAGCGAGCCACCGGAGCGCTTCCGGCGCTTTCCCCATAGTGACCAGTGATGCGTGACAGGAGTTACGCGGTGGGTCGGCAAACTGGGCGTTTGAGCACGGGAATGGCCGGTTTCGCCTGCGGCAGCGTGGTACTTTTGTTTCTTGTTCACAAAACATTTGCACGTTGTGCAAATGTTTTGTGAACAAGATGGAATCTTCCGTCCTGCCGGAGGCGATATCAACTTCCGGGTCAGGGACCGCGTAGCTCCTGTGAGTGACAAGTGACGAGTGGAAGCAGAGACGATACTGTCGCAACACTCGTCACTTGTCACTGGTCACTACACCACCTTTTTGCTAAAGAGAAACTGCCCGTCCGGGGTAACATCAACCAGCACCGTGTCGCCCTCGCGGAAGTCACCCTCCAGCAAGCTCATTGCCAGCGGGTTCTGGATGCGCTGCTGAATCACCCGCTTGAGCGGACGCGCGCCATAGGTCGGGTCGTAGCCCTCGGCGGCCAGTTGCTGCCGCGCCGGCGGCGTCAACTCCAACCCGATGCGCCGGTCAGACAACAGATTCCGTAGCCGATCCAGTTGAATCTCGACAATCGCGGCGATCTGCCGGCGGCTCAACGGACGGAAGACGATGATATCGTCGATCCGGTTCAGGAATTCCGGTCGCAGCGTGATCCGCAGTTCTTCCATCACCCGCACCCGTATTGCTTCCTGGCCGGCACCACTCTGGTTCAGATCCTGAATAATCGAGCCGGCAATATTGCTGGTCATAATGATAGCGGTATTCTTAAAGTTAATATGGCGTCCCTGCCCATCCGTCAGCCGGCCGTCGTCCAGAATCTGGAGTAGCGCATTGAAGACATCCGGGTGAGCCTTCTCGATCTCGTCGAACAGCACCACACTGTAGGGCCGCCGCCGCACTGCCTCGGTCAGTTGGCCGCCCTCCTCGTAGCCGATGTAGCCCGGCGGCGCACCGATCAACCGCGACACCGAATGCTTTTCCATGTACTCGGACATGTCCAACCGGATCATGGCCGCCTCGTCATCAAACAGGAACTCGGCCAGCGCGCGTGCCAGTTCGGTCTTGCCCACGCCAGTCGGCCCCAGGAAGAGGAATGACCCCAGCGGGCGGTTTGGATCTTGCAGCCCGGCACGGGCGCGCCGCACCGCATTCGCCACCGCCGACACTGCCTCATCCTGACCGATAACCCGTTGATGTAGCCGACCTTCCATTCGCGTCAGCTTCTCGATCTCACCCTCAAGCAACTTGCTGACCGGCACACCGGTCCACTTCGAAATGACCTCGGCGACATCCTGTTCACCTACCTCCTGCTTGAGCAGCGCGGTACCGCCCGAGTCGAGTTGTCCCTCGGTTTCGGCCAGTTGCTGCTCCAGGCTGGTCATCTTGCCATACTGCAGTTCGGCAGCGCGGTTGTAGTCATACTGCCGCTGCGCCTGCTCAATCTGGATGCGCGTCTCGTCAATGGACTCTTTGATCTGCTGGATACGCTCGAGCACTTCGCGCTCGCGCTGCAACTGGGCTTCGACGGCGTTACGCTGCTCACGCAGGTCTGCCAGCTCCTGCTCCAGCTTCTCCAGGCGCTCCTGGCTGGCGCGGTCTTTCTCTTTCTTCAATGCCTCGCGCTCGATCTCCAGTTGCAGCATCCGCCGCTTGAGATCGTCCAACTCCTGCGGGTCGCTGGTAATCTCCATACGCAGCCGCGCCGCCGACTCATCAACCAGGTCAATCGCCTTGTCGGGCAAGAAGCGGTCGGTGATGTAGCGATCCGACAGCAGCGCCGCCGCCACAATTGCGCCATCGGTGATGCGCACACCGTGATGGGTTTCGTAGCGCTCCTTCAGGCCACGCAGAATACTGATCGTGTCCTGCACGCCGGGCTGATTGACCAGCACCGGCTGGAAGCGCCGCTCCAGCGCGGCATCCTTCTCGATATGCTTGCGATACTCGTCCAGCGTCGTTGCGCCGACCATGTGTAGTTCACCGCGCGCCAGCATCGGCTTGAGCATATTGCCCGCGTCCATGGCGCCTTCGGCCGCGCCGGCCCCTACCACCGTGTGCAACTCATCCAGGAACATAATCACATCCTCGCGCTCCTGGATCTCCTTCAGCACCGCCTTGAGCCGCTCTTCAAACTCACCGCGATACTTCGCACCGGCAATCAGCGCGCCCATGTCCAATGCCACCACGCGCCGGTCCTTGAGCGACTCGGGCACATCGCCGCGCACAATCCGCTGGGCCAACCCTTCGACAATCGCTGTCTTACCGACCCCCGGCTCGCCAATCAGCACCGGGTTGTTTTTGGTGCGCCGCGACAGGATCTGGATAACGCGGCGGATCTCTTCATCGCGCCCAATCACCGGGTCGAGCTTGCCCCGCCGGGCCAGTTCAGTTAGATCACGCCCATACTGTTCGAGGGCGGCATAGGTGCCCTCCGGTGTAGGACTAGTGACGCGCTGCGTACCGCGTACTTCGCGCAACGTTTGCAGCAGCGCATTCCGGTTGAGCCCGGCCTGCTCCAGCACGCGCTGCGCCGCGCCACCGGCATGATCCAGCAGCGCCAACAGCAGATGCTCGGTGCTGACATACTCGTCGCCAAACTGCGCCAGTTCGTCATGGGCGCGGACCAGCACCGTGCGCAGGCGCGGCGAGATATTGACCTGCACATTGCCACCACTGACGCGGGGCAGCCGGTTCAGCTCGCTATTGATCTGCTGGAGCAGCCGGCCCACCGCGATATTCATCTTCGTCAGCACCTGCGGCACCACGCCGTCGCCCTGTTCGAGCAGCGCCGGCAGCAGATGCTCCGGTTCAACCTGGCTGTTGCCGTTGCGCTCAGCCGCACCTTGCGCCGCCAGCAACGCCTCCTGTGATTTCTGGGTAAATCGGTTTATGTTAAATGACATTTTCTTTTAACCTCCTTAGCGAGTCTGTTATGCCGGCGCGCAGCGGTTGTTCTGTTACACCGCTACACACGCCGGTACGCTCCCGACCAACCTGTCGGGCCGGGCCTCGCTTGATGATATGAACTGCTCATAATCATAACACGCACACGTCAGAAGTATGTTAAAGCAGTGTTGGTATTTTGTTATTGATACGCATTATGCGGTGCGGCTGATTCCAGCCCGGTACCAGACTCGAAAGCCGGATTCGCCTATGGCAGCACGGTGATATTCCCAACCGGACGGAGGAGCACATCACGTATGTCCGCACCGGCCGTTTCGCGTGGTTCGCTTATTTCGTGTTTTTCGCGGTCCAGACCCCCACCGCGTAACTCGTGTTATTGACACGACTTACGCGGTGAGGCCTGTTCCGGCCCGGTGTCAGACCCAAACGCCGGCATCGCCTGCGGCAGCATGGTACATTTTGTAACGTTTTGCTAAAAATTCTGCACTCCGTGCAAAATTTTTAGCAAAACGTTGTCCGATACCGCCCTGCCGGAGGCGAATCGGGCCGTTCTTCCTGGCGAACACCTGGTTTGGAACCGACCGCGTAACTCGTGTTATTGACGCGACTTACGCGGTGGGTCGGCAAACTGGGCGTTTGAGCACGGTAATGGCCGGATTCGCCTGCGGCAGCGTGGTATTTTTTCTTTTTCACAAAAAATTTGCGCAAAGTGCAAATTTTTTGTGAAAAAGATGGGATCTTCCGCCCTGCCGGAGGCGATATCCCCCACCAAACGCAGGATTACCTGATCCATGTCAGCATTGGTCGTTTCGCGGTTTTCGCTCATTTCGTGTTTTTCGCGGTCCAGACCCCCACCGCGTACGTCGCGTTATTGCTGTCCACTACACCCCGGTATAGAACTTGCATAGATATCCCTGAGAAGTATAGCAATAAGGAGGTTGCGACGATGGCAGAACAGCAGACAACCGAGAAGCGCCACGAAACATCGACGCTCCCTGAGGGCGAGCAGCGCGCCGGGATGCAGCACCCGGAGGAGTGGCGGCAGGATCTCAACCCGGACGCCCTGGCCGGGCAGAATGTCGGCCAGCCCGCCGCCCACCTGGAGCAGGATGTACCCACGGCCTACGAGGTGCAGGAGCTGCGCGATATATTGCGATCCGATTTTAACGAGGACGAACTGCGCCGCATTCCGGTCCTGCCCGAGGGGAGCCGCCTGCAGCAGGGCGCGGTCTATGTCGATCTGTATGATCAACACCGCGAGGAGTTTAAGGCAACCGGGCAGTGGGAAGTGACGGCGGATCACTGGTATGTGCCCAAGAAAGAGACGCCTTACCCCATCTGGAACCGGCTGATCGGCGTGGAGAACCCCGCCCGCCTGAATCAGGCGGGGTAGACGTAGGTTTTAGGGGCCAGGAGCCAGGGGCCAGATGGTAGGAGCCTGCCCTCGTGCCTACCCAGGACAGATTAACCGCGACAGCATGGGTAGGGACACGCAGAAGCGCGTCCCTACCGAAAAATTTACCCGTCAGAGCCCCGGATCAGCCAGTGCGCCGGGGCATCCCGGATCGGTGCCACCGCTGCCTCACCGCCAGGAACATAGCCGCGCAACTGCCAGAACGATAATCCTTCCTCGTTAGCGGCGGCGACCACCCGGATCTCGCCGATATCTTCCTGTGCCGGCAACCACTCCTCCAGCAGTTCGGCGACTTCCTGTCCATATCCCTGACGCTGGAACCCGCCCCAGATCAGCAGCAGCCAGAGCGTTGCCACCCCCGGTTCCGGCGCGTGCGTCTGCACATCCACCACACCTATCAACAGTTTGACCACCGGCTGCTCAACCGCCAGCAACATCCGCCCCGGTGTCGTCTGGGCCGCCTGCCACTGCGCCTGTACATCGTCCAGAGTCAGCGTCTGGGCATTCACGCTGAGCGCATCGAAGTAGAGCGGCGTCCCGATATAGATCTTTAAGAGATCGGGCAGATCCGCCTCCGTCAAGGGACGCAGGATCAGCGTATCACCTTCAAGCCGCATTGGTCCTCCCGTAGTCTGTAACGTGTTCCCCATATTCATTATAAATGCTCTGTCGAACGAACCGGCATCTCTTCGCCGCCAACAAAACAACGCGGTAGGCATGCAACCGTCTGGTTTGCATGCCTACCGCAGCATCCTGCCGGATAACCCTTAGCCGTTGCGCTTGAGCACCCCGGTGCGCTTGGCATACCGCTCGGCGCGGGTGAAGATAAACAGCCCCAGCGGTATGCTGACCAGCGCCGTCAGACAGACCGGTAGCAGCGCCGACATGAGCAGATCGCCGGGAGTTGCGCCATCGAGCAGCGCCGCGCGCATGCCTTCCAGCATGTAGGTTGCCGGCGAGAGGTAAGCCAGCGGTTGCAGCAGTTCCGGCAGCACCTCAACCGGATAGTAGACCCCACTCACCAGCAGCACCAGCGCCTTGATAATATTGGTCATCTGCAGACCCTTCTCCGGCGAGAGCAGCGGCAGCACCGCCGCCATCAACCCCAACCCGACAAACCCCAGGCTGCCGACGGCCAGCATAATCAGCATCGTCAGGAAATTGGCCTGCTCCAGGCTGACCTGAAAGAAGACGGACACAATGATCAAAATAACGGCCGTATGCAGCGCTCCATAAATGATGCCAAACAGCGCCTGCCCCAGCAGATGCGTGATCCGGCTGATCGGAGCCATAAAAGTATACTCAATCGTGCCCTCCCAGCGTTCCCACTGGATCGACTCGCTGATCATATCAAACACCATTGACAGGTAGTGCCACACCAGCGTTCCCACCATCAAAAAGAGAATAAAGTCGTTGATGGCGGTGGCAGGGATGGACTGCCCGGTAATGGCGCCTGCCGCCTTCCCGATAAAGGTAATCGCCAGCGCATTCACGACGGCATAGGCCAGAAAGACCAGTTCCCACGTCCAGTAGCGTTTAATCAGGTTGAAGTTACGTTCCACAAACGCATACGCCCCCCGGATCTCCCGGGCCAATCCACCCGGCGACTGCGGTAAGGTCGTCATATGCACAGGCTCCTTTACAAACTATCGGTTTCAGATTACAGAAGTTACGCGGTTGACATGCAAACCGGACGTTTCACCCGCTGGAAGCCGGATTCGCCTGCGGCAGCATGGAATCTTCCGCCCTGCCGGAGACGATATCCCCCGCCAAACACGGGATCGCCTGATACATGTCAGCATTGGCTGTTTCGCGGTTTTCGCTCATGTCGTGTTGTTCATAGTCCAAACGCCCACCGCGTACCTCGTGTCAAGTAACACGAGGTACGCGGGCGTCCATCCGGCGGATGGGATTCGCCTCCGGCAGGGTGGAAGTAGACACGCTTTTTCACAAAAGTTTTTGCACTTTGTGCAAAAACTTTTGTGAAGAAGAAAAAGATGTACCATGCTGCCGCAGGCGAATCTGACGTTCATCGGGCGAAATGTCCCGTTTGAATGCCCACTGCGTAACTCCTGTCAGATAACACAAGTTACGCGGTTCCTCCCCTGAAAGGAGATATCGCCTCCGGCAGGGCGGAACATGACATCTTTTTTACAGAAAAATTGCACTTTGTGCAATTTTTCTGTAAAAAAGACGATAAAGTACCATGCT
>DAOTUI010000227.1:0-18035 GCA_034437035.1 Chloroflexaceae bacterium
GCCGTCTTTTCTTCCTTCAGGAGTTCCAAGACGACCTGGGCTTTGAAGGCCGAAGTGTAAGACTTTTTGACGCTCATGGTGGCTCCTTTCATGAGCCAAATCAGTGTCTGAATTTATGGGTCCATTATAGAGTGCGCCCCGGGAGTGAAAGAAAGGTCATATGAGTACCACGCCTGCACGCAGCACCGCGCAGCAGCTTGCGGGGAGGACGCAAGGATGCTACAATGGGGGCACGCAGGACACATAACTATAGTCCAGACAGAGCCCGCTCACAAGCTTCTCAGGCCGAGCGGGCTTTGTGCTGTGCGTCAGTATACCATATCGTTTATAATACCCCCAACCAACCGGAAGACACTCCGCCTCATACAGAAGCATGCAATGGGGGATGGTTGGTGCCATCGTTTTCCTGGTGAGAAAAAGGTTAAACGATGCGGTATTGCGCCGGCCCAGCGCCGATATCCGATACCCGATAGCTGAACCTGCCGCTCCTACACGCTATGAATAACAACCCGAATACCAAGATAACAACCGTGGTTTTCGACTATCGGGTATCGGCTGTTGGCTCTCGGCTCTGGTTGCGGTGCCACATCCACGCACCATGATCAACGCCGGCACGCCCGCCCACGATCCGCATTGAGGGCTTGACGACCGCGCCCCCATGGCCCATCATGGCGGCAGTGAGATAGCCGGAGGACGAATATGCCGGATACGCCCAACGTCACTACCGCGATTGCCCAGGCTCTCGGGGAAACCACGCCCGTTGCCTGCGCCCAGATCGCCCGCATCGTGAAGCGCTGCGGGGCGGAGCAGGCCCAGACCTGGCTCGCGGAAACGCAGCAGATCGAGGCCAACGGGGGCATGCCCACGCTGGACGGCACGCGCCGCCGGACGCCCGGCGGGGTCTACTTCTACCTGGTGCGCGGCGCGTTGCGCGTGGCCGGACGCACCGATGATCTTCAGTACATTTTCCCTCGGACGGGCGGCTCACGTCCGGGCGGAGGACCGGCCACGCCGGCCGCGCCGCAGATTGAGTGGCGCGACCGGGGGAGCTTGATAGCGGAAGCAGAGACGCAACCGGGGGAGGCAACCACTGTGAAGATGACCCTGATTGGCCGACCGGGAAAGACGGTGGAACGGGAGCAGTTCACGCTGCTGATGCTCACCCACCAGCGGGCGCTGCCCGCGCTGCCGAAAGGCATCCCCGTGCCGCAGACGGTCCCCGCAACGACCTACATTGTCTACATCGGGGCAAAACAGTGGCGCAAGGTCAAGGATGCCCTGGCCGACCCGGAGGATATGCTCATCATCGAAGGCGTGCCGATGTACGATGCGCAGTACCAGGCGATTGCCGTCTTCGCCACCAACACCACGACCAAAGCCCTGCAACGCGCCCAGCGGGAGTGAACATGCTCGGGGAGAGAACTGCTCTCTGGCAGCGACACGTATCGCCAACCGTTTACTTGAGTAAACGGGTACGCGGACGAACTGATGCCCCTGTTTCGGCGCAGTCTCCGGAAATTGCAGGCATGCGTTCGTGGTGTGTTCTGCGTTCTGCGTTCTGCGTTCCCGCAGGGTTGACTGCCCTGGTGCCCGCTGCGTTCTGCGTTTTGCGTTCTGCCTCCTGCCCACTGCCTTCTGCCTCCTCCCCCGCTCATATCGACGCCACCAGCACCGCCAGCGTGGGAGCTGCGCGGTGCCTGCTGCATTCTGCCCACTGCCTCCTGCCTGCTACCTGCGCTCCACAGGGTGATATGCTATACTTCCAACGACAAAACCCACTCAGCGCTTGCCGGCATTCGAGTGGGCTTTGTACCATTTCTTAACTTGTTGCTTGCGCACTGCTCGTATAGCACTCCTCGCACGTCCCCGCAAGGCAAAGCGTGCCCGATCGCAGTGCGCGGCTGAGGATACGCTGCATGACACCACAGAAACGCACCATCACTCCGTCGGTCACAATGACCGATTTCCATGGAACGCCGGCACGCATGACGACACTCCCGCCGTTCACGAGCGCTGACGTTGGCCTGCTGAACACCTGGCCGCAAACACCGCGCCAGTCGGAACTGACGATGCGGCACGCCACGGGTGCTGGTGCCGATGCGCGCATACGTGTTGTGTCCAGTGTGAACCTGATTTCGGTTCCCCGATGGGGTCCAGGACTTTTTTTCGCAGCCAGCGGATGATGGTGGGGCGACTGATGCCGGTCGCCCGGGCAATGCCGCGTTGCGACACCCGTTCCCGATGCAGCTTTTCCACACGCTCCATTGGGCGACTGGCGCGGATGGGGCGACACGATGACCATGCTGGGATTTCTGGCCTATTTCCAGGGTCAATTTACCCAGGGTGTGCATCTGTTTGCCATGCAATCAACATCAAAGCATGTCAGTTGGAATAAAGAACATCACTCCTGGGGCGTTAATGGTACGGCGATGAATGGGCTGCGCCTGGGCCAGGTTGCGGCAGCCGTCACCCTGCTGGAAACCGGGCAGGCACTGCCGGCAACCAACACAGATCGCATCACCGAGGCGTTGATCTATGGGGTACTGGCTGCGGCCCGCCTGCGGCAGGGCAAGTTAGAACTGGCCCAACAGGCCGCCGCGGCCGCCATGCAGCGCACGGCGAACCGGTTTAGCCTCTCTTTTGCCGCCTTTGACGGTCTGGCCGGTGCCGCCGAGGTCTACCTTTCTCTGTGGGAGGCCAGTCGCGGCCGGCCACCGCACGCACGCAGTCGGTTTGCGCGGTATGCATCGCAGCTCTGCCGGGCGTTCCAGCGCTATGCCTGGATCTTCCCGATTGGTCGTCCCCGCGCATGGCTCTGTCAGGGGTGGTATCACTGGCCGGCGGGCCGGCCCGCACAGGCGCAGCAGCGCTGGTACCGCAGCCTGGCCGCAGCAGAACAACTGGCAATGCCCTATGAAGAAGGACTGGCCCACTATGCCCTGGGACGCCACGGCACAGGAGCCGCCCGGCAGCATCATCTGAAACAGGCCTGCCGCCGCTTCGCCCAACTCGACGCCGCCTATGATCTGGCGCACGCGCAGAATATGTTACTATAGCCAGGCAACCATATTTTCATGCCACGAGTTACGCGGTGGGCATTCAAACGGGACGTTTGATCAGATGAAAGGCAGTTTCACCTGGATGAACGACCCGATTCGCCTCCGGCAGGGCGGAAGATACTAGTTTTTTGCTAAACATTTTGCACGTTGTGCAAAATGTCTAGCAAAAAGCTACATAATGTACTATGCTGCCGCAGGGCTGCCACAGGCGAAGCCGGCGTTCGAGTCCGGCACCAGGCCGGAATTGGCTCACCGCGTAAGTCGTGTTCATGCCAGGACTTTCGCCCGGACGAGAGGCAGATGCGCAGCAGCGCACTCCGTCCAGCGTCTTCCTATCCTGTGGTCGCATGGTTATGTAAACATATTACACACAGCGGTGCAGCGGGTATGCTGTTTCCGGTGATGGGTGTGACGAGTCAAAAGAAGGAGGGCGTCCCATGCAAGTGAATCCGTCGATTTTCAAAGCGTACGACATTCGTGGCATTTACCCAACCGATTTGAATGACCATGTGGCATATCTGATTGGCCGGGCCTTTGTCACCTTTGTCGGTGCAACCCAGGTGATTATCGGGCGCGATATGCGCATATCCAGTCCGGCCGTGGCCGAGTCGGTCAAGCGCGGGATCACCGATCAGGGAGCCGATGTGGTTGATATTGGCATGGTCAGCACCGACCAGTACTATTTTGCCTGTGCCGAACTGGGCCTCCCTGGCATGATGGTCACGGCGTCCCACAACCCGAAGGACTACAGCGGCTTCAAGATGGTCCGCAAGATGCCGCAACTGCTGAGCGGAGACGCGGGTATTCAGGATCTGCGCGAACTGGTGCAGAGCGAGGACTTCCCCAAACCAACCCGTAAGGGCGAGATCCGGCCCTATACCTTCAAAGACAAGTTTATCGAGAAGGTGCTCTCGCTGATTGATGTGAGTGCGATCAAGCCGCTCAAGGTGGTTGTCGATACCTGCAACGGTATGGTCGGCCCAATCCTGCAGGAGGTTTACCGGCATCTGCCGGTCAAGTTGATCGGCCTCTACCTCGATCCCGACGGTACACTGCCCAACCATGGCCTGGACCCGCTCAAGGCCGAGAATCGCGCCGAACTCCAGCAACGCGTGGTGGATGAGCAGGCCGATATCGGTTTTGCCTTCGACGGTGACGGCGACCGCTTCTTCACGATTGACGACCGGGGCCAGTTTGTCTCCGGCGACTTCCTGACGGCGATCCTGGGCAACTACCTGCTGGAGAAGTATCCCGGCTCCAAGATCCTCTACGATGTGCGTGCATCCTGGGCCGTGCCCGATCTGGTGAAAGAGAATGGCGGTACGCCGCTGATGGAGCGGGTGGGCCATGCCTTCATCAAGCAGCGCATGTCGAAGGAAGACGCAGTCTTCGCCGGTGAGGTATCCGGGCACTACTACTTCCGCGACTTCTTCTTTGCCGACTCGGGCCTGGTTCCCTCCCTCTACCTGCTGGAGATGCTCTCGAAGCGCAACGTGAAGATGTCCGATCTGCTGCACGAACTGGAGGCGAAATATTTCATCACCGGCGAGATCAACTCCGAGGTGTCCGACCAGCAGACCAAGATGGACGAACTGGCCGCGCGCTACAAAGATGCCGACCAGCATCGCATGGACGGTGTCTCAATCTCTTACCCGACCTGGCACTTCAATGTGCGCCCCTCCAACACCGAGCCGCTGCTGCGCTTGAACCTGGAGGCGAAATCGCGCGAGGAGATGGAGCAGCGCCGCGATGAGGTGCTGGGGATTATTCGCAGCCAGGTAGGTTACAAGGGATAGGGGATAGGAGATAGGGAATGTTTTCGGTAGGGACGCGCTTCTGCGCGTCCGCTGTGTGAGGGATTTTCTCTGTAAGGACGCGCTTCTGCACGTCCGCTGTGTGAAGAATCTTCCTGGAACGTGACGGGTAGAATTTCACTGCCCGTCACGCTTTGTTTTCATCGGATTGTTCTGATTATCCGCAACTGTCCCGTGTCAGGCGACCCGACTCGGTGCAGATTCCTGAGAAGCCCGCGCCAGGAAGAGCCCGCCGAGGGCCAAGATAAAGCTCAACAGGTAGACAAACAGGCCAAAGACTGGAATGCGCCCCAGCAAAACCAGTACGCCCACCCCGATCAGCAGCGTCACAACCCCGCTCATCTCCCGGTCCATCGCCTGCAGAATCCGCCACCCCAGCCAGAATCCCGTCACCAGCGGACTGAGGTTCCAGATCAGCGCCAGAATGCTAAACAGGAAGAAGAAGAGCAGAATCCCCTGGAACCAACCCCAGAAGAGAACCATCAGGAAGATCAGCAGGGCAGAGAGCAACGGAATAACCATAAAAAGCAGGGCGATGAGCAACCCGGATAGCGCCGCGCGGCCAGGTTGAGCCGCCAGCGCATTGGCCGGTCGCGCCAGGATCCCCGGTGCAAAGCGCAGCAGTAGCCAACCCAGCAGCGCAAACCCCGCCAGAATCAAGACCGTCCGCAGAAACCAGCCCAGGAACTGCATCACCGGATTCGGCTGCGTGCGATCCTCCACCGCCTCGGTAAACTCGACATTGGCGGCAGTGCCTTCCGGGATATTGGCGCGGTCATCGCTGGTGTAGCGTAGTATTCCATCAATCTGCGCCGTTTCCAGGACATTCAGTTGATCAACCCCCAGCCGGGCATCACCGCCCACCTGGGCCGCCAGGGTCAAACTGCCCGCTCCCACCAGCAGATCCCCCGTAATCGTACCCGCAGCGGTGGCTTCCCCTGCACCAATCAGCAGATCGCCACCCACCTGGGTAGACCCGGCCATCGTAATACCCTGCTGCTGCACTGTACGCCCGCCCATAGGAACCGGAACAGCCCCCTGACCACCACCCGCCGCCATCAGCAGATCATCGCCAATGCTCCCGGAGATATCGATTCCCGCCGCAGCCAGGCGCGCATCATCCTGGACTGCACCGCTGATATTGATCTCGGCAGCGGCCAGCAGCGCATCTCCGGTGACAGTGCCACTGACCTCGATATAGCCGGCGGCGGCCAGCAGATCCCCCTCAACCGTGCCGGCGATGTAGATTTCACTTGCCGTCACATACAGATCATCCGCGACCACCTCTCCCGCCGGGAGCCGGTAGATCTCACCCTCGGCAAACTCGGCGGCCAACGTCGTGCCAACCAGCAGCAACCCGGCAACCAGCGCGAACAGCACCGCCGGCAGGCGGCGTGTGCGGAACAACCGCTGCATACATCCCTCCCTCTCTTTTCCTATGAAACCAGAGAATTCATGGGTAGTTTACTCCATTCCATGCGCCAAGGCAATGTGGCTCTGAAGTGCGGGAGGCATGCTCGCGCCTGCGGGTTACTACTGAGGTGGAAGTGATACCAATTGCCGTCAAACCAGCAATCAGCAGAACGAGCGCAACGGACGCAGCGGGGGCACCTTCCCATTCATCACCTCTGCGTCCTCGGTGTGCTCTGTGGCTATGACAACAAATCAGTATGGGCCACAAACAACGAGACGGGCAGAGGCTACTCTCCCCGTCTCGCTTATGAACGTTGAGAAAATAGTTTGGATATGGCGTACGGCGGAAGAATGGTGCATAGAATGCACCATTCTACTCCAGTGCAGTGTTTTCCGCATTGGGAAGTTGTAGGGACGCGCAGAAGCGCGTCCCTACAACTTCCCGCACCCGGACGGGCGGCGGACGCGCAGAAGCGCATCCCTACCCAAAAAGCCTGTCCCCTGTCCCCTGTCCCCTATAACCTGTCCCCTGTAACCTGTCCCTTATCCCCTACAACTACAACTGCCCCAAAAACACCAGCGCCAGGATCACTATCCCGGCAACAATGCGATAAATCCCAAACGCCACAAAGCTGTGATTGGCAACATACCGCAGCAGCCAGCCAATGCTCAGCCAGCCGACAATCATCGCCACAACCGTGCCGAGCAGTAGCCGGCCAATATCATCGCCGGTAATCTGATCCAGGTTGGAAAGCAGATCGACAATCGTTGCCGCTCCCAGGGTAGGAATCGCCAGGTAGAAGGAGAAAGCCGTTGCGGTGCGGCGGTCCAACCCGGCCAGCAGCCCCCCGACAATCGACGCGCCCGAGCGTGAGGTACCCGGTACCAGCGCAAACACCTGAGCGATACCTACTCCCAGCGCCTGCCGAAACGATACCTTCTCCAGATTGCTGACCGCCTGGGTGCGCCGGGGCACGCGCTCAATCACAATAAAGATGATACCACCCAGAATTAACGAGGTGGCGATAATCGCGGGTGACTCGAACAGCACCGTCTTGATCCAATCACGCAGGGTCAACCCGACAACGGCAGCAGGGATAAAGGCCAGCAGAATGCCCAGCCAGAAACGGCGCGCGCCACGGCCGGCTTCCTCCGTCACACCGCGCCCCAGCACCGCGCGCGCCTGGTACAACAGGTCGCGGATGTAGAAACCAACGACGGCCAGTACTGTCCCAAACTGAATAAAGATCTCAAATGTACCGCCAATACTCCCCTGGAAGTTGAGCAGATCGGCCGTGATCAGCAGATGTGCGGTGGACGAGATCGGCAAGAACTCAGTCAGCCCCTGGACAATGCCCAGGATCAGCACCTGCCACCAGTCGGCCTGAAACGGAACGGTCAGGGCCAGCGCGAGGGCCAGCAGTGCCGCCGTGCCAATCAGTATCGGCAGGCCGGGCCGGGCCTGTGTCGGCGAGCCCGGCCCGGCCCCGGAAGTCGTTTGCGTCGTTTGCGTCGTTTGCGTCGTTTGCGTCGTTGCGGGAGTGCTTTCCTGCATAGATTCAACTGTCTCCTCTTCTGAATAGAATATCGAATTTGATGTACAAATCATACAAACAGCGCAGTTGCTGTGCCGCCGGCACCTGGGAGCAACTACGCTGCAAAAATGATACTTTTCTTCTTTGTTTCACAAAAAAGTTGCTCACAGAGCAACTTTTTTGTGAAACAGATGGTCCAATTTCGATCTTTGATGTGCGGTACCACCCTGCCGGAGGCGCAATGCGCTTTCGAGTCAGTGACCGCGTAACGCGTGTTCCGTACTCTACACGCATTATGCGGTGAACATCTCCACTCAACAATTATGCAATTGCAACGGCTTTGAAAAATGTGTAACAGAACACGCCATCTGCCGCTGTCGTACGCTCTAAATCCCGGATTCCCCGGTCGAAAACGTCCGGTTCAATCATACCCGCCTGTAATGCCGACGTGCGCACACCCTCGATCATGGCGGTAAAGGTCTTCTTCGTAAAGCCCTCGACCAGTTCCGGCTTGCTTGCATCTACATACACCATGCGTGGCGATACCTGAATGGAGTGATAGCCCGCGGCCTGCAACAGCGGATAGAGTGTTCTGCCGATCATGGCATTCCCACCCGCCTGCCGCTGCAACGCAACTTGACACTGAATCGCCTGGTGTGCCGCGTCACTGTCCGGATGAAAATAGGCCGATCCATGATCGCCTTCGATGACCGTGATCGTTCCGCCGGGCCGGACATGCGTTTTTAGTTTCTGCAATACCGCGACCGGCATTGGGAGATGTTCCAGCACAAAGCAGACGAAGATGTGGTCAAAGGCGTCCGACGCATATGGCAGGTTGAACATATCTGCCTGGTCAAAGTGAACATTGTGTATTCCAGCCGCGGTTACGCGTTGTTCCGCTTCGGCAATGGACGTTTGCGAGATATCGACTGCAGTAATCACCGCCTCCGGGCTGTTCGTTGCCAGCGTGATCGTCTGTGCCCCAACCCCGCATCCGACTTCCAACACCCGACTCCCGGGGGGATAGATCGTGTCGGCGTGGAGCAATTCAACCAGGGTCGCGGCCTGATCCTGTAAGCGGAGATGCTCGCGCTGATCATACCCATGAACATAGTTATGCTGCATACATCCTCTGTGGTGGAAAGCTGCTCTTAAATGACACATGGTATGTTCCGCTCTGCCGGATGCGAAGAGCGAGTCTACACGCACTACCGCATAACTAACGGTAACTATACCGTTGAGGGTTAAACGTGCTATGAGCAATGGCAGGAGCAGCATAACAGTTTCGTTACCCACGTCCCGCCAATCGGCGCGATCAGATCATTCCTTCCGCGCGCAGGGCATCAAGCGCCTCTTCAAAGGCTGCTACCATTGCGGCCACATCCGCCACGCTATGCACGGCTGAGACAAACCCGCTTCGTCCGCGCATCAGATCCACGCCCGCATTGAGCAGTGCCATGCGCAGCATACGCAGCACCCGCAGGTCGCCGCCCCGCTTGAGTTCCGCCTGGGGCACCTGGTAGGGCACATCCCCCGGCACGACGGGAATGCTACTCTGCACCAGAATATGAAAGACCGAGGCATCCCCATACACCGTCCAGTTGTGCATCTGTTTCGCGTCCAGCACATTATTCAGCGCCGCGATAATCTGCCGGCAGCGCAGCGTGGCGGTGGCGCATGGCTCGCCGGTTGCGACCAGCTCAAGCATGGCACATCCTGCCGCCGCCGAGAGCGGATTGGCGTTGTAGGTGCCATAGTGGCGGATCTTCTGCTGCGCATTCCAGTCGGCATCACCGAAGGCCAGATGGCGCAGGATATCCGCCCGCCCCGCTACCGCCCCGCCCGGCAACCCGCCCGCCAGCACCTTTGCCAGGCAGGTCAGATCAGCGATCACGCCCGCGCGCTGCTGCACGCCGCCCGGCGCAACCCGAAAGCCGGTGACAACCTCATCGCAGATCAACAGCACCCCCCGGTCAGCCGTCAGAGTCCGTAGTTCGCGCAGGAAGCTATCGGGCAGCGGTGCGCCGCCATAGGTAGCCCCGGACGGCTCCAGAATGACGGCGGCGATATCGTCACACTGCGCCAGGGTCTGCTCAACGGCAGCAATCTCGGTGGGCAGGGTGATCAGCGACTCGACCAGCGCGGCGGGAATACCAGCGCGGGGATCTTCCTGCTCGGCCCCGGGCATGATCAACTCGTGCCAGCCGTGGAAATGGCCCGCAAACCGAATAATCCGGGGACGGCGGGTAAACGCCCGGGCCAGCCGCAGCGCCAGCATAGTCGCCTCCGTCCCGGAAGCGGTGAAGCGAACCAGTTCCGCACCCGGCACAAGCCGTTGAACCAGTTCGCCCCAGCGCAGTTCAAGATCGTGGCAGGCACCATAGTGGGTGCCACGCGCCACCTGCGCCTGCACCGCCGCCACGATTGCCGGATGTCCATGCCCCAGGAGCAGCGCCCCGTGGCCGCTCCAGAAATCTATCACCCGATTATCATCTACATCCCACTTATATGCGCCCCGGCTTCGTTCAATAGAGAGAGGGAACGGGAACATGAAGCGCCCATCGTGGGTTACGCCGCTGGGAAACAGCGTTGTTGCCCGCGCATAACGTTCGGCGGAACCGGGAAACTTCCGGCGGTATGTCTGTTCAATCGTCATTTGTTATACCATTGCCGTATGCTGTATGCCGTATGCCGTATGCCGTATGCCGTATCCCGTATGCTGTATCCCGCAATACGGACTACCGATTACGGACTACGGACTACGGACGAACTACATTCCCAATTCGAGCCGGCGGATCAGCGCCATCGGCAGATCGGCATTGCGCATCTGCTGTTGCATCTGGTTGATATCATATTCGATCCGGTTAAAGCGAATCGTCCCGGCGTCCGTATCATACACGATATAGGCTGCGCGGGGATCTTGATCGCGCGGCTGGCCGACACTGCCGGGATTAAGAAAATAGCGTTCGTGCTTTTGCAACTTCATCGTATGCCCACTGTGGGGCAGGAAGCGCTCACAGTGACCCGCCAGACCCAGACGGAAGCAGAGTTGTACATGCGAGTGACCAATCAGGCAGACCTGGGTATCAAAGAGGGAGAAATTTGCCGTTGCCTGTGCCGGAGTCAACAAATACTCCCAGACCGGCTCGCGCGGGCTGGCATGCACCACGGTAAACTGGTCATTGACCCGGCGCAATGCCGGCAGATTCTCCAGCCAGGCGCGGTTCTCCGGCGTAAGCTGATCACCGTTCCAAATATTGGCCCGCCGGGCATCCGGGTTAAAATCGCTCAGGTCAACTTTGCCCAGGCATGCCAGGTCGTGATTTCCGCTGATAGCCACATCGGCGTGCTGCATCATCGCCGCAATACACTCGTTGGGCTTTGGGCCATAGCCAATGGTATCACCAAGACACCAGAGCGCATCAAAACTGCCGGCCGCCGCCAGCACAGTCTCGAGGGCGACGAAGTTTGCATGAATATCTGAGACGATAACAATCCGCATATTGGTAAGCTTTCAATTACAGGAGTTACACGGTGTAGCCTGTTCCGGCCTTGTGCCAGACCCGAAAGCCGGTTTCGCCTCCGGCAAGGCGGAAGATATCGTTTCTTTTTCACGAACATTTGGCTCGGAGAGCCAAATGTTCGTGAAAAAGAAAAAACAGTACCATGCTGCCGCAGGCGAAGCAGACTTCACATCGGGTGAAACGTCCGGGTGCATGTCAACCGCGTAACTCGTGTCAATTCGCAATCTATATTCCAAAACTGTTCGGCCGGGGTGGACACTGCGCCACACCATCGCCGATATGCTTGATCCGGGAGACATGCGCCGGTTTACTTTTGACGGACACAACCGCTGGAGCCTATAATACCTCACATTCGCCTTTTACGTCTTGATGCAGGAGCACACAGACTACCATGGTTGAGCCATCGGGGCACTGTCCCCATCTCGGACTAAAACAGAATCGGGCAATTCGGTTTGCTTCGCCCACCCCGGAGCATCGCTGCTACGTCACGGGCGAGGCCCAGGATATCCCTGTCGATCAAACCACATACTGTCTTTCACAAGGACACGTTAATTGTCCATTATACATGGGTTTGACCCCACCTTCAACGTCGCCCCACCTGCAGCCGGTTGGGGCCGTGCCCCAGGGTGGGCTGCGGGGCTGGCTGCGCGGTTTATCGCACCGCGACCGGGCCATCTACACGGTGCTGCTGGGACTACTCGTCGTGGTTATCGGCATTTATATCGCGGTTGGCGCACGCCTGCTCATGAATGGTGGGACCATTGGAGGCAGTAATGCACAACCGCTACCAACAGCCACTGAGGTACTGCCGGCTGCGGCAACCCGCACCGCAACCGTTACACCAACATCCAGCCCGACGCCAACGCTGACCGCCACGGTCAGCCCAACGCCGACTGTTACCACAACACCAACCGTCACTGAAACACCGACGAGCACGCCCAGCGTAACGCCACAGCCGATCTTTATTCCGCCGACCGCGCCACCGCAACCGCCGGTCATTCCGCCAGGACCGACATTCGCGCCGCCAAGCCCGACGTTCGCGCCACTACCCAGCGCCACGCCCGTGCCGCTCAGTCCGACACCCGTGCCGCCGAGTGCCACGCCGGAATTGCCAAGTGCGACCCCCGTGCCCGCCAGCGCCACGCCGGACCTGCCGAGCGCGACACCCATGCCCGCCAGCCCGACACCCGTGCTGCCCAACCCAACCTTTGCGCCGGCCAGCGCCACGCCGGACCTGCCCAGCCCAATTCTTGAGCCGCCGACGGAGATCCCCGATGTGACATTTGTCCCCGATACGCCGGTGCCGCGCCCAACGGCACAGCCGGCAACCGGGGTACCACAGTCCGGCCGAACCTGACACCGGCAGAGCTAGCAGGCTGGGGTACAACGACACGCGATCAGGGGAGTTCCCTGGTCGTGTTTTTCTGCTCATTCTTCGGTACACTCACGCTCAGGTGTTTCGGCAGTTGTTGGCGGCACTGCTACCGGCTTATAAAAAGAACAGACAAACATAGGACAAAGCACAAACCGGTTCTGCGCTAACCGTGCGCCAGCGACGTTTTGTTCTGTGTTTCTTTGTTCTCTGTTCTCTATATGCCCATGCAGGCAGTGGAAGAGCGTTTCGGCCTCCGGGCAACCACAGTGATCTGATCGCCGGGCTAAAAGCGCAGATATCAACACGATCCGTGCAATCAGATCGGTGCAGGGGCAACTGGTTGCAGGGACACGACCTCGGCGGGCAGGTGGATGGTGAAGATCGAGCCCTGGTTTACTTCGCTCTCAACCGTAATATCACCACCCATCATCTGGCAGAAGCGTCGCGTGATCGTCAGGCCCAGGCCGGTGCCGCCATACTTGCGCGTCGTCGAGGCATCACCCTGGGTGAAAGCCTGGAACAGATTCTTGATCTGATTGGGCGTCATGCCGATACCGGTATCGCTGATCTCAAAAGTAATCCAATCCTGTCCATTCGTGCTTTCCCGGTACACCGCCAGCGAAATGGTGCCCTGCTCGGTAAACTTACAGGCATTGCTCAACAGATTGAGCAACGCCTGCCGGACCTTGGTGACATCGGCATACATCATTGCCGGATCATGCCCATAGCAGAGTTGGAGCCGGTTTTCGCCCTGCTCAACCAGAGGCTGCACTGTCGTCACCACATCCTCCACCAGACTGCGGATATCGAAGGTCTCCAGATGAAGATCCATCTTCCCCGCCTCGATCTTGGAGAGATCCAGAATCTCACTGATCAGCGACAGCAGATGCTTGCCCGCCGTCCGGATCTTTTCGAGGTCGGGCACCACTGTGTCATAGCCCGCTTCCTGGGCATCCTCCTGCAGCATCTCGCTGTAGCCGATAATGGCATTCAGGGGCGTGCGCAATTCATGGCTCATATTGGCAAGAAACGTGCTCTTGGCCCGGTTTGCGGCCTCGGCCACTTCCTTGGCCTCGCGCAGTTGCTCCAGTTGTTTGCGATCAGTGATATCGCGCGAGTTAATGACAATGCCGTTGACCGCCGAGTCATCCAGCAAATTGGTGCCAATCGACTCGATAAAGCGCCAGGAGCCATCTTTATGCGTCGCCCGGTATGCGACCGGCTTGCGCTGCGGTCGATGTATCGCATTCTGGAAACTCTCCCAGACTCGCTGCTGATCCTCGGGATGCACAAAATCAAAGGCACTGCGCCCCTGCATCTCTGCCGGCATGTAGCCCAACATCCGCTCAATGGAAGGGCTCTCATAACGGATGATGCCGGCACTGTCCAGGATGGTGATCGAGTCGGAGGCATTTTCGATCAGCGAGCGGAACAGCTTTTCCTTCTCCTCCAGCCCCTCGTAGAGCACCCGCAGTTGGCGGGTCATCTGATTGAAGGACAGGGCCAGTGTGCCGATTTCATCCTCGGTGACAACCGGCGCGGTCCGGGTCAGATCGCCGGCAGCTACCTGCGTTGCCGCATCACTGATCATCAGGATGGGGCGCGAGATCTGGCGGGCCAGCAGGAACACACCCAGCGCCAGAATACCCGAGGTAATCAACCCGATAAGCGAGGTCATCCAGCCGAGGCGGCGCGCCGGTGCAAAGGCTTCCGTCTGGTGCATCTCGGTCAGCAGCGCCAGATCCATCCCATCAAGCCAGCGGTATGCGCCAATCACGGGAACGCCCCGGTAGTTGGTATACAGCGCGTAGGAATCACGTTTCTGCAACGCGGCATCAATGCCGGTGGTATGCACACTCCCAGGGAACGCGTCCGTCCCGAAGCTGTCGCTGGTGACAAACTGATTATTCGGGTCAATCAGGTAGGTTTCGCCACTCTCGCCCAGGCCGACCTGATCCAGCACGATCCCGTCCATGCGCTGCAGGTCAAGATGCGCAGCCAGCACCCCGACCCGCCCGCGATTGCTATCCCGCAGCGGCGTTGCCACCGTGATGGTTGGCCGGCCCGTATCCGGCGCAGGGTAGAGGTTCTGCACGGCGGTGCCCGCCCGGCCCCGCTCAAAGTAGATTTCGTCGGCCCGGTTCTGACCCTCGTAGGCTTCTTTGGTTGAAAGCACAATGGTGCCATCCATCGAGAGAATAAACAGCTCACGCAGGCTTGGCTTACGCACAACGGTATCATTCAGGTGGCTGCGCAGGAACGCGCGTATCTCCGCCGCATCTGCCGCATCTGCCGGTATCGAGGAAGCATCGCTGAGCAGTAAGCCGGCCCGGCTACGCACATCGGGCGACTGCGAGAGCGTGAACAATTCATCGCGCTGATCATCTAGCCAGCGGTTGAGTTCATTCTCTTTGAGCGTGGCAATCGCGCCAAGGCGGTTCGCAATCGACTGTTCCAGCGCCTGCCGCGCATTGAAGTAGACCATGGTGCCCACGCAGAGCACACCCAGGACCGACAACAGCGAGAAGTAGATGACGAGTCGCGCCATCAAACTGCGTGACCAAAATTTTTTACCTTTGGCTATCATTAATTTAATCTGGTTTGGTCTGGTGCAATTGCCCTGGTTCCATGTTGCCAAATGCCCAGGACAGAAGGAGTTCTGCAGGGGCAGGGATCAGGAGTCGCAAGCACACTACTAAATTGATACGCGTTATGCGGTGGGTGTACATATCTGAAGTGTACGTCCACAAAGGCAGTCTTCGCCTGCGGCAGCATGGTACACTTTAATCTTGTTTCTTCCACCCTGCTGAAGACGGAATCTTCTACCAGGTCAGTGACCGCGTAAGTCCTGTACATTGATGCCCTGATTGGATCGATTTCACCAATCAATGCCGGTGGCCCACATACCAGGGTCGATGATGGGCACCGATCCGGTTGTACCGACTGCGCTGCTACCGCTGGTCGTAGGAAAAGCGCAGTCCAGGTTATGTCCTTCAGTATAGCATATTCGTGTGCAGTGGATCAGCATGGGGGGGCACACATTGACAACCAGATTCGCCAGACCGGGGAGCAGTTGCTATAATGCAGGTGATAGTTCTTTGGAACAGTCAGTAACTCTGAAACAGGCAGGGACACCATGCAAGCTACCGCACAACGACTACGCCCAATGAATATCGGTGACATCCTTGATACCACCTTTCGCGTCTATCGCCGTAACTTCCTGCTTTTCATCGGCATTACGGCGCTGCTGACAATACCGATGTTTTTACTCAATACGCTTATCAACTTCGCTTTCGATGGCGTACTTGCAGATTATATGAGCTT
The DNA here is from genome assembly GCA_034437035.1 of Chloroflexaceae bacterium. Classification (GTDB taxonomy): domain Bacteria; phylum Chloroflexota; class Chloroflexia; order Chloroflexales; family Chloroflexaceae; genus CAKZQX01. The sequence goes on from DAOTUI010000227.1 coordinate 16,045, forward strand.
TTTGAATTCAATGATGTTTGGAGGGGTAGCTACCGACGCATTGAACGAGTTCTTAAGCGGTGATGTGGTGCCGTTTGTAGTTGTCTCATTTCTTGTTGGAATCTTGCAGATTGTGGTGCTCCAACCAGTGATGATCGGCGCACTCACCCAGGCGGTTGGACGCCGCTACCAGCAGGATGAGCCCATTTCGGTGTCTGGCGCATACAATCTTGGTGTGGGTCGTATGGCAGCGCTCATCGGCGCGACACTGGTGATAGCTCTGATATTTCTGGTGGTCTTTGGACTGTTATTTGGCTGTTTTATCGGTATTATCGTTGCTATGAGCGCCGGGGCCGGCCAGAATGAGAGCGGGTCGATCTTCCTGGCAGTGTTTATGGTTTTTGGTATCATCGGCATGTTTCTTTTGACCCTGCTGATTACTGCGTTTTTTATCGTGCGCCTGATGTTCTTTCCCCAGATGGTTGTTCTGGAAGAGCATGGGCCGCTTGACGCCTTGAGCCGAAGCTGGCAACTTGTGCGTGGTTCGTTCTGGCGCGTGCTGGGCACGGTTATCCTGGTCTACTTGCTAGTGCAGATCTTGCTCGTTATCCCAAGTCTGATATCCGGCGGCATTATTGGCATTGTGTTTCCCGATCCAATCCAGGATTTTGCTATCCAGCAGTCACTCTCGACGCTAGTTACCTATATTGCACAGATTCTGTTTCTGCCGATCAGTATTATTGCCTATACCCTGCTCTACTACGATCTCCGGGTGCGCAAGGAAGGCTATGATCTCCAGTTGCTGGCCCAGGACTATGTACCGGGTAGTGCGCAGTAGTTGCCGCCCAGGATCACGGAACCGCGATTTACCAGGAAGAGGCGCACAATGACCGCCGTATATCGTTTTTCATGGGTGCAGTGTCTCCTGTCGGCACTGCTCCTGGGATGGGTTGCCGGTATGTTGGCGCTCCCCGTCAGCGCGCAGACACCCACGCCCGATCTTGCCACCTATGAACAGTGGCTGCGCGAGGCACGCATTGCGGCACAACGTAATGATCGCCTGGGGTTAGAGCAGGTTGCCGCCAACTTGATCGATACAACCACAGTTATGTTACCAGATGAAACCACCGTGCCCGTTGATAACCAGTGGCTACGTTCAGCATTGGACAATGCCGAGCCGGATCTGCAGGCGATTGATCTGCGCCTGGGTGCGCTCCTCGACGCGCTGGCCCAACCGGATCGGACGGTTCCCGAAGATGCACGCGAGCAGTTACACACTATTCTGAGTCGCCCTCCATTTGCTACCGCCGAAGCCGGCAACGGTGGTCTGATTGCCGGCTTCTTCGATTGGTTCTTCCGTTTGTTGGCCCGACTGCTTCGTCCACTCGATGTTGGTGCCGGGACCGGTCAGGTGATGACCTGGTTTTTTGCGATCGTGGGCGGCGTGCTCATCATCGGCGTGCTGGTCTATCTGCTGCGCGGCATGCAGTTCTCGCTGACCCGCGCAGCAGTGGTCGCTGACGATACAGACGATCCGGAGGCCAACCTGACAGCCAATACTGCGCTGCAGCAGGCTTCGACCCTGGCGCACGACGGCGATTATCGCACCGCAGTACGGTACCTCTACCTCTCATCACTGCTATGGCTTGATGAGCATCGGTTGCTGCGCTACGACCGGGCACTGACCAACCGGGAATATCTGGAACGGCTCCGGGATAATACCGAGGTGCGCACGGCGCTTTCCCCGATCATTGATACGTTTGACCGGGTCTGGTATGGCCATGCGCCCCTCGACGATGAAGGTTTTGCCGCGTATCGCCGGCAAGTCGATAATTTGCGCCGGAGTAGGGGTTAACGGTTAGGGGTTAATTCCTTTCAAATAACACGACTTACGCGGTTGCTCACCCGAAAGGAAATTTCGCCTCCGGCAGGGCGGAAGATTCCATTCTTTTTCACAAAAATTTTGCACTTCGTGCAAAATTTTTGTGAAAAAGATCAAAAAGTACCATGCT
>DAOTUI010000228.1:0-58248 GCA_034437035.1 Chloroflexaceae bacterium
TTTCGTGATGTGTAAAACATTTCTGCAATTTTCGTCACCATGTGGGGCGAGATGCTTCCCAAGTGTCCGTTTTTGACCCGCTCGTGGGGAATTTTTATGAACTCGTTCCGAAAATAAGCGAACGGTGAGATTGGAATGTTCATAAACACGACTTACGCGGTTAAGTGGGCAAACCGACGTTTGCCCCGATGAATGCCAGAATCGCCTGCGGCAGCAGGGTACTTTTTTCTTGTTCACACAGAATTTGCACGTTGTGCAAATTCTGTGTGAACAAGATGGTCCAATTCCGATCTTGTTGGAAAACGTTGCTCTCCAAGCAACGTTTTTCAACAAGGATGTCCAGTACCACCCTGCCGGAGGCAAGATGCTGTTCCCGTTTAGGGACCGCGTAACGCGTGAAAAAAGAGGAGTTCTTTATGTTGCTCAAACACAAACAGTCCACGCAATCCACCTTTGGCCTGCGGACAATCCTCAAGCACGCAGTCGCATACTGGCGACCCTACTGGTTACCGGCAACCCTGATTATGTCGGCGCTGCTGCTGTTTGAACTCTTTAACACGCTGTTTGCGCTCAGCTTCAAGCTGATCATTGACGGCATCCAGACTCCGGCGGCCGGCCTGCCGCTCAACGTTATGTTGATCGCGCTGGCGAGTGGTTTTGTCGTCGCCGCCATTGCCGCCGCCCTGGCCGAACATTTGACCGCCCGCACCAGCGCGCGCATCCTCAACGACCTGCGCTTGCGCATGTTTGAACATATGCAGCAGCTCTCACTGGAGTATTACACGCGCAGCCGTATGGGTGATATTCTGGCGCGTTTCTCCGGCGACCTGGTTACGATTGAACAGGGGCTGACACGTCAGTTTATGCATGGTTGTGTAGCAGCCGTAGCGCTGGTGATCAATCTGCTGATGCTCTTCTACCTGGAGTGGCGGCTGGCGCTGGTGACTTTTGCCGCCTGGCCGCTGATTGCCATGCTGCTGGGGCGACTGACTGCGGCTACCTCAGTTGCCAGCCTGCACTATAAGCAGACCGAAGCGCGCATGCTCAATACCGTTCAGGAGAGTGTGCGTAGTCAGGCGGTGGTCAAAGCCTTTGGATTTCAGTCTCACATGCTTGATCGTATGCGGCAGCACCTGCTGACCCTGGCTTCGACCGGCACAACCGCCTTCTTTTTCAAAGGCATGGTGGCAACATCGTCGCTCCTGAGCGTGCTCTTTATTCAGATCCTGGTTACGGGTGTGGGAGCATGGCTGGCAACGCAGGGCTATCTTTCGATTGGCGCACTGATTGCCTTTCTCGGCCTGCTGACAGTCATGGGGCGCAATGCCTACGAACTTAGTAAGCGCGTGCTACCGGACATGGTAGCGGCCAGTGGCGGGCTCCAGCGCCTGGAGGAACTGCTGGCCGAAGTGCCCAGCCTGATTGACGCACCGGAAGCTGTGACTCTGCCACGTCCGGCACAGGAGATCCGCTTTGACAATGTCAGTTTTAGCTACAGCGGTGAGCAACCCACGCTCGATCATCTGACGTTGCGCATTCAGGCCGGGCAGTATGTGGCGATAGTCGGGCCGAGTGGTTCCGGTAAAAGCACACTCCTCAACCTGCTGACGCGCTTCTATGATGTTCATGCCGGCCGGATCACGCTGGATGGCTACGATATTCGGGAGGTGACGCAGGCATCACTACGCGCACACATGGGTGTGGTCTTCCAGGATACCTTTCTGTTTGATACAACTATTCGTGAAAATTTGCGCCTGGCGCGGCCCACAGCCACAGATGACGAGATCGAAGCGGCAGCGCGGGCGGCTGAGATCCACACCTGGATCATGTGCCTGCCGCAGGGCTACGACACGATGGCTGGCGCGGCCGGGGGACAGCTTTCCGGCGGACAGCGGCAACGTCTGGCCCTGGCGCGGGCCCTGCTGCGCGATCCGGCGCTGCTCCTGCTCGATGAGCCCACCTCGGCCCTGGATGCAGTCACCGAAGCGGCCATCAGTGTCACGCTAGAACGGCTGGCGCACGAGCGCACAGTGATTATATCAACTCACCGTCTGGCCGCAGTGGTCAATGCAGATCGGATATTCGTGCTGGACGCCGGACATCTGGTTGAAGCCGGAACGCATGCGGAACTACTGGCGCAACGGGGGCTGTACTACGACCTGTGGCAGAAACAGCCGAGCAGCAGCAACGCTATCGGAGAGCGGACGGTTCCCGTTGAGGTTGCAGCAGAGCACCTGGCAGAGGTTGCCGCGGCGGTATAACGTTGGAACCGACCGCATAACTCCTGTCAATCACACGCCCGGTCTGCCCGTCCACCGCGTACGTTCTGACGGCATTTCTGATGGCGCTTGTCCTACAACTCGCCTCGACGTTCTTCAGCCAGGCGGACGACGATTGCAACATCATCCATTCCCGTGCATAATGGGAACGAATACTTTACAGGAGTTACGCGGTCGGTTCCAAACCAGGCATCTGCCTGGATAACCGGCCCAATTCGCCTCCGGCAGGGCGGAATGGGACATGCTTTTTCCAGAAAATGTGGCTCTCCGAGCCACATTTTCTGGAAAAAGACAAAAACGTACCATGCTGCCGCAGGCGAGTCGGGCTTCCATCGGGTCAAACGCCCGGTTTGAACGAGCACCGCGTAGTCCTGTGTTTTAGGTGCAATTGAAAAGGACGTAGCCAATGGACACGCGTGAACAGATCCGGCTGACCAATCTGGCAGCCTGCGCCGGTTGAGCATCCAAAATGGGGCCGGGTGCCCTGGCGGATGTGCTTACCACGCTGCAGTTGCCGACCAATCCCAACCTGTTGATCGGGCTGGAGGTCAGCGACGATGCCGCAGTGTATCAACTGAATAGCGAAACCGCGCTGATCCAGACCGTGGACTTCTTCCCGCCGATTGTCGATGATCCCTACACCTATGGCGCAATCGCCGCTGCCAATGCGCTAAGCGATGTCTACGCCATGGGCGGGCGTCCGCTGCTGGCGCTGGCAGTGGCCGGCTTCCCCGGCAATCTGCCGCAGTCGATCATTCGGGCGATCCTGCAAGGTGGCGCGGATAAGGTGGCCGAGGCGGGCGCAGTCCTGGCCGGTGGGCACACGGTGGTAGACCAGGAGCCCAAGTATGGCCTGTGTGTCACCGGCGTGGTTGACCCGCGCCGCGTCACGCCCAAGGCCAACGCGCAGCCGGGTGATCAGTTGCTACTGACCAAGCCGCTGGGCACGGGCATTATCACGACGGCGATCAAGCGGGAGGTCGGGCAGGCGGACCATCTCGCGGCCGCAGTTGTTAGCATGCTGCGCCTCAATCAGACCGCCGCCGAAATCGCGCAGACGGTGGCGATCCACGGCGCGACGGATGTGACCGGCTATGGGCTGCTGGGGCATGCCGCCGAAATCGCGCGCAACAGCGGCGTCGGCCTGCAGATTAATGCGGCCGCCCTGCCGCTGCTGCCGGGCGCGCTGGAGTATGCCCGCGCCGGAATAGCGCCGGGTGGCCTCTACAACAACCAGGAATACCTGGAGCGGGATGGGTATGTCACCTACAGCGCCGGCGTTGACGCGGCGCAGAAACGACTGCTGTTTGACCCGCAGACCTCCGGCGGGCTGCTGCTGGTTCTGCCCCCGGCGGCGGCGGATCAGTTCATGCGGGCCTTTGCTGCGGTTGGCGAATCCTGCCGGCTGATCGGCCGGGTTGTGGCGGGCAGGGGCATCGCCGTGAGCCATACTGGGTGAGCCGTGAAATCACCTACTCTGACGTCCACCCCTGGTCAGTGGAGATCATCCAGAAATGCCTGGATCTGCGCGGCCACAGCCTGCGGGCGCTCCATCGGCAGCATGTGACCACCGGCCAGTTCAACCAGCCGAGCATGCGGCAGACGGCGCTGGAGCCCGGCCCAGACGCGGTCGGTGACAACGTCGGAGGTTGTGCCCCGGATGATCAGCAGCGGTTGGCGCACCTGCGTAACCACCCGCCAGGCATCCAGCGGAACCAGCGCGAAGATATGCGCCTCCCACGCCGTCGGCCAGGCCAGCGTCACCCCGCCGGCGGGGACCGGCTGCAATCCCCCGGCAAGATAACCCTCCAGCGCGGCCGTTTCCCAGTTGGCAAAGATACCCCGCCCGCTGTAGCGTTCGCGCGCCGTGGCAACATCGGGGAAGTGATCGCGGCGACGCAGGGCTCCCCGCACCAGGGGCGCCCGCCGATGTAACCGCACCAGACGCATCAACCCGATCAGCAGCAGCATACGCAGTTCCAGAATCACCGGGTCAAGCAGCACCAGCGTGTTGAAGCGCTCCGGTCGGCGCAGAGCCGCGTAGAGCGTCATAATGCCGCCGAGCGAGTGCCCACTACCGACGACCGGCGCGTCGGTCACTGTTCCCAGGTCCGTCAGCAGATCGGCGGCCAGGTCATGCCAACTTCGCATTGTCTCCGGACGGCTGCCCGGCCAGAGCGGGCGACTGCGGTAGCCAACAACCCGCTGGTGCGCGGTCAGTGGTGCGGCCAGTGGTGTGTACGCTTCGGGCGGAAAGCCGTTGGCGGTTGCCAGATGCACCATTTGCCCGGCACCGCCAAATTCAATGTAGTGGGGGGGCATCGCTTTCGCTTTCACAAAAGAAGGCGACGAGCGTTGCTCATCGCCTCCATGCATGCACTCTTTACCTCCTATTTGTACGCAATTGCCGGATCATCAGATCATCGTGTCTTCAGATCATCGGATCATCCGCATAGATGTTAGCGCTTCACCACAAAGCTGTCAAGAATGCGATCCAGCGCTTCGATATCCGCCTCGCTGACAACCTGAACCTGGACTAACCCCAGGAAGGACGCATCTTCCGGTTCAAACGCAACCACCAGCAGCGCCGTATCGGTACCGTCACAATTTATCCAGACATCATAGAAGCCGATGTAAAGCGAGTCTTCGTATGCTTCACGTCCATCATAGGTACAGGTATCGTTGAAAGCATTAGCATCCAACAGTTCATTTGGTCCCATCTGCTGCCCCAGCGTCTCCGATGCACCCAGAAACATGCCGGGGGTTGTCCAGGTGGAGGAAAACTCATCGACGTTGGGAGCCGCCGAGACTGCAACCCCAATTTCCTCTTCATCCATCACCCAGGCTGCCCCGCGGGTATCAATCCAGGCAGCAGGCACCTCAACTTCAATCGCACCCGTGTCGTCGGTGAGAGTCTGGTAACTTTCATAGGAAGTCGCGTCTCCCTCATTCTGCGGGACCGACTCGGCCTGCGCAAATGAGAAGCTCTCTTCCAGTTCGCGGCCATTGAGCTGCCCTTCCAACACCTGCTGCGTCTCTGAACGCACCACCTCAACGGCAAGGGTGTCACTGGGACTGCGACTGCGTAAGATATCACAATAGTCGGTCATGGTACCGTCGGTTGCCAGCACCAGTCGCTCCAGTTTGGTCAAAACATCCCCCGGCTGCACTCCGGCCTCGTCCGCCGGTGAGCCGGACTTGACGGACCAGACCCAGATACCGGAGAGATCATCCGAGGTAAATGCCTCACCATTGATACCAATCGAGGTAATATCTTCGTTGGCTTGCAACCGCTCAATAATCCGAATTGCTTCGTCGCGAGCGATGGCGAAGTACTGGCTGGTCTCCGACGATCCGGCATAGTTAATGCCAACCACTTGCCCATCCTGCGTCACCAGCGGGCCGCCCGAGTTGCCGGGATTGATCGTGGCGTCGTGTTCAAGCACCGCATCAACCGAGGCCCAACTGGTCTCGCCGCTGGTTTGCGCTTTCGAGACAATGCCGCGGGTCAAGGTAAACTCCGGGTCGCCCAGTGGAAATCCGGCAGCGAAAATATCCAATCCCACCTTGATTTCATCGTCATACCACTCCAGGTAGGGGAAATCCTCGCCTTCGATATCAATCACGGCCAGGTCGGAACACTCGGAGGCACCCAGGACGCGGGCATTCCGGGGTTCATCTTCCCCGCCAACATAGACCTTGATCAGCGCTGCCCCGGTGACAACGTGGTTGTTGGTGACGGCCAGACCACTCTCATCAACAATGAAACCCGATCCACTTCCAGCCACGTTAAACATCATGCCCTCACCCGGATCAGCAAAGGTGCCCTGCGATTCTATCTGTATAACCGCCGCTTTTACTTCATCCAGCGAGTTAATGGCGGTGCTGACTGCAGTTGGGGTGGATGCGGGCGTGGCCGTCGGTTCCGGCGTCGCGGTTGGCGCAGCCGCACCCGGCAGCACACCACATCCGCTGAGCGTTATAGCCGACAGCAGCAGCAGAATACTAGTCAGTTTCATCAGACTAAGATGTGTGAATTCTCGCATGACTTTCTCCTGTTAAAAACCTCGGATCTGAAGGTGTAAAAATACATGAGGACCGAATACAGTATCCTGATGAATATAATGATCAAGGGTAGTAGCTGCTACTTTCTACGTGATCAATTGTGATCACGACTGAAATACACATTTCATTCAGCACTGCCTGATAGTCAGGTCTTACACGCTGTCCATGTGCGATAACGCCCGACGTAGCCACAACCGGGCGGCGGCTTTCATGCGATCAGCCGCAACGCTTCTCGTTCAATATTCCGTGCAGCATTCCAGTCACGTTCGTGCATGGTGCCGCAATTTCCACATGTCCATGTTCGGTTAGCCAGGACAAGCTGCTGGTTGACATGACCGCAGGCATGACATATCTTGCTACTGGCATAAAACCTTCCGACCTTTATGACTGTTCCACCGAATGCATCTGATTTGTAGCTGATCTGGCGTAAAAACTCACCCAGACCGACATCAGAGAGCGCAAGAGAAAGACGGCGATTCTTGACCAGCCCCTTTACATGCAGGTCTTCTACCCCAATGATCGTGTAGGTTGATGCAATCGCGTGACTGGCCTTATGGTGTGCGTCGGCCCGCTGGTTGTCAACCCGGTAATGGAACCGGGCCAGTTTGCGTTTTGCTCGCCACCAGCGTTTATTTCCCTTCTTTCGTCGAGATACTGAGCGGTTGAGTTTGCGGAGCTTTTGTATCTGGCGGCGTAGTGGTTTTTGGTTCTCAAACTCACTGCCGTCTGATAGGGTTGCCAGGGTTTTGATGCCGACATCAACCCCAGTTGACTTTTTCGGGAACCGGCGCGGTTGTGGTCGCTCTATCTGAACCGTGATGGATACGAACCACCAGTCAGCTACCTTTGATACGACTGCACCCATAATTTTTCCTGTGAAGCGTAGTGGTTCAGCCATACCGACAGGTCCGAGTTTCGGAATGACGATAGTATACCCATCAACCCGAAACTTGTCGTTGTTCAGGCGAAAGGACTGCCGTTTATGCTTCTTTGACTTAAATTTCGGAAAGCCGACTTTTTGGCCTCTACGCTTTCCTTGTTTCCAGTCAAAATAGTTTTTGAGGGCCGCCCCGAGATCGGCAAAGGCACCCTCGGCTACATCCTTTGCCACATCCATAACCCATGGATGGTGGTCGCGCTTGATGGAATTGAAGTCTCTCTTTGCCGCCATCATGCCGTACTTTTCAATTCCTAGCGCTTTCATCTGTTTCCAGCAGTCTAAGGCCCAGTTGTACACGAACCGCTTGGTTCCAGCGGCTTTGCGGAAGTAGATCTCTTGCTCAAGCGTTGGGTTGAGGCAAATTTTGTGTGCGCGTGTGATTGTGTTCATAGTATACACATATGGCTATAATTGAGTAGCAAATGACCACCTGGCTATAGCTCCTGTCGTGCTGCCTTCAGGTAGATTTCCGGCAGCACAGCGGCCTGGAGATAGCACGACAGTAGTTACACGTAGCATCGTTTCTCGTTATCAAATTCATCAGTAGATAGAGACAGGATGGGTGAACTGCAACCGAAGGCAAGGAGTTGTGACAATCTGTCACGGCGTCAACAATGGCTGGTATAGTGAAGCCAGGCGTTGCTCTCCCGACGGGCGGAGTGAAGCTCAACTATGCATGATAGCTATATTACGCCGTTAATATAGAGTTTGTCAAGAGAAAATCCAGTTAAAATGTTGCTTTTAAACGCAGAGGCAGATTCCCGGCAGCATCCCTGCCCCTGCTTATATCGTGATCGACTGACCTGGCGCATGATAGACCGGTAAACTCATGACACTCGGAGGATAATGTGGGATTACGCCCCACCCCGCAACACCAGTCCGGCGCGGGGCGGCAGGCTGATCATAAGTTGCGTATCTGCCGATGTGACATTACCCTGGCCGTACACCTGCGTAACCTCCTTGAACGCATGTCCCGGCGCAAGTGCATCAACTGCAATCTGGACATCGCGGGGTTGTTCGGCAACATTAACCGCAATCAGCAGCGTCTCGGCAGCGTTGCTGCGGGCAAAGGCATACACACCATCGGCGGCGTAGAGGCGCTGATAACGGCCTGTACGCAGCGCCGGATGGTTGTGGCGCAACTTGATCAGATCGGTGTGATAGGCCAGCACCGCCTGATCCCAGGTCTCCGGATGCTCCCAGGGAAACGTCCGGCGGCAGTCGGGATCTTGATTGCCCGGCAATCCAATCTCATCTCCATAAAAGATGCTGGGTGCGCCGGGGAAGGTCATCAGCAGCAGCGTCGCCAGATGCACGCTAGCCGCGTCCCCGCCGGCAATGTTGATCAGGCGGGCCGTGTCGTGGCTATCGAGCAGGTTAAGCTGGGTCAGTTGGATCTGCCAGGAATAGAGTTGCAGCAGCCAGTCGATTTTGTCGGCGTAGGCTTCAGCGCTCAGGGCCGGAATTGGATCGTAACTGCGATCCGCCACCAGTTCAGTGACAACGCGCTCCCCCACAGTGAAGGCAATAGCGGACTCCGTGAACAGGTAGTTCATCACGCCGTCAAACTGATCGCCCTGGAGCCACTGACGCGAGTCCCACCAGACTTCGCCAACGATATAGGCTTCCGGATTAATCGCCTTGACCCGCCGGCGAAACTCTTCCCAGAAGCCGGGGGTGTGAATCTCAAAGGGCACATCCAGCCGCCAGCCATCAATCCCCTGGCGCAACCAGTACTCGGCAATCTGCATCAGATACTCGCGCACCTGCGGATTGTCGGTGTTGAACTTGGGCAGCGCGCGGTTGTTGCCCCAGGCCAGGTAGTTGGCGATGCGGGTGCCGTCGTAGGCGCTCAACGGCCAGCCCTGGATGGTAAACCAGTTGAACCAGGGCGAATATGGTCCATTCTCCAGAATGTCGTTGAAATAAAAAAAGCCCCGACTGGCATGATTAAATACGCCATCGAGGACAACTTTCATGTTGCGCTGGTGGGCGGCCTCAAGCAACTCATGCAGCGCGGCATTTCCGCCCAGCAGCGGGTCTACCTGGTAGTAGTCGTGGGTGTGGTAACGATGATTGCAGGCCGACTGAAAAATCGGCGTAAAGTAGACCGCCGTGACGCCGAGCCGCTCCAGATGATCGAGTTGTTCAACCACGCCCAGCAAGTCGCCGCCCTTGTAGCCCGACGGTGACGGCGGCGTATCCCAGGGTTCCAGGTTATCCGGCTTGCCAAGCCGGCTGCTCCGCGCAAAACGATCGGGGAAGATCTGGTAAAAAACCGCGTGCTTCACCCAGTCAGGCGTCTGAATGATCATGCTATCCTTCCTTTCAAATAACACGACTTACGCGGTGCGCGTGCAAACGGACCGTTTGCTCTCGATAACAGCGTATTTCGCCTACGGCAGCATGGTACTTTTTTGTCTTTTTCCGGAAAATTTGGCTCGGAGAGCCAAATTTTCCGGAAAAAGAATGTTCCATTCCACTCCACCCTGCCGGAGGCGAATCGGGCCATTTGTCCAGGCAGACGCCTGGTTTGGAACCGACCGCGTAACTCCTGTTATTTGACAGGAGTTACGCGGTGCAGTCTATTTTAGTCGGTTGACCGCCCCAAAAGCCCGGCTTCGCCTGCGGCAGCATGGTACTTTTTGATCTTTTTTCCGCCCTGCCGCAAGCGGTGACTGCACTTCACCGGGTTAAACGCCCGGTTTGACCGCTCACCGCGTAAGTTGTGTAATGTATACCATTCCCGGCTCTACCGGCATCACAAGAAAGGGACACCAGCAGAGTTGGTGTCCCAATCATCCTTCCACTTCGCGGCATCAGTTGTGCCGCTACGGTGTAAGCGGCGGCAGCAGGCTACTCTGTGCGCCGGCGTGGGCGGTTGCGATCCCGGTCACGATCACCGCCGTTACGGTCGCCGCGCGGGCCACCCCGGTCGCCGCCACCACCGCCGCCACCCCGAGGCGCTGCACCGGCAGCCTTCCGCTCATCCGGCGTCTCGCCGGTCAGCACGGCCCGGCGGCTCAGGCTGATCTTATGGTTGACCGGATCAACATCAATGACCATCACATTGACCTCGTCACCGATCTGCACCACATCTTCCACCGTTGCCACCCGGCCCTCGGCCAGTTCACTTACGTGGACCATGCCATCCTTGCCCGGCAAAATGTTGACGAACGCGCCGTAGGGCATAATGCGCACCACCTTACCCAGGAACACATCACCCACCTTGGCCTCGCGCGTCAGGCTCTCAACCATTACCACGGCCTGTTTCGCAGCATCGCCGTCAGACGTGGCGATAAAGACGCGACCATCATCCTCGACATCGACGGTTGCGCCCGTCTGCTCGATAATACTCCGAATGGTCTTACCCCCCGGCCCGATCAGCGCGCCGATCTTCTCGACCGGGATCTGAATGGTAATAATCCGGGGCGCAAAAGGCGACAGTTCCGTGCGTGGCACATCAAGAACGGCAGTCATCTTATCCAGGATGAACATGCGCCCGGCACGCGCCTGCGCAAATGCCTCGCGCATGATATCAAAGGTAATGCCGGTCGTCTTGATATCCATCTGCAGCCCGGTGATGCCTTCGCTTGTTCCGGCGACCTTAAAGTCCATATCGCCCAGCGCATCCTCAATCCCCTGGATATCGGTCAGGACGCGCCACTTGCCGCCCTCACCCGTCACCAGGCCCATCGCCACACCGGCCACAGGACGCTTGATCGGCACACCGGCATCCATCAGGCTCAGGCTGCTGCCACAGACGCTTGCCATCGAGCTACTGCCGTTTGAACTGAGTACCTCGCTTACCAGGCGCATCGTGTAGGGAAACTCGTTCTCCTCCGGCAGCACCGCGTAGAGCGAGCGCTCGGCCAGCGCGCCATGCCCAATATCGCGGCGGCGCGGCCCACCCATGCGTTTCACTTCACCGGTACTGAACGGCGGGAAGTTGTAGTGATGAATATAGCGCTTGGTCGTCTCCAGACCCAGGTCGTCCAGGCGCTGCTCTTCGCCGGGGGAACCCAGCGTGGTAATCGTCAGTACCTGCGTCTGACCCCGGGTGAAGAGGCCGGTGCCATGCACCCGGGGCAGCACGCCTACCTCAACGCTGATCGCGCGAACTTCATCGGGGCTACGCCCATCCACGCGGATACCGTTGTCCAGAATCGCCGCACGTACTTCCTCTTTTAGCAGCGTCTCAAAGGTCTTATCAACAATTCTGGTGCGCTCGGCCAGTTCCTCTTCCGGCTCATCGGCGGTAAAGTGGGCCAGCACATCGGCCTTGAGCGCCTGCGTCCCCTCGTCACGCGTCTGCTTATCCGGATGGTTGATGGCCTCCTTGAGGCGATCCCCCATGTAACCGGTAATCTCTTCCTCCAGCGAGGTATCAGCGGCCGGCGGGATAAACTCGCGCTTGGGTTTGCCACACTGCGCAACAAGCTGTTCCTGCAGCGCAATAATTTGCCGGCAGGCCTCATGCCCCTGACTGATTGCGTCGAGCATCGCATCTTCGCTCAGTTCATATGCACCCGCTTCGACCATGAGCACGGCATCTTTGGTACCGGCAACGGTCAGATCAAGCCGGCTGCGATCCATGTCGGACATGGCCGGGTTGATCACAAAGTTGTCATCCAGATAGCCTACCTGGACTGCGCCGACGGGCCCGGCAAAGGGAATATCGCTGATGCTGAGCGCGGCCGAGGCACCAATAGTTGCCAGCGAACTGGGGTCGTTGACCATATCGATAGAAAACGTCGTAACGATCACCTGTACTTCATAGCGAAATCCCTTGGGAAAAAGCGGGCGCAGGGGGCGATCGGTGAGGCGCGCGACCAGCGTGGCGGTGGTGGTGGGCTTGCCCTCCCGTTTGAAGAAGTTACCGGGGATCTTACCGGCGGCATACATCTTCTCTTCATAGTCTATGGTAAGCGGAAAGAAATCAATCCCCTCACGCATCTCTGAGGCGGCCACAACGGTCGCAAGCAACACCGTATCACCATAGCGTACCGTGACGGCCCCATCCGCCTGACCGGCAACCCGTCCGGTTTCCAGGGTCAACGTCCGCCCGGCAATTTCCGCACTGACGGAATAAATCTGTTGTTCTGACATACACTCCTCCAGGTATCCGGGTGGATACCACTACATTTCAGGGGAAGCGTTCGGCACTGGAGGCTAAAAACAGGGGCAGTGTAGCCCACCGGGGAGCAGAGCCCATTATTTTCACCCTCCAATCCCGAACACCTTCCCACATCCTTGCCTTACCGGCATTGACAGCAAGAGAGCACCAGGGAAGTTAGTTCCCACTGGTGCTCTGGTACTTACACAGCAGAATCATATCGCATCGCAACTAACGCCGTAGACCGAGGCGCTCAATCAGCGCACGATAGCGGTCTTTGTCCTTCTGGCTCAGGTAGGACAACAGCCGACGACGGCGACCCACAAGTTTGAGCAACCCACGCCGCGAGTGATGATCATGGATATGGATCTTCAGATGTTCGGTAAGTTGCTGGATACGTTCGGTCAGGAGCGCAACCTGAACATCGGGCGAGCCGGTGTCCTTCTCGTGGACCTGATAATCGTTAATAAGGCTGTTCTTCTCTTCGTTATCTAACGCCACAACTATTCCCCTCTGACTGATAGATTAATCGCGCACAGGTCGGCGTAACCTGGCGTTCCACAGATGACATAATTCGCGGTACATTATAGCACATCTGCGCCTGATGTGCCAATAAAAGACGGTAGGGGTTAGGAGTTACAGGTTACGCGTTAGGGATTATGGGTTATGTGTTAAAATGCATGTTTTCTTGTTGTTTTTATGCATTTTTTCAAATGTGCTTAACTACCATACTACCATAGAGTGCAAACTGCGATTATTACATTTCTTTAAATTGCCTACCTGTGCAGAAGGATGCGGGAAGCACCCGGCAAAAAGACAAAGTTTCACTTTTACCCCTCCACCCGCATCCTGCGTCCTGCATCCTTCCACCCCTACGCCTGCAGGCGCAGCACCAGCCGTCCCAGCCGTAGCTCGTCACCATTGTTGAGCGGATGAGGAGTTTTTGCGGCGAGCTTCTGGCCGTTGACAAAGGTGCCATTGGTGCTGTCGAGATCCTCGGCAACGATCTGCCCATTCTGCACCAGCACCTGCATATGGCGGCGACCCACGCCATTCTCCAGCGCGCCGTGCGAGGAGAGATCAACATCCGGGTAGTAGTTGCTGACCGGGTCGGACCGGCCCACCAGCGCCTGCGTGGAAGCGGGCAGTGCCAGGACCGCGCCGCTCGCCGGCACAATCAGTTGGACACCCGCCAGCGTTGTGCGGGCGGGCGCGGCCGGCGCGGGCGCGGGCTGCACCGGGCGCGGCGTTGTGGGTGGGGTCGGCGGCTGCGATGCCGGCTGAGCGGGTGGCGCGGGTGGCGTGAGAGGTGATCCAACCGGCTGCGGTGGCGGGTAGCTCGGCTGCGGTGGTGCGCCGCTAAAGGGTGGCGTGGGTGCTACCGGACCGGCGGCGGGGCTGGATGGTGTAAGCAGCGACGCGCCGCAGTGATCACAAAACGCCTCACCCGGGATCACCGCCATCCCACACTGGGGGCAGGTACCCGGCCCGGCGGGAGTCGTCGTTGCCGGGGGCGGCGGGCCGGCGGCAGGAGGTGGGCCGGCCGCCGGGGCCGGCCCACTCGCGGGTACCGGGATCATGGTTGCGCCACACTGATCGCAGAAGCGCGCGGAGGCGGGGTTTTCAGCACCACACTGATGACAAAAAGGCACGACACGCTACTCCTTGAAGCACCTGGCACGCCGGCCGGGAACTTCGCTCATTTCAATGACCAAAAGTTTATCGATGGTACGCTTCCTGCAAAAAGAAAGTTGCACCAGGGCCTATTGAGAACAAAGAACAGAGGAACGGAGAACAAAGCAGGGCTGACGCACCTCCATCGGACACCCTGATTGTGCTTGATTCGGTGTTTGTCTGTTCTCCATGATATCGATAACCGAGAACAAAACGCACGGTCTACCCATAAAATAACACGACTTACGCGGTGGGTCTGCAAACTGGGCGTTTGCGCCAGATAATGGCCCGATTCGCCTGCGGCAGCATGGTACGCTTTATGATCTTTTTCAGGAAATGTTGGCTCTGTGAGCCGACATTTCCTGAAAAAGGATGGAAACTTCCGCCCTGCCGGAGGCGATAACCCCCGCTAAACGCGGGATCGTCTGATACCTATCAGCATTGGCCGTTTCGCGGGTTTCGCGCATGTCGTATTGTTCGTGGTCCAAACTCCCACCGCGTAACTCCTGTATCTTACGAAAAGCATGACCAAAGTCATGTGGTGTTTCCTGCGCCATTAGAGTAGACGCGCAAGCGCGACAAATGTTCGTCACATAGAGCATCCTGAAGGATTATGGCCCTGGTAATTTGGTTCAGATCCATCCGATAGGATTGCTCATAGCCGATTGGAGAGAAGTATGCTACGCTCCTACCTGATGATTGCTACCCTCGTTTGGTTGATCGGTCCATGTAGTGTCGGTTGTGGTCGGAAAGGTACTACCAAGCAGCACCGGCCCGGCGTCGTTCGCGCCCTGCCGATACACATTGTCGGCCGGCAGGTCGGCACTGCTGCCCTCCCACGTCAGAACGACTGCCTCACTACCGTCGGCGGCCGGCGCCAGGTTCGCAACAGTCGGCGGCCGGCAGGCATCACCCAGGTGATCACCATTGCGATCCGCCTGGTCATTGTTGGCTGTCTGCGGACAGTTATCGAGCGCATCGGCAATCGTGTCGCCGTCCGTGTCGGCGCAACCTTCATCCACGGTACCGTCGCTATCGTCATCTACTCCGTTGCACCACTCTGAATTGGGCAGCGGAATTTGCCGCCGGATCTCCTCTTCTTCTTCGGTAATGTCGTCCGGCACAAGTTCATCGTCATTCGCTAGCGCCGCCGTAGTTGCGCAGTCGGGGCCGGCCGGCAGGTTACGGTAGGCGGCAGGTTGCCGGCACTCAGGTTTTGCCGGATCTGCCGGCACGCAGTCGCGCCCGGCCGGCAGCTTGTCCCACTCGCTAAGCCCCGGCATCGTGGTATTCTCGGCCGCCCATGTGCGGTTACATGCGGCATCCTTGCTGTTGCCGTCACAGACATCGCCGGGAATGAGCCCGTTGATCTGCCCCTGGACCGATGCTTCAATGGTGCCGTCGCAGTCCCAATCAATACCGGGCGCGTGTGTGGGCAGGTTCTGCGTTTGCCGGCCGCTCCCCCGAACACTGGTGCGCGCCGGCGTCTGCGTACCGTCCGTAAGCACCCAGTAGCGCATCGGCGAGTTGTCGGGATATGTGTCGGTCGGATGTTGACACGAGTAGATTGTCACCGGGCGAAAGTTGGTCGGGCAGTTGCGCGCCTGCAGCGCCTGGGCAAAGGGACTCGTGGCCCGCTCGTCCAGATCTTGTTCGTTGAGCATGGGCATATCGCTGTCGAGGAAGTCGGCATGCCGGAGCCACGCGCGTGTGGTGGGGTGCCGGCAGCCGGCGCCGCCACGGGCGCTCAAGGCGTAGTTCATCGAACTCAGATGGTTCGGCCGGCATTTTAACCAGTACCCGCGTCCATCATACGTAATCAGGCCGTTGGCGTGAACCAGGTCCGGATGGGCACTGCGCTGCCGGCGCCCTTTTTGTTGCGGCCGCCATGCCCCAATCCCAGGGTGTGTCCCAGTTCGTGGAACACCGTATGGTAGTTATAGTGATAGTGTCACCGGTCACGGAGAAATAATGGCCCTCCGCCCCACCCCCACCATTGCGTCCCGGAACGTGGCGAATGAAGCCATAGTAGTGGTTCCGGTTGTAGCGCGGTGGGAAGTAATACTCGCCCGTGGCGGGGTTGATACTGCCGGCGGCGACCTCAGCCACGGGTGACTTCTCGCCTGCTGCCGGGCGCGGATGCTCGTTGCCGCTCAGGTGCAAGGTGATGCCATGATCGCGGTAGGTATTGACAAGCTGCCGGCGGAAGTTCAGGGGGAGCTGTTCGCCCTGTGCATAGTCCAGTTGTAAGAAGACATCCCGTTGGCATGGGGCGGCACCCAGACCAGATGGTTGTTGAAATCGCCATTGTCAAAGCTCACGCCATACACTTGCCGGCAGGCCGGAAAGCCGGCGCCGGCGCTGTCGGGGTTATTGCTATCGGTGCAGAGCCGTGCCTCGAAACTATCCGCTACCATATCGTCATCCGTATCCGGCTCGGTTGTGTGGATCGGCACATAGTAGCGCGGGGTGATGGTGCGCAGGCCTGCATAGTCATTCGCTACCGCCGAGTAATAGACCGACCCGTCAACGGCTGCGCCGACATTGAAGAGTACCGTGCAGGTAGCTTCGGTCTGTCCACGCTCGAAGCTGCAGGGCATGTAGCCCGACCGTGTCCCGACCTGGTAATTGATGATGATCTGCCGGATGCCACTGGGATCGTCGGCCGGCGCCGTCAGGGCCGGCACCTGATAGGGATTTGGTTCCGTGATTGACCGCTCGACCGTTACAATCGGTGCTTCCCCATCCTGCCGGACCAGAAACCGCTCCATGGCGGCCTCGGCCATGCGCCCACGATGATCATATGCTCGCGCGGTGAAGTAGTATGTCCCGGTCGGCAACTGTTTGGAGAGCCGGCATTCCGCCTGGGTGTCGTTCTCGCCGGTGAAGGCACAACTCTGTTCTACAACACCGTTTGCCCGGATCTCGATACGGTCCGGATCGACATCATCAAAGGCGCGTGCCGTCACTTCAACCGGCCGGCCGGCCGGCGTGGGTGATAGTGTCACCGGTAACAGTTGCAGGGTCGGTACCTGCTCGTCAAAACGCACCGAACTGCCGGCAGGTCAATCTGGAACTCCGGCCAGGTCTGACCATCGGACAGATCGGTATAGCCGGCAGGGAATAGGACTCGTCGGTCAGGGTATGCACAAATGCCGGCCCCGCCGTTGTATAGCCCTGCGAGAGGTTTTCGAGCAGCAGATCGCGCCGGCGCCGGCGGAACTCGGCACTCCCCGCAGTGCCGGCACGAAAGCGTTCGGCGTTATAACTCACTGCGCCGGCACCCGTACCGGTTTGAAATGTGCCGTCGCTCTCGCGGCGTTCGAAAGCATCGCCGGTGCTATCAACCTGTAGCCGAAAATCACCCGTGCCCGCTGCGCCGCCCGGTCGCCGGCAGAGGAACGACTCTTCCAGGGTGCCGGGCTCCGGTCAGGTTTACCTCGTGTACACATAGAGATTATCGGGGGTGGCGGCAAGATAGACCCAGGCCGGCTTATCCTCGGACCAGGCGGCCGGCTTGAGCCGGCTTGATAGTATTGTTGCGGATCAGGATACTCGGAGTCGGTATCGCAGAGTCCGTCTACGGTGGGAGCATCGGCCGGCCCGGGAATGATAATCGGGTTCCGGGCCGGCAGCGGTGGAATACTCGCGGGAGCCGGCAACATCGGCCCGATCTCGGCATGAAATTCCACATCGCCGCGCTCGGTCGGCGTGTAGGTGTTAAACCGCCGGCTACTGCTGTTGATCAGGGGCCAGGCAGCTGCCGGCTCAGGTAAGGCTGTGTCAAGCCGGCACATCATGTTGCGGCGGATTTCACCGCGTGTGCGGGCCGTATCCCACAGCCGCAGCTCGGCCAGGCGCCGGCCAGGGCCCGGCTGCCGGCAGTGTCGGCACCAATCCCCAGAGCGGCATCATTGACCGGGAGCGGCAGCGGCGTGGGGAGTGTTTCTTCCAGGTCCAGGATGCCGTTGATGTAGTAGCGGCGGGTGGTGCCGTCGAACGTGCCGGCCACATGGGTCCACTCGTTGCCGGCAATACCCAGGTTGCCCTTGGGCGGGGTGGTGTCGGACGTTCCCAGAGTCAATAGCAGCTTGTTGTTCTGCAACCCAAACCAGAAGCCGCTGCCCTCGGTTTTGCCGGCAATCGTGCTTAACACGCTGGTGCCCTGCAGGTAGAGCCAGGCTTCAACGGTGATGCCGTTGATTGGATCGAGCCCGGCCGGATCGGCCGGCAGCAAGGAGTTGCCGGCGGAAAACCGCGCCCCGTTGTTCTCCGGTAGCGTGGAGGCATGGGTGACGGGACTGCCGAGTGGGGCGTCGGGGATGATGCCGGTAGCGCCCGGCAGCAGCAGTAGCAGCGTCAGCAATAGCATTCTGACGCGCAGTCGTCTGGTTCCGGTTGTTGTCGTTTGATGGGGTGTGGGTTTACGCATACGCTGTCTTCCTTGTGCTTTCACATGTGCTTAACTCATTTACAGGATGTACGCGGTCGGTTCTAAACCAGGTGTTCACCTGGAAGAACGGCCCGATTCGCCTCCGGCAGGGCGGTACCTGACATCTTTTTGATAAGAATTTTGCACAGAGTGCAAAATTCTTATCAAAAAGGTAAAATACGTACCATGCTGCCGCAGGCGAAACCAGCGTTTGGGTCTGATACCAGGCCCAAACAAACGGCACCACGTAACTCCTGTTATATGAGACAAGCCGGCCCTGCCTACACGATGTGAGCAGGGGCCGGCTTCAGACAAACGGCGAGCTACCGCTGGAGGAGCGGCAGGTAGAGCTTATTGGGGGACTGAATGCCCACAATAAAGCTGCCCGTGCGGTTGAATGGCACCGAGATCCGGTTGGCATCGGTATCCAGGCTGCACGCGGTGCAGGGCAGGAGCGGCGTGTAGCCACTGTCGGAGAAGCCGTCCTCGCCCGGCAGCGGGGCATTCGGGCCAACAACGCTGCTATCCGGGTTGAAGAACAGGTTCAGGTCGCTTTCTTCCAACCCCGCATCTGCAAGGGCTTCCTCCACATCTGCGCCATAGGTAATGACCACGCGGTAGCCGCCGTCGCCGCCGTCGAACGCATCGACCACCACCCCGCCCTGCTCGGCTGCAAGGCTGAAGAGGTCGGCCAGGAACGCGAAGCGGTCGGTATCACCGGGAGCCAGCGGGTCAATCGCAATGTTTTCAATCGTCACCTCGGCTTCGGACTCCAGCGCGCCTTCCGGGAAGTTCACCGTTACATCGGTATCATCACCCGGCGACGCGAACGTTGTGCCATCGGGTGAAGCCGTCCCGCCGACTCTGCCGGCAAGCGTCAGCTTCATCACAAACACGTCAAAGTCGCCGTCGAGCGTGGTGTCGTAGGCGGGCAGTGTGCCGCCGGTTCCGTCCGTAACCGGGAAGTCGCTTGAACTGGTCGTGCCGATGAGATAAATCCCACCGTTGTCGTCGATATCAATATCGATCCCGGACTCCGTGTCTTCCTCGCCCTCCGGTTCGATACTACTGATCAGTTGACCGCTGCTATTCAGGACTGCCACAAAGGGCCGGGTTCGCGCCGATGCCGGATCTATCGTGCCGGTGGCATAGACACGTCCCTGGTCATCGACAACCAGTTCGCCCACGCTGTCGAAGCCATTCAGCACCGTCTCGTACAGCAGTTGTGATCCATCGCTGGAAAGCTTCAGCACATAAGCCTCCACTGCCGGGATACCAAAACCGCCCACGTAGATATTGCCCGCGTCATCAACGTCCACGGCACGCGCATTCCCGGTATTAATCGCTTCCTGGAAGCGCGTGCTGAACAGCAGTTGCGCGCCATCGGCACTGATCTTGCTCAGGTAGGGCCCACTGCACGACGCGGTGCAGAACGGATTGGCGAGCGGAAAGTCGCTGGAGCCGGTTCCGCCAACGACATAGGCGTTCCCGCTGCTGTCGGCGGCAATCGCTCCCACGCCTTCGCCATCGCTGCCGCCCAGGTAGGTGCTGTAGACGATGCTGCCATCCGGTGCATACTTCACGATGTACACATCGTCGCCGCCGCCGAAGGCCGGCTGAAAGACACCCGCGCTGGTCGGGAAATCGTTCGACTCAGTCTGCCCTGTGACATACACATTGCCCGCCGGGTCAACCGCAATCTGCCCCGCGTCTTCGCGGTCCTCGCCGCCGCTGATGAAGGTGCTGAAATACAATGCGCCGCTTGCATCGAACCACGAGGTAAACGCATCAACTGTGGCACAGTTGGTGCTACCTTGCGGCACACATCCCTGGGCGTTGGCTCCGACCACCGGAAAGGCATATTTCGTGGTATCCGGATCGCGCTCTGTCAGCGCGCCCGAACCGGTGACGTAGATCTTGCCGTCATCGTCGGTGGCAATGTCGGTGAGATCCTCGCCGGCGCTGCTGCTGCCGAAGTAGGTGCTGTAGCCCAACGTGCCATCGGCGTTAAATTTGGTCACAAACATACTGCCGCCGCTGCACCCGCTGATGTCGCCCCCCGGTTCGCGTCCACAGAAGTCATACGAGGGATTGAGCAGCGGAAAATCGCGTGAGCCGACCGAGCCGGCGACATAGATATTCCCGGCAGCATCAACCGCAATCCCACACTCACCAAAACCACATTCACCTAACGAGCCGCCCAGGTAGGTGCTGTAGATAATTGTGGGATCGATCACCAGCGGCAGGCTGCGGTCATACGCGCCGAGCGTGAAGCCGACCGCGCCGTTGTCGTGTAGCGTATAAGCCGCCTCGACCGGCACGCGCGCTCCGTTCACCGTCTGCCAGGCAACCGGGGCCGTCTCGGTCAGCAGGTCGTTGCCGCCGGCCGGGTCGCGCACCACCAGTGCGCCGTTGCCGGCCAGGGCGGGCGTGCCGCCAGTGTAGTGCCAGCGGATCTGCGCCGGGTCGCTGCCGGGTGCCACCACGAAGGTTCCCTTGAGCATGCCCGCGTGCCCGCCATATTCCAGGCTAATGCCGGGATACAGCGCGGGATACGTCACGCTGTCATAGGTCGGCACGCCCTGCTGCCACTGCGCGGGGTCGTTGCCCACAAAAGAATGTATCACAGCGCTGTGTGTTGCGCCCGGTTTGATGGTTGCCATATCTGCCCCGGCAAACGCAAGCTCGACGACGCGGCTCGGTCTGCTGTCGCTGGTCGGCAGCGCGACTGCAATCGCGTTGTTGGTGAAGAAAAAGCGGCCATCGGGGCGCTGAATTTCATACTGCACCTGGGGTGCAACTTGCCCGATGTTCGGTACAAAGGCCAGCGATTGATCGGGCAGAGGTACATCGGCGACCTCGAAGGCCAGGCGCGGCCCGTGCTGCACAAACCACCCCGCGCTGACGAGCAGTAGCGCCGCCAGCAGCAAGGCCATCACCATCCGCATCTGCCGAAAGATCGCCCTATCGTGCATTCCTGTTACGTACTGATTCAAACCAGTATCCTCCTGATTCCTTTCAATCTTTAACCGTGTGAAGCAGGAACCACCGAACCACTGCCATGCCGGGTGCAGTGGCGGCTCCCGATGTGCGCTCACACCTGTCAGGCGTCGGGGTCAAATACGGTCACGTCGTAGGTGTAGGTCCGTGGTATGCCGTTGACCTTCACATTCTGAAGCGTCACGGTGTAGGTGGTATCCGCGGCGGGTCGGGGCCACGGCGCATCCGCATTTTCGGTATCCCGGCCGGCCGGCACCCAGACCAGATGGTTGTTGAAATCGCCGGTGCCGTTGTAGATAATCTGGACCGGTACCGACTGACCATTCGCTTCCATTGTCACCACCGCGTCGGTCATGTCCTCGGTAAACGGCCGGCAGCTAAACAGGGTAAACGCCGGCGCGTGTAGACCACCTGGTAGGGCACAAAGCCCGGTGGCGGCCAGGCCACATACGCGCGCGCCATGGTTGGGTTGGGGGTTGACGCATCGGAGATATAGAGGGCGTTGGCAATAGTGCCGCCGGCCGGGATGACATCGCCGGTGCCAATCTGTCCGAGGTAGGGTGACGCGGGGTTGATACTGCCGGCGGTGGCCGGTGTCTTTGTTGGTCGCGCCTGCATCCTCGATATAGCCGGCGACGGCGAAGATGCCCGCGCGTCCCGTAAACAAATTCGAGCGAAATGCACCGTCACTTCCCGCCGCCGTGTAACACTGCCGGCTCGGTGGTGGGGTATGGCTGCGCCGGCCGTTGGCGCTCATGATCAGTGCGGCCGCCTGCGCTTTGCGGCTGTATTCTGCGTTCAGCGTAACAGCGGCGGGGATGCCGGTCATTGCCCGGAAGAAGTTAACCCGGTGCAGCACATGGTTGCGGAACTCCTGAGTGGTGGTGCCCGGATCACAGTTAGCCACACTCCCGTGCCGGCCCGCCGGCGCGTAGTGGTCCAGGTCTTGATAGGATTGGTAATGATCGGCGAAGAACTGCCGTACCGCCGCGCGGTTCTGCGTGTCTACCGTCAGGCCGGTAATCTGATCGGGGCCGGATGTTCCCGGGTTATCATCACTGCCGGCGATCAGTAGGGGAAGATAGACCGTATTTGTCGCACTGGTCTGGTCGCCGTCAGCGGCATACGTTACAGCGGTGAGCGCTACCACCACTCCGAGCAGTAGCAGCAATGCCGGGGCAGGTCGGGGGTCTACAGTCAGCATACATTATTCTCCTTTGCACGGTGTTCAAATTGTCCGGATAAACGGTGTGCAACTTCGCGTGCCCGACCAGTGTAACAAAACGGGTGTGACACAGGCGTGACACAGCCGACAAAACGTGGTACGATCAGGCAGAAATGCCGAAGAGAGCTGTATCTGTACGTTTTAACTCCTTCCCCTATGGATGAAACAGCCGGGACGACCAACACAGTACCAGCGAACCCGCCTGCCGACGTAACCTTGCATCTGCTCGGTGGTTTTCTGCTTGAGAGCGATCCTTCCCTGACGCTGGCGCACGCGCCGCGCCTGCAGTCCCTGCTGGGCTATCTCGTGCTGCACTGCCGCGCGTCCCAACCGCGCAGCCGGGTGGCGTTTGCGCTCTGGCCCGAGTCATCCGATGCCCAGGCGCATGCCAGTCTGCGGCGGGCGCTCTACCGGCTGCGGCGCGCCTGGCCGCCGCTTGACCAATTTTTGCAGGCGACCCAGAGCACCATGCACTGGATGGATACCGCGCCGCTGACTGTTGATGTGTTGGCGTTACGCGCGGCGCTTGATCAGGCTGAAACGGTGGCAGACCTGGCGGCGGCCCTGGATTGGTATCAGGGGCCACTGCTGCCCGACTGTGATGACGAGTGGGTGATTATCGAGCGTGAGCGCCTGCATCAGCAGTGGCTGGCCGGGATGGTGCGCCTGGCCGAACAGTACGCAGCCGAGCAGCAGTATGCCCCGGCTATCGCCGTAGCGGAGCAGGTGCGCCGGCATGCGCCGTTGAATGAGGCGCACTACCAGCGGTTGATGCGGTTGCATATGCAGGCGGGCAACCGCAGCGCCGCGCTGGACAGCTTTCATGCCTGTGCTGCAATGCTGGCCGATGAGTTTCACACGCGGCCGGCAGCCGCAACCCAGGAACTCTATGCCACGATCTCCCGCGCCCCGGCGGTATCTGAAGTTGCGCCGGGTCTGCCGGCCCAGCCGACCCCGCTGGTCGGGCGTACGTCCGAACTGACGACGCTGCATCGTCTGCTGGATCAGCCCGACTGTCGCCTGCTGACGCTGCTTGGCCCCGGCGGGATCGGCAAAACCCGGCTGGCGCTGCAGGTGGCGGCGCAGCGTCAGGCGCAGTATGCGCACGGTGTTGTCTTTGTGCCGCTCGCCGCTGCCGATACGCCCGATGACCTGCTGCCGGCGCTGATCCAGGCGCTACGTCTGCCGCTGTACGCGCAGGCGTCGCCCTGGGAGATTGTGGTGAATTATCTGCGGCGACGCACGCTGCTGCTGTTGCTGGATGCGTTTGAGCATGTCCCGCACGCGGCCCCGCTGGTGAGCGATCTGCTGGCGGCCGTGCCGCACCTGACGTTGCTGGTAACTTCCCGCGAGGCGCTACATATCCAGTGGGAGCAGCGCTTCCCGCTTGCCGGCTTGCCGGTCCCGGATGCGGTTGCCCCATCCGCCCCGACTACGGACGAACCGGCGACCACCGATGCCGTTGCGCTGTTTCAGCAGCAAGCCACCCGGATTGTGCCCGGCTTTGCGCCCACAGCCGCGGATGCCGCAGCCATTGCCGCCATCTGCCGCATGGTGGGCGGCCTACCGCTGGGAATCCTGATCGCCGCAGCCCTCGTTGACACAATGGACTGCAC
The DNA here is from genome assembly GCA_034437035.1 of Chloroflexaceae bacterium. Lineage (GTDB taxonomy): Bacteria > Chloroflexota > Chloroflexia > Chloroflexales > Chloroflexaceae > CAKZQX01. The sequence goes on from DAOTUI010000228.1 coordinate 24,348, forward strand.
GACGATAGCGCATACACTCCAGCAACGCATGTTTGCCGTTGAGTCACGCCTGCGGGATCTGGCCCCCGCGCATCGCAGCCTCTACGCGGTGATAGCGTCATCCTGGGAACGCCTCACACCGGATGCGCAGCTCTGTTACCGCCGGCTGGCTCCGTTTCAGGGCAGTTTCACCAGCGAGGCGGCGCAGGCGGTTGCCGCAGCCGGCCCGGCCCACCTCCAGCAGTTTGTGGATATCTCCCTGCTGCGCCAGGTTGCGCCGGAGCGCTACCAGTTGCACGAAGTAGTGCAGCAGTTTGCCGCGCAGCAACTGGACAACGCCGGCGAGCGTGACCGTGTGCCGGCAGCGCACAGCGGATACTACCTCACGCTGCTCTACCGGCAGGATGGTAATCTGCGGGGTCCGCGTCCCCGGCAGGCGCTGGCCCTGATTGAAGCCGCCTACAGCGATATCCGCGTGGCCTGGCAGTGGGCGCTGAAGCATCAGGCGTGGGCTGACCTGCTCAACGCGCTCCAGAGTCTGTGCGATTTCTATGAGTTTCGTGGTTGGATTCAGGTTGGATACGACCAGCTTCAGCAGACAGTGGAGGAATTGCGCGCGGCAATGCCGACGCAGCGTTCGCCGGAAGGGTTGCTCCGGCGCTTGACGGCGCGCGTTGCCACCCGCCTGGCCTGGTTTATGGTCTATCGCGGTGATCTGGCAGCCGCCGAAGCGCTGATGCGGGAGGGGATGCAGGTCGCCTGCATGTCCCAGGCCGACTGGGAACTGGCGCTAACGCAGCATTTTCTGGGGCATGTGCTGGTCTGGCAGGGGCAGGTGGATGCGGCGCTGCCTCACCTGGCCGCAGCCCGGACAACATTCACGCGGCTGGATGATCGCTGGTATGCCGGCGAAGTGGCCTCCAGCTATGGCGAGGTCGCCCTGCTGCGAGGAGAGTATGCCCAGGCAGCGCAGCACTACGCGACATTTGTTGACCATCTGGAGGCAATCAATGATGTGCGCACGCTCGGATCGGGCCTGCTGCTGCTGGGGCGGGCGCGCTTTCTGGAAGGCGATATGGCCGCTACCCAGGCTGCCTTTCAGCGCGGGCTGGCGCTGGCCCGGGAGGTAGATGATCCGCTGGTGGCGGCCTCCTGTCTGGTAGGGCTGGGTCTGGTTGCCACCGCGCAGGGTGAGGTTGAAACTGCCTGGGACTGTTTCTGCGAGAGTGTCACCCTGGCCCGCGATATCGCCGTCACGCTGGTGCTGCTGCATGCCGCAATCGGGGTGGCACACCTGCTGGCCCACTGCGGCGATACCGTCCCGGCAATCGAACTGCTGCGCCTGGTAGTGGTGCATCCGGCATGCGATGAGGAACCCCGCCGGCGGGCGCAGGCGCTGCTCGATACCCTGCCGGCAGCACTGGCCCCCGCCGAACGTGCGCAAATACTGACCACACCACCCGCCTGCCCCTTCGATGAACTGCTGTCCGCGCTGCTTGAAGCAGGTGTACCGGCATAGACGCGACGAAAAACAGCCGTGTCGTCGGTTACGATTCGTCACGCAACTGGTCGATCAAGGCCCGGACCTGTCGCTCGATCGCGGCCAGGGCCAGGGTCGGTTCCGCTGTGTGGACATCATCAACCTGCCAGTAGCCCACCCGGTCGGACCAGTGCGCAAAACGCTCGATCATCAGGGGCCGGTGCTCCTGCTCACAGAGCGCGATGACCCGATCAGATGCATGCAGATCTTCCGGCTGGAGTGCCCGCGGGAAGCGCAACGGCGCTTCAACCGGGATGCCCCGCGCTGCCAGGCCATCGAGCGCATGGGTCGAGATCGGGCCGATGTTGCCGGCTCCCCGCTCAAGCGCCAGCCCGCGCGAGTCGGCGACCCAGTTGAGATTCATTTCGGCGGCCAGGACGTTAAACAGAATCTCGGCGAAGCGGCTGCGGTAGTAGTTTCCGGTGCAGAGAAACAGCAACTGCGCCGGTTGTGATAGTGTGCTCATTCTCCCTCCTGCGCTTGTGATGATCGGGTGACAGTCCGACAGCACAGTCTGCCTATGTGTGACTCCGGTGTGCGGCTCACGCGCATGGTACCATCACGCGAACGTTATTCTAACCGCCCTGGCACGTCAGTTGCAAAGGAAAAACTATTCATACTGACAGGACTTACGCGGTCACGAACCCGAAAGGAAACTTCGCCTCCGGCAGGACGGAAGATTCCCGATCTTTTTCACGACATTGTGGCTCGGAGAGCCACAATGTCGTGAAAAAGGATAAAACAGTACCACGCTGCCGCAGGCGAAGCCGGCGTTTGGGTCCGGCACGAGGCCGGAACAGTCCACACCGCGTAACTCGTGTCATACGGATTTGTTGTCATAGCCACAGAGGACACAGAGGTCGCCGAGGTGATGAACGGGAACGTGCTGTGCGCTTATTACGCATGTTCCGGCTGATTTGACGGCAAACTGGTATAAGACCGGACTTTGTTCTTTGTCCTCTGTTTGTCTATTCTTCCTATACATAGAGTGAGAAAGTGATCAGGTGATGCAGCGAAGTCATGATTTACACGGCCAGGTTCCGGATACCGCCAATGTTGCCCTGCTCTTGATTGATGTTATCAACGGGATGGAGTTTCCTGAAGCACCCATGCTGATGGAGCATGCGCTCCCCGCCGCGCAGCGCATTGCGCAACTCAAACGGCGCTGCAAACGGGCGCAGATCCCGGTCATCTATGCCAATGATAACTTTGGCCGCTGGCGCTCCAACTTTGGCGAACTGATTGCGCACTACCTGGAAGATAGCGCGCCGGGACGCCCGATTATTGAGTTGCTGCGCCCCGACGAAGATGACTACTTTGTCCTCAAGCCCAAGCACTCCGGCTTTTACTCAACCACCCTCGATACCCTGCTGACCCATCTCCGGGCGACAACCTTGATCCTCACGGGATTTGCCGGTAATATCTGTGTGATCTTTACGGCCCACGATGCCTACATGCGCGATTTTCGCCTGTTTGTGCCCCAGGATTGCGTCGCCTCCAACACGCGTGGCGAGAATGCGTATGCACTGGAGCATATGCAGCAGGTGCTCAAGGCCAATATTGCGCCGGCGGTTGAATTGGACCTGCCGGCGTTACAATATCGGCAGGTGTAACCTTGTTGAAATCATTGCCGCAATGAGCAGAACTATCTCATTCGGCTCTTGTGGTGGGAGGAACCCCTATGCCAGACACTTTTTTCTCGATCTATTCTCACGGCTTTATTCGTGTGGCCGTCTGTGTGCCGTATGTACGGGTCGCCGACCCATCCTACAACCTGGAGCGCACACTTGACCTGGCCCGGCGTGCCGCGGACCGGGACGCTGCGGTCGCCCTCTTCCCCGAACTGGGGCTTTCGGCCTACTCCAACGAAGACCTGTTCCACCAGGATGCGCTGCTGGATGCAACCCGCGATGCGATTGCACGCCTGCTGGAGGCGAGCCGCAACCTGACGCCACTGCTGCTGGTTGGCGCGCCACTGCGCTTCGAGGGCAAGCTCTTCAACTGCGCGCTGGTGATCTATCGCGGGCGGGTGCTGGGGATTACCCCCAAGACCTATCTGCCCAACTACCGCGAGTTCTACGAGAAGCGCCAGTTTACCTCGGGGCGGGACGCGGTCAGCCGTGAGATGTTGTTCCTGGGGGAGCGGGTGCCCTTTGGCAGCGATATTATTTTTGATGCGACCAATGTGGTTGATTTCTCGCTGCATATCGAGATCTGCGAGGATGTCTGGACGCCGATTCCGCCCAGCACCTATGCGGCGCTGGCGGGTGCAACCATCCTGGCAAACCTGTCGGCGAGTAATATCACGATTGGCAAGGCGGATTTTCGCCGCGACCTGTGTGCCTCCCAGTCCGGGAAGTGTATCGCGGCCTATATGTACTCGGCGGCGGGCCCCGGCGAGTCGACCACCGATCTGGCCTGGGATGGGCATGCGCTGATCTATGAGAATAACGATCTGCTGGCCGAGTCGGAGCGCTTTGCCGCCGGGGAGCAGATTATCACCTCTGATATTGATCTGGAGCGGCTGGCGCAGGACCGGATGCGCCTGAGCAGTTTCAATGACGCGGTGGGCGATCATCAGGAGCGGGTGCGGGCGATCCGGCGTGTGGACTTTGAATTTCAGGTGCCCACCGGCGAAGTTGCGTTGCAGCGGCAGGTGGACCGCTTCCCCTATGTGCCCAGTGACCCGGTGCTGCGGAATGAGCGCTGCTTTGAAGCCTACAACATCCAGGTTCATGGCCTGATGAAGCGGCTGGTCAGTGCCGGCATTCAGCGGCTGGTGATCGGCGTATCGGGTGGGCTCGACTCGACGCAGGCGCTGATTGTGGCCGCCAAGACGATGGACCGGCTGGGGCTGCCACGCACCAATATTCTGGCCTACACCATGCCCGGCTTTGCCACCAGCGATATTACCCTGGTCAACGCGCATAACCTGATGCGGGCGTTGGGCGTGCAGCGCGAAGAGATTGACATAAAACCGTCGAGCATGCAGATGCTGCGCGATCTCAAGCATCCCTACGCACAGGGCGAGGCGGTCTACGATGTCACGTTTGAGAATGTGCAGGCGGGTGAGCGGACTTCGCACCTGTTCCGCCTGGCGAACTTTCACAGTGCGATGGTGCTCGGTACGGGTGATCTAAGCGAGCTGGCGCTGGGCTGGGCGACCTACGGCGTGGGCGATCATATGTCGCACTACAATGTCAATGCCTCGGTGCCCAAAACGCTGATCCAGCATCTGATTCGCTGGGTCATCAGTTCCGGCCAGTTTGACGCGGAGACGAATGTTATTCTGCAGTCCATCCTCGACACCGAGATCTCCCCGGAACTGGTGCCGGGCGCGGGCGATGCTGAGCGTGACCGGCCCGCGCAGAGTACCGAGGGCAAGATCGGCCCCTACGAACTGCAAGACTTTAACACCTACTACATCACGCGCTACGGGTTTCGCCCCGGCAAGGTCGCCTTCCTTAGCTACCACGCCTGGCATGACCGGGCCCAGGGTGCCTGGCCGGAGGGTCTGCCGGTGAACAAGCGCAACCAGTATGATCTGCCGACGATAAAAAAATGGCTGGAAGTTTTTCTCTACCGCTTCTTCAAGATCAGCCAGTTCAAGCGCTCGGCAGTGCCCAACGGCCCCAAGGTCGGCTCCGGCGGCTCGCTCTCACCCCGGGGCGACTGGCGCGCACCGAGCGACTCGGAAGCGCTGGTCTGGCTGGAGGAGCTACGCCGCAATGTGCCGGAGTAGCCCATACGCAGCCTGATCCGCATACGAACTGATGCTGAAACACTTACGAGGAGCACCCGGCGAGGGTGCTCTTTGCTATTGCTGTTCAGCACGCCAACCCGGTTCTGGCACCATTCTTGCTAAAGCAGATTGCAGCAAAGAACATCTGCAAAGGAGTTAGGACAGATGGAGCACAAACGCGAATGGCTCTCGCCGGCAGAGGCGGCCGATCTGCTCAAGGTGGGTGTGCCGACCATTCAGAGCCTGATTGACCGGGGCCTGTTGCATACCCGGCAATTGGAAGGGCAGACCGTCCTCTCTATCGATATGGTTCTGGGATTTTTGCGCGAAGATCAGCGCAAGCTCCTGGAAACTGAGGGCCGGCCCCCCAATCATGGGTTGAGCGCCGGCGGAAAGGAGTAATGCCCCATGACGGCTGAGACACAACCACAACCACAAACTTCATTTGACTGGTCGATCTATGGCGACGCCACTTTCGCCGGGTTGTCCGCCTTGATCCCCGTTCCACTGGCTGACTGGGCTTCCGAGGAGTTCTTCCGGCGGCGCATGCCGTCCGCTATTGCCGAGCATCGCGGGCGCAAGCTGCCGTCAGAGGTCGTCGAGGAACTGAACGAGGGCGGGCGGGGTGTCCTGACAACCTGCCTGATGCTCCCGTTCAAGTTTGTCTATGAGTTGATCACCCGGCTCTCGCGCAAGCTGCTCTATTTTCTGGCGGTGAAAGAGGCGTCCGATAAAGTGAGTGGCTACTGGCACCGGGCCTTCTTGATCGATTATATGCTACAGCAGGGTCATCTGCAGGATAAAGCGCAGGCCCGGGCGGCGCGGCAGGCCCAGGCATGGGTGCTCAACCGGACGCACAGCCCGCTCAGGCAACTGGCACACCGGCTCATCAGCGATACCCGGCATCTCTCGCAGAGTGTGCGCCGCGCGCGGCAGGGCGAAGAAGATGAGCAGGTACAGCAGGCCCGCTCCTATCTGCGGGAGCGCTGGCACGAGTTTGACGACTACCTGGTGAAGCTGGCGGCTGAGTATGATCGCGCCTACCAGCAGGTTCGTTCACAACAGCAGGAGGTTACTGCATGACCACAACAACGCAGATGCAACGCAAACAACAAGAGTCATCGGGCTGGTTTGTGCCGGCGGCGGCAGCACAGACCTGGCATCACTTTCGTCAAGAGTGTGCCGCCCTGCCGGGCGCTGTCTGGCGGGTCTGGCTGACGACGCTGGCAATCGGGGCCGTCCTGTCGGCACTCATCGCGGTGGGTGTGGCGTTCCTCGGCAAGTGGCTGGCCCCACGCGGGATGCAGGTGTGGGACGAACAGACGCTCAGGGCAATCAGTAACTGGCAGTTGTTAGGATTTACCGACGGCATCGCGTTTGAGTCGTTGGGGAATGTTTTCTACCTGGGACCGCTGATGCTGCTGGTGGCGGTAATTGCGATCCGCCGGTCGCGCCCGCTGATCGCGCTCAGCGTCGTCCTGGCCTACATTCTGGAGCGGCCCTTTTTCTTTATCGGCTGGATGCTCTGGGACCGCAGCCGTCCGCAGTTTGTGGCAGACGGCGTCGCTTCGCCCGGGTTCCACTCATTTCCATCGGGCCATGTGTCGCTGGCCTTTGCTGTTTATGGCTTGCTGATTTATCTCTGGCTGCGCTCAACCTCCAACGCGCTTGAGCGGCTGCCGGCCTTGGGCGTGTTTGTGCTGGTGGTTGCGATTGTGAGCATGGGCCGACTGCTGCTGGGCGCGCACTGGCCGAGCGATGTAATGGCGGCCTGGCTGGTTGCGCTGCCGTGGCTCCTGACAATTATTGTGTCGTTGCAGCGTGCCGAGCGCGTTCGGTCTGCCGCTGACCGTGACTCCCATCCGCGCATGAAGCGTGAGCTGAAAGCAGTCCGCAAATAACACGAGTTACGCGGTGAACGTTCAAATCGAACGTTTGACCAGGTGGAAGCCGGATTTGCCTGCGGCAGCGTGGTACTTCTTTTTCTTTTTCACAGGACTTACGCGGTTAAGATCCAAACTGGACGCTTGACCCGATGGAAGCCGGATTCGCCTGCGGCAGCATGGTACTTCTTTTTCACGAAACTTTGGCTCAAGGAGCCAAAGTTTCGTGAAAAAGAATGGTCTGTTCCGCCCTGCCGGAGGCGAAGGACATCTTCCCGTAGAGGACTGCGTAACGCGTGTCAAACAACAGTACCATTGACGTGTACGACGGCGCAAAGAAAGATTAGATTGTCAGAAAACAGATATGCCAGGTGCCTTTGCGCGAGTTTTGTTATCCGGGTAGAAAAAGAGACGCACCGTAGCGCGTCTCTCCCACAACCAGATCGTACTTTCGCTGCTACTACTTGCGGCCATACTTAAAGTAAGCCAGCGGCCCGACATAGTTGATCAGCGAGACGCCCGCCCAGACCCACTTATTCCCGTTAATCTCATCGTCCGGGCGCTTGCGGATATCCCAGAGCGCCCCGGCGAGCAGGCCCAGTTGCACCATTGTCATAACGACAATGCCCACTTTTTGCGGTCCCGTCAGATCCTTCCAGCGTTTCTTCTCTTTCATCACTCACCTCGCTTGTTCCGTAGGGACGCGCCTCTGCGCGTCCGCCGTTCGTCCTGATACGATCGAATGTTCCACCGATGTTCCAATATTTGTTCCCTATTCTGCTGTTCGCTGTTCTCGCGCTGTTCCTACCCGGTCAGATCCTGGCGACGGAACAGCCAGAGCGTCAGCCCGCCGAAGAGCAGCGTGTAGGCCGCAATCCCCAGCATCGCCGGTCCCGGATTGAGTAGTTGCGGCGCATCCTCCGCTGCGGCGATCTGCACATCAACGGCTGCCTGGTTGAACTGCAACAGCCCGTTCCCCAGCATCCATGGCAGGAGTTGCATAATCCGGGCCCCGATGTCCCCGGCAAAGCTCAGAATCTCCGCCAGAATATTCTCCACAAACAGAAAAGCAATGCCTCCACCCAGCGCGGCGGCCGGTGAGCGACCGACAACGGCCAGCAGGCCCGTCAGGGTGGCATAGGGCAGCAACGTATAGGCCGTCAGCAGCACACTCAGCAGGAGGTACCCCGGATTGATCTGGTTCCATGCCGGCGCGCCCTCAAGCTGGTAGGTAAAGCAGGCCGTCGCTATGCCGCCCAGCAGTAGCGGCGTCAACACCACCAGCAGCAGGGGCAGCAGCAGCGCGGAAAAGGTCGCATTCAGCCAGACCGTGCGTGATACGCCATGACTGAGCCAGAGATGCAGGGTACGCCAGGTGTAGCCCTGTGCTATCACAAATCCGGCCAGGACGACCACCACCACACCCCCAAAGAGTGGCTGCGCGGCAATACTCAACAGGGTTACCAGCGAGTAGGGCCAGCGAAACTCGGTCAACTCCCCCGCGCTCCCGAAGGTGAAGATGCCGATGATGAGAAACAGGATCAACCCGCCCAGTATCCCCAGTGTAATCCAGAGCAGCGGTCGCCGCAAGAGTTTTACCTGCTCGGCCGCCAATACATTCTGAAACATGAGTTTAGCTCCTCTTGATCAGGCCGCTTTGTCGGTGGTCAGTTCAAAGAAAATATCCTCCAGATCGCCGCGACCATAAGTAACTTCGCTGGGCACCATATCGTTGATCACCAGATGTTTGATCACCGCTTCACTTGGGATCCCCGCCACATCCACATAGTTGCCGTTGGGCTGAACCGTGCGCACCCCCGGCAGCGCCTGAAGCACCGGCACCGCCGCCTGGGGTGCCGGTAGCCACACACGCACTACCTGGCGATCACCCAGCAGCTCGGCAACCGTACCATGGGCCACAACCTTGCCGCGACTCAGCACAGTGATCTGGTCGCACACCTGCTCAACCTCGTGCAGCAAATGGCTGCTGAGGAACACCGTAATGCCGGCGGCGGCGAGAGCCCGCAGCAGTTCGCGCATCTCGCGCATGCCTGCCGGGTCCAGGCCGTTGGTGGGCTCATCCAATACCAGCAGGTCAGGGCGGTGCAGGAGCGCCGCACCCAACCCCAGGCGCTGCTTCATCCCGGTGGAGTAGTTGCGGAATGGGCGGTTGGCGGCATGGGTCAGGCCAACCAGATCCAGCACCTCTTCCACTCGCCGATCATCGACATTGGGGTAGAGATAGGTCAGCAGGCGCAGGTTGGCCCGCCCCGACATATGCGGCACCATACCGGGTGTCCCGACCAGCGCTCCGACCCGGCGTAGCACCCGGGTCTGCTGGGGCGTCACCGGCTCGCCAAAAAGCTCAATCCGGCCGGCAGTCGGGTGCAGCAGCCCCAGGAGCATCCCGATGGTAGTGGTCTTACCGGCGCCGTTCGGCCCCAGGAAGCCGGATACGATCCCCTGAGGAACACGCAGATTGACCGCGTCAACGGCCGCGATTGGACCGTACTGTTTGCTCAGATTATATGTTTGTAACACCAGGGTAGACATTGGTTTGGCTTTCCTTTCCTTCCCGTCTGATTATCTGGAACCTGGCCTAAGCCCAATAATACCTTTCAAATAGCAGAACCTGCGCGGTAACGTTGTAAACCGGGCGTTTGCTCCGATGCAGAACGGTTCCGCCTGCGGCAGCATGGTACGTTTTTATCTTTTTTCAGATAACAGGAGTTACGCAGTGGATGCGCAAACCAGGCATTTGACCCAATGAACGGCAACTTCGCCTGCGGCAGCATGGTACGTTTTTGTCTTTTTCCGGAACATTTGGCTCTTCGAGCCAAATGTTCCGGAAAAAGCATGTCCCATTCCACCCTGCCGGAGACGAATCGGGCCATGTGTCCGAGCAGACGCCTGGTTTGGAACCGACCGCGTAACTGCTGTCAGATAAGGAACCACGTAAGCCCCGGTTATTTGAAAGGTATTTGGCTTAAGCATACACGGGAACACTGCCGGACACATCCGGCGCTCAATTGATTCCTGTTGTGACATTTGACACAGACAACCCTGGTCAACTGACCAGGCAGAGTTTGAGAACAAGCGGATATGATTCTAATACTCCGTTAATATAGAACCCTTTACAACGCGGCTCAAATTTGTTACAATGATCACAATGAATTCTGTAACATCTGCTACGCCCCACTGGTCGTAGCGCCGGCTGTAATAGATACGGCGCAATCCTCCTCCGGGAAGGAAGTGCCTCCCAATACAACGGTTGTCCTGATACAACCATATAGAGATCCCGCGAACGCGGTAGGAGTTTCCCCTGACTCCTGCCGCGTCGTTGTATTATGGTGGATGTGGAGTGGACGCGTGGAATGGTGTAATGCTACGAGGGGGAAGATTGATGACTGAGCAGCAGGATCTGGCGGAACAGCTTGCGGAGCAGCAACGTGAGAATGCCTGGCTACGTCAACAAATCGAACGCCAACGGGAGATCAACGGCGAACTGCGCCGGGCTGTGGCGGATCTGGCGCGTACCTTTCAGGCATCGCTGGCCGAGGCGTACGACGCGGGCGAGGCAGGGGATATCGAGCAGGTACGTAAGATAACCCGCGCAAACAAGGCCAACTGGCAGCAGTATCTTCAGCAGATTATCGTGGCGGCGAAGCAGCAACCGTCATCCCGTTCGGGGAGCTAATCCCGCCTTTTTGCCACCGAGGACACCGAGGACACCGAGATGTGAGGCCAGTACCAGATGATGGTGATGTGCGTAATGCTTGCAGGGGCTCATGCCATCCGGGTCATTGTCGCATGTGCTACAAAGTGCGTGCGCTGTACCGGGGAATACAGTACGAACGGGTTCATGCCATCCGGGTCATTGTTGCATGTGCCACAGAGTCCACCGGGATGTAAGGCCGGTGTCAGTTAATTCTCAGTTCTTATTTCTCAGCTCTTCTACAACAAAAAAGCTCACGAGAAATCGCGGAAGATCCCTCGTGAGCTACGGTCTATTGGCATCCATCGTAGTTCACTCACATTCACTATACAAAAAGTAACACCCCTACAGCAACCCCAGGTGCAGCGCCAGCGTGCCCAGCCCCAGCAGCAGCGCCAGACCGCCGACACTCGTCAGTGTGGTGACAAAGCTGGTCGAAACGCGGGCCGGGTTGATGCGCAGTGCCTTCAGCAGCAGCGGAATGCATAGCCCGACCAGGGCCGCCAGCAGCAGATCGCCCAGCATTGCGCCGCCGACAACCAGGCCCACTCCCGCGCTGCCCTGCCACATCCAGCCGATCAGCCCGGCCAGCAGCCCGATACCCAGCCCGTTGGTAACGCCGATTAGCAGTTCGCGGCTCAACACGGGGCGCAGATTGGTCAGGCGAACCTCACCCAGCGTCAGTGAACGCACAATAAATGATAGGGTCTGCGTGGCCGCTTTGCTCCCCTGGATAATGATCAGCGGGAGAAACGCCGCCAGCACGGTCGCGCCGGCAATCACGCTGCTAAACGCACTGACAAGCCAGACCACCAGCAGCGCAAACAGCAGATTGAGTGACAGCCAGGTAAACCGCTGTCCAATGGCCCGTACCAGCGGGCGCTCGACCGTCTCATCTTTGGCGACGCCGGCCATCTGATACATCTGCGCGGTGGCATCATTCTGGATGGCGGTGATCAGGTCACAGGCATCCATCGCCCCGACCAGGCGACCCTTCTCATCGACGATGGGCAGGGCCAGTAACCCCGACTGGCTCAGGATATGCGCTTGCTCCTGCAGCGTGGCATCGTGGGAGAGCGTAATCACCCGCCGGTCCATAATCTCGTAGAGCTTCGTCTCCGGTGCGGCCACCAGCAGTTTGTGCAGGCTGACAACACCCACCAGATGCTCCTCAATATTGGTCACAAAAAGGTAATAAATGCTATCCGTATCGGATGTCATTTCGCGCAGAGCTTCAACTGTTTGTTCTACCGTCACATACTGTGGAAAACTCATCGCGGGCGCATAGTGCAGCCCCTGGGCAAACTCGGCGGGTACTTCATGGACACGAACGATGGTCGGGCGGAGCAGGTCAAGCTCCGCAGCAGTGCGGAATGCAATCATCTGGGTACCTCCAGCATGCTACAGAGTCATTCGTATAACCATACGAACGACAGGCTCAGATTAAATTACGACCTGTGCCACAGCAAACTGGAGGTGGGGAAAGCATAAAAAATCCCCAGGTACCTGCAATACCGGGGATGGGGTGAGCAACGCGGAGGCTCGTCAGCAGCGGTTGCCCTGGTAGAGCAACCCCATAACCCGGTAGCAGTGCAGATGCACATGTGCGCGGCGGCACAGGCCATTTTGTTTGTAAGGATAACTACTACCGTCCATAACTTCCATTTTGAACGCATCTCCGGCGGATCACGCCGGCCCGGGCGTCATTACCCGAACCAGATCCATCGATTTCAATCCAGCCCTCTACAGAGCATACTGCAAGGACCGTGCCGGCAGATGTACGGATACCGTGTGGGTCTCAGTGACCAGAACAAGTATAGTTCCGTTTGCAAGTTGTGTCAAGCCTTTGCGCAACTATTGTCATTTTGGGCAGATTTTGCGCCAATTGTTATCTACACGAGTTACGCAGACACTGATCCAGCAGCGCCTTGCACCTCCGTCCGGATGGAAGAACCTCATCCTTTTTGGAAAATAAGGATGGAAAGGTATCGCTTTTGTCACAAAAAGCTTACACTATGTGCCTTACAGGTATTACGCGGTCGGGGTTTGGACCACGAACAACGCGAAATGAGCGACAAACGCGAAATTACCAGTGCCGGAATGCATTATGCAATCCTGCGTTTGACAGTGGATAGTGCCTCCGGCAAGACGGAAGAGACCAGATCTTTGTCACAAAAAACTTGCACAAAGTGCAACATGTTTGTGAAAAAGAAAAAAGAAGTACCATGCTGCCGCAGGCGAAACCGGCTTTCGGGGCCGGCACGAGGCTGGAACAGGCTACACCGCGTAACCTGGGTTATTTAAACATGCTCGGCACTCGGCAGACAACCTTATAGATTACCCGGTGTGGGTCCATTAAGCAACTGCGCTACCAACGACTCGATGGTACCCGGCAGGGCAATCTGCGCATAGGGATCACCTGGAATGACATTCATGGCAACCATACTGCCATCAAGTGTGTAACGCTCAACCTCATCAAGTGAAAAATCGCCGAAAGTACGGGCCAGTACCAGCATCTGCTCCTGAGGCATATCAGTCTGCACATAGTCGCGCAGGGCCGTGGTGATTGCGGCAACGCTCTGCAACTGCTGCAAGGCATGCTGTTCGCGCACCCGCTCCAGTATGCCGATGATCACCTGCTGCTGGCGGCGCATGCGCTCAAAATCGCTATCCATATGGCGGATACGGCTGTAGATCAGGGCCGTTTCACCATCCATATCCTGCGGCCCCGGCAGCAAATGCACTTCGCGGTAGCCATAATCCATCGTCGGGTAGTAGGGATCGTAGAGTTCGTGCTCAACATCAATCGTAATACCACCAATTGCATCAACGGCACCGATAAACCCGTTGAAATCAACCCGCACAACATAGTGAATAGGAATACCCAGCAACTCGCTGACCGTCGCGCGCATCAACTGAATACCTCCACCGGTCCCCTCGGCCTGCGCGCCATAAACACTGGCCGCATTGATCCGCGCCGAGCCATAGCCCGGGATTGCGACAATCAGATCGCGGGGCAGGGACAGCAGCGCCACCCGCTGTGTCTGCGGGTCGATATGCGCAATCATAATCGCATCCGTGCGTCCCGGATAGGTCTCGGTGGGCCGCTGGTCAACGCCCATCAGCAGCACGTTCAGGGCAGTATCAGACGAGACGGCATTGGCGGCAACATTGATAGCATGCCCGGCGGGAGTCGTCGCTGTGGCGGACGGTGACACCTGCGCGGCACTCCGCCACTCGCCCGTTGTTAGCGACGGCAGTGTCATCGGACTGGGTGCGGCCACAACCGGCAGCGGGGTAATGGTCGACTCCATAGTAGCGGTAGATGTTGGCTCCATTCCGGGCGGCCAGGCCGCGGCTGTGGCATCAACCGGCGCAAGCGGAACTGTGCCAACCAGAGCGGGGCGCACCCGGGTCTCCGCCACGGGTGGAGCCGTTGCCGTTGCGCGCGCCGTCGCTGTCGCGGGTAGCACTGTTGTGGTCGCAGGCAAAGCTGTTGCGGTGGGCGGTAGCGCTGTTGCGGTGGGTGGCAGCGCCGTTGCCGTAGGCGGGATCGATGTTGCCGTAGGCGGCAGCACCGTCTGCGGAATAAGCGTTGGCATATCCGGTGGAACCACACCACCAGCACTGGCGACTGAGTCAGCGCGTGTCGGCGCTGCGGCACCACTACCCGGCACTCCGGCGGTCGGCAACTGCATTGCCTGAATATTACGCTGGATAGTGAGAACGGCCATCGCCGCATTGCCAACCAGATACCCGCCAACAAACAGCCCAACCACCAGCAGTGCCAGGCCGGCATAGCGCGTCCAACGCTGAACATCCGGACGATGCTTCCGCCGCCTGCGGCGGGTCGATCTGGCGCGGGCGGGATTCTCCGCAAGCAGGGTGCTTAACACTTCCGTGTCGGACTTTTTGCGCACCGGCAAGTAATATGCGGGCAACTGCTGCATCAACGTCTGGAGCAATTGCTCATCAGTCACTCGGGTGACATCCTCGGGATCGGGTACCGCGCCTTGAGCAGGTATCCGGCGCGTCGCATCATTCATTCGCGTGCCATCCTTCATCCTAATCTATCTGCCTGGGGTGACTGTAGAGAACAGCGAACAAAGAAATAGAGAACCCAGCACGTCGTATGGCATCTCCAGCGAGGAGTTTGTTTGTTCGCTGTCTGGTTGTTCTTTGTTCGCTGTCTGGAACCGGCAGCCAGTGAGGTGCCTACCCGGTATCTTCTCAATAATCCAGGGTAAACGCAAATTCCGCCAAGCGTCGATGGCTTTCTGATGGGATTTGTGTTTTCGTTTTTCAACCTCCGCCCGTAATTATTGAGAAGATACCCTACCCGCACCCCGGTTTTGTATGTAAAGTATACTATATGCATAAACCCTGTCTATACACCAGGTTTGCATATTTCATACCAGATACCCCTTCGCAGGGAACCGCGTAACTGGTGTCAGTAACTTAGGTTTTGCACAAAAGCGGTTGATACAAATCTCCTAGCCGGCGACCGGCTTGCCAGACGGCATCAACCAGACAGGTCCATGAAAACCGGATGCACCGTCGCAGCGCAAGTTGGTCGAGGGTGCTGTCGGCCAGACGGCGCAGCCAGGCATGGGTCGTGGCTATGAGGTGTTGGATTGCGGCAGGCGTGGTCGCCAGGTACAGCACCAGCGTGCCGTCCGGTTGCTGTTCCGCTACTACCGCCTGGGGTGCCACCGTGCGGACCAGGTGAAAAATGTTGGGAGCCGCGTCCGGATCTGTCTCCTGGAGGACGTAATGCTGATACCAGCACACCAGATTATAGGCCAGAAAGCGCAGTTCAAAATAGTACTTCAATCCTCAGAACCCATGGGTCGGACGATGGATGATCTGCCAGACATTTTTACACCGTTCAATCAGCTTTTCGACCGTGACCGTTCATTGTAGAAGTGGTAAATATCAACCTCACTGCATTCCGTCCACGGCAGACTGGTCACCAGGTAGGTAGAGTGGTACTCCCGGCGGCGCAGCACCCAGGTGCGAATCAGGATCGTGCGCACGGGGTGAGGACACTCGGCCAGTACCTGCGGGCCACTATCGACCACCGCACTGGTGTCACTCACCGGAATCCAGTCCAGGGGGTGATCCACCGTCTTCACCCAGCGCCGCGCCGTGCGCGAGTCGCGGCCTTTGAGCAGAAAGCCGACCTCCAGGTCGCACAGGTGGGCAATGAACGCCCCCATACCATACATGCGATCCCCGCGAAGAAACACCCGATCATCCAAAAAGCCCAACCGTTCGCCGACCGCATAGAGCAGATCCCAGGCACGCGAGCCGGTATTGACATTCCCCGCATCCAGGATCTGGGCCAACACGTCCTGGCCGGCATTCGTGGCCGAGGCCAGACTCAATTGATAGCCCGCAGCCCCACGGGCCTGCGGAAAGTAGCCGGGACGGGCCAGTTCGAACTGCTCGCCCGTGACGGTCAAGCCGGTACTGTCACTATCCACCAGGACGATTCCATCCAGATGCTGGGCCAGGCCGTACTGGTCGTGCAACTGCTGCCCCACCAGGCGCAGGTCTTCCAGGGCCGCGGGATCGATGCGGTCAGAGAAGCGGCTGAAACTGGAATGGTCCGGGATGGCGGTCATGCCCAGCGCCTGGGCCACCAACCGATCAGGACGGAGTTGCTGCTCGATGGCATGACTGGATCGGCAGCCGATAGTGTAGCTGAACAACAGGGTCAACAATTTGGTATGGACGGAATGCTGCACTTCTTTCATGGGAACCTGACCTGCCGCAGCAGATCAATACAGCCAATCCGGTCGGCAAAGCTAATGAGCGCGAGCAAAAACCCGTGAGTTGCATGTTTCGTCGTATCTTGATACGCTACAATCGCATCCTCAAGCATGGAGTACCTCCTACACGCTATGGCGTGGAACACCATATGATTGTAGCAGATGGTCGCTGTGCTGAGGATGCATCATGTTGGGTTCAGGACCGTTCGTGCAAAACCTAAGTCACTAAGAGAATGAATCGGGGGTAGTTCGCCGACTATGATAGCGCCGGGCGGCTGACGGCGTTGCGGCATACCCGGAACGGCACTACCCTCCAGCAGTTCGCCTACCCGGTGCTGGACGGGAATGGCAATCGCCGTGAACAGGTTGATGCCGATGGAACGACCAGCTATGACTATGACGCACTGAACCGACTGACGGACGTCACCTATCCCGACCAGACCCAGACGAGCTATGACTATGATGCGCTGGGCAATCGCACCCACATCGATGAGCAGCGGATTGCGTCCTACGACCGCCATGACCGCCGCACCGACTCCACACATAGCTATGATGCCAACGGCAACCTGACCAGTGACGGAATCAACCAGTACCAGTATAATGCGGCCAACCAGTTGACCCGGGTGGTCGCGCCGAACGGCACGCAGGCCATCACGACGACCTATGGCTATGACGGCTGGGGCAACCTGGTCCGGGCCACGGTGGACGACAGTAGCAGCATCACCACCACCGACTACCTGATTGACGAGCGCAGCAGTCTGCCGCAGATCCTGGGGGCGCAGCAGAACGGCACCACGGTAGCGCGGTATGCCTACGGGCCAGACGGACTGGTGGCGCAGCAGGTGCTGAGCGACACTACGCTGGTGAGCCACTACCCGCTACGGGATGGCCTGGGCAGCGTGCGCGCCCTGGTGGACGCCACCGGCGCCACGGTGCTGGCGCGCAGCTATGCCGCCTTTGGCGCGCCGCAGGCGCAGACGGGCAGCGCGGCCAGTGCGCTGGGCTTCACGGGCGAACTGCAGGACGCGCACACCGGCCTGGTCTACCTGCGGGCACGCTGGTACGATCCCGCCCAGGGACGCTTCCTCCAGCGCGATAGCTTTGCCGGCGGGCCCACCCGCCCGCAATCGCTCAACCGCTACGCTTACACGGAGAATAACCCGGTTAACTGGACCGATCCGCGTTTCCAGGCACCATTCAAAGTAGCGAACTTCAAAACGCCAACACAAACGCCAGATCATTCACATTCGTATTCGTTGCCCCCGGCTGCAGCAGATCGCCCAGTGCGGCGAAAAATGCGTAGGCGTCATTGTTCGCCAGGTACGCATCCGGATCAAGCTGCTGCTCCGCGGCACGCCCCAGCGTCTCGCCCGTCACCACCGCGCCCGCCGCGTCGGTCGGACCATCGCCGCCATCGGTCGCCAGGGTGATCAATGCAACGTCGGAGAGCCCTGCCAGATCGCGCACTGCCGCCAGCGCCAGCTCCTGGTTGCGCCCGCCCCGACCCTGCCCCCGTAGCGTCACAGTCGTTTCGCCTCCCAGGACCACACAGGCGGGACGCGGCACCGGCTGTCCGGAGGCGACCAGTTCGCACGCCACTGCCGCCAGCAACCGCCCGACCACGCGCGCCTCACCCTGGACGAAGGTCGTCAGCAGCAGCGGATGAAACCCCTCGGCACGCGCAGTTTCCAGGGCCGCCGCCGCTGCCTGCGCATTACTGCCGATCAACACATTCTGCACCCGCGCAAAGATCGGATCGCCCGCGCCGGGTGTTTCCGCAACGACACCACGTATTCCGGCCTGCAGGCGAGCCACAACCATCGCCGGCACGGTATCTACCAGGTCATAGCGCTCCAGCACTGCGTAGGCATCGGCAAAGCCGGCGCGGTTAGGCACCGTCGGCCCGGAGGCGATCACATCCAGCGGATTGCCCACCACATCGGAGAGGATCAGCGTAATCAGTGTTGCCGGAGCCGCCATACGCGCCAGGCCACCGCCCTTGACCAGATCCAGTTGTTTGCGCAGCATGTTGATCTCGTCGATGCTTGCGCCGCACGCCAGTAGTGCCTGCGTCAGGGCTTTCAGATCGGCCAGGGTGATATCCGGGGCGGGCAGGGTCAGCAGGGCCGAACCCCCGCCCGAAATCAACACCAGCACGAGGTCGCGCTCGGTGGTAGACTCAAGCAGCGTTGCAATGCGCCGGGTTGCTGCCACGCCACGCTCGTCGGGCAGGGGATGGCGCGCGGGCAGAACGGTAACCGGCGACTGAGGCGCGGACGCTGAAATATGCGGGTCAGCGGTTCCCGGTTCTGCGCCGGCATCTTTGACGATAACGATGCCCTCACGCAACTCCGCACCGAGGATATCCGCCGCAGCCTGGGCCATCGGCGCACCGGCCTTCCCCGCACCCACCAGCAGGACACGCGCATAATCCCGCAGATCATACGTCTGCCCGGCAACATTCAGCCGCGTGCCGGCGCGTTGCAGATGCTGCCGTACCGCGGCGGCCGGTTCAACCGCGCTCAGCGCCGCCGCCATAATCCGCGCCACCTGCGGCCCCCAGTCCGCAGCGCGCAGAGTTGTCGTCATCAGTCGCTGTGCATCCATTGTTTGCATCCTCGTTCACTTCGCGCGCGTCCCACTCAGGTTGACGCCGCACACTGTTTGCGCCTATACTAGCGCCATGTCACAATCCTCTCCAGAGCAAAGTGCTTGCGACAGGCATACCCGGATATGTCCAGGTCGCAGCCACTCCCCACTGGCAGTATAGCGATCGAGGTCAGGATGATGGTAGTATCACTACGCGAACGGCGACGACAGATGTTGCGTGATGACATTCTGCACACGGCGCGGCGGCTGGTTGCCGTGAAGGGGCACATCGCCATGTCGATGGATGAACTGGCAGCCCAGGTTGGCATTTCCAAACCAACCCTCTACAGTTTTTTTTCCACCAAGGAAGAACTGGTCGTCGCAGCGGTTATGGAGGCAATGCAGCGGATCAGCAATCTGATCGCGTATGATCAAGAAAATTGTACACCATTGCGACGCCTGACCCTGTTACTGCGCACCGCCATTCAGTTGCGGATTGACGAAACCGGTGAGCTACCGCGGACCTGGACGCCCGATCTCTCTCAACTGCTCAGTGAACATCAACAGGCCCGCGACTGTCTCAATCAGATTGATGACAGAGTGGTTGCGCTGATTCAGGCCGGGAAAGCGCAGGGCGAAATTGACCCGGACCTCGACCCGGCAACGATTGTCTGGACCATGTATGCCCTCCTGGGTATGCCCTATCTGGCCCATTTGAGCAGCAGCGGCACCCCCGACCCGGCGAGTGTCGCAACCATGCTGGCAACCATTTTTGAACGTGGCATCCAGAGCAACCGGCAGCGGCATGTGTAGCCTGTCTCGTAGAGCCGCCTGTCGCCTGTGGACGCGCTTCTGCGCGTCCCTACCTAATCGCCAATCGCCAATCGCCAACTAAACATTGAACAGAAAGTGGCAAATATCGCCGTCTTTGACGATATACTGCTTCCCCTCAAAGCGGACAACACCGGCCTTCTTCGCCTCGTTCATACCACCGGCAGCGACCAGATCAGCATAGGCAACAACTTCCGCGCGAATAAAGCCCCGCTGAATATCGGAGTGGATCGCCCCGGCCGCTTCTACCGCCGGGGTGTTATGCCGGATCGTCCAGGCCCGCACCTCATCGGGACCGGTTGTCAGAAAGCTGATCAGCCCCAACAGTTCATACGAGAGCTGAATAACTCGATTGCGCGCGGGCGTAGTAATTCCCAGGTCATCCATAAACGCCTGGGCATCCGCATCTTCCAGTTGCGCTAACTCGGCCTCGATCTTGCCACAGAGCGGCACAACCGCGCTCTGGCGATGCTCATAGTTCAGAGCCGGGGGTGCCGCCAGTTGCCCCTCGCCGATATTGAGGACAATCAGCAGCGGCTTGGCTGTCAGAAACTGGTAGCCGCGCAGCGAACGTTCCTCCTCATCGCTCAAGGCCAGATCGCGGATGGGAACCTCGCCCTCCAGTGCCTCCTGCAGCCGCAGCAGCAGATCGCGCTCCGCAACCCGCGCCTCCCGTTCGCGCCCCGCCATCTTCCCGATCTCAGTATTCAGACGCTCAAGCCGCCGCTCAATAATCGCCAGATCGGAGAAGGTCAGTTCAAGATCAATATTGGCCACATCGCGGGCCACATCCAGCGACTCGTCAGGATGCGGCACGGTGGCGTCTTCAAACGAGCGCACGACATGCAGCAGTGCATCGGCACCGCTGATGTAGTTGAGCAACGCGGGTGGCAAACCGGTCTTTTGCCGGCTGCTGCTGTCAATACCCGCCACATCAACATACTGCACCTCGGCCGGTGTGGTCTTGCGCGGATTAAACATCTGTGTCAACCGGTTGAGCCGTTCATCGGGAACCTTGACCGTCGCCAGGTTCGGTTCGAGTTGACCGGAGGAGTAGGCCGCGGTCTCAACCGTGCCCCGCGTCAGTGCATTGAAGACAGTTGTCTTCCCACTATTAGAAAGCCCAATAATCGCAATTCGCATAATAGACTATCATCACTCTATCAAAACACACTCGCCGGCACACCACCAGGCGTGTCGCGCCGGCCCGGATAATCAACAGTTCAATCGATCAGTTACAGGAGTTACGCGGTCCCCCACGAACGAGGCTTTTCGCCTCCGGCAGGGCGGAAGATTCTCTGCTTTTTCACAAAACATTTGCACAGAGTGCAAATGTTTTGTGAAAAAGCAAGATCACATACCACGCTGCCGCAGGCGAATCGGGCCGTTCATCCAGGCAAATGCCTGATTTGAATGTCCACCGCGTAACTTGTGTCAGTTACAGGAGTTACGCGGTTCCTTGATCTGAAAGGTATTTCAGCCTCCGGCAGGGTGGAAGAAACCCGCTCTTTTTTCAAAAAAATTCACAGCGTGAGTTTTTTGAAAAAAGAATACAGGGAGTACCATGCTGCCGCAGGCGATGCTGCCGTTCAACGGGTGAAACACCCGGTTTGATGAACTACCTGGTAACTCGTGTCAGTTATAGTTATGGAGGCAGCGTCGAGCGCAGGAACGGTAGACCTGACCGCCAGTGGCAGTATAGCGCGAGTAGGGCCACCATGCAACCCGGGCTGCGGAGGCGGGGCAGCGGGCAATGCCGGCATGGCACGCTTCTTGCCAATCTGACTTGCTTACCGACAGACTACTCCGGCTACGGTCATTCATAGTACGATACGGGCCAATAATATTTCACAACCTAAATTATTGCACTTCGCGCATTTTAACCAATTTTTCCCTTACCAAAGATGACACAGTTAGTTATAATGCGATATAGACAGTTGCAACTTGAAGGCTTCACTATGCCTATCACCCGGTTGATGAATTTTTAGTAATGTGCAAGTCCGGCGCGTATCTTCTTTCCCCCCCACTGCGTTGGTATGAGTGAAGGCCATAATCACTCAGACGGCGGGAAGGTACACGCAACAGATAGCGCCGAAAGGTGTGTCCTTCGCGTGGAATTACCAGGTCTCGTAGAATCGGCCCAATCCGGTGATGTCGCCGCAATTAGCGAGTTGTATGACCGCTACGCAGGTCTCATCCTGCGGTATCTCTTTGCGCGCGTCTACGAGCGAGAACTGGCGCAAGACCTGACCCAGGAGGTCTTTATCCGGGTCATCAAGGGTATTGGGCAGTTTACCTACCGTGATGAGAAGTCGTTCCTGGGCTGGTTGTATACCATTGCCGGAAATGTGCTCAACAGTTACCATCGGCGGCGCAAGGTCCAGTCAACTCCCCTGGAGTATCAGGGTGAGATGGTTGACCTGCGCAGCCAGCAGGATGTGCATCGCGTCTGTGATCGCGTTGCGCTGCAACAGGCGATTGATCAGTTAACCCGCGATCAGAAACAGGTTTTGACATTGCGTTTTTTTGCAGACATGAGTAATAGTGAGATTGCAGCCACCCTTAACCGTACCGAAGGGTCGGTCAAGGCGTTACAACATCGGGCTCTTCAGAGCCTGCAGCAGATTCTAGTGCGCGAAGATGAGCGCCGCAGTGAACAACCTACCCCTACACGCGCGCAACCGGTGGATCAGCGCCGATCAGCAGTCGCATCCGAACATTCGCAAAACGATGTACACCAGTGCCGAACGTTGCAGACCATGCCTGCCGGTCATTTCGAAAAGCGTGTAGGAGATTAAGCGTTGCAGCGGAGGGACTTCTCAGAAACGCTTAACGAAGCCCTGGACCGTCTGCGTGCCGGGGAAAATATCGAGGAATGCCTGGAGCACTACCCTGACTCGGCGCATGAACTCGAACCGTTGCTCCGTGCCGCCAGTATGGTTCGCCGGCAGGCGGACATGCCGTTGCCTCCCGATATGGAGGAGTGGCTCACCGTTGGGCGCCGCGAAATTGAAACGCTGGCCCGGCAAATGGGGTCACGCCGCGTGTCGGTGTCCCCACCCCGCCAGTCGCCCGCCGGCATGCCACCGCATCCCCTCACCGCCCTACGTCGCAGTCTTTCATACCGACGACTGCCCCGCTTTGCAACGCTGGTGCTGGTCACGCTGCTGCTCGTCTTTGTAACATCAGTTTTCAATACTGTGTCGGCATCAAGCGTGCCCGGTGATATGCTCTATTCCTGGAAGCTGACGCGCGAAGCGGTGACACTGGCGCTGACGCCCGATCCCGCCAGACGCAGTATGCTGCGAGTCGGGTATGCCAACCAGCGTGTCACTGAGTTGCAGGTGATGGCGACGCAGCCCGAGGGCTCCGATCCGGAGCAGATCGCCCGTACCGTCGAACGGCTGGATACGCAGGTTCAAACCGCTATTAACGAAGCGAATCAGGCCGGGACTACGCCGGTAGTGCAGCAGCAGCTTGCCACAGTGCTGGATACGGCCGATAGTACGCTGAACCAGCTTATCGGTATGGCCGATCGGGAAGCGGAACCGCCGCCGGATCAGCCGGCCGACACAAACCGTCCACCTGACCGGCAGACCATTACGCCAACGGCAAGACCAACTGCGGTGCAACCGGTGGAGGATCAGCAGGTACTTCAGGCGGCCAGCCGGAAGATCGACACACTTAAGCAGGAACTACCGCGCCTGGCGAGCAGCGGTGCCCCGGCCCAACCAGGCCAGACAGCCTCGGCCTCGGCTGTGTCACAGATAGCCGTGCCATCGGCAACACTACGACCGACACGCAAATCATTGCAGGCCACATCTGACGTAGGTAGCAGACCATCACCTACGACCAGCAGAACCACGACGCAACCAACCCGCGCTCGCAGCACCGTAACCGCTACCCCTGGCGTGCCCGGCACGGCGACGCCGGCGCCGTCTGCACAACCGGATGACGCGGCGGCAGCGGTGTTGCCGGCGGCAGCGTCTACACCAACCGCTACGGCGACGACTCGACCAAGCCGGACACCCACGGCCACCAGCACGCCGGAACCCACGGCCACCAGCACGCCGACGCCGGAACCGACCGCGACGCCGACGGATACGCCCAGACCAACTGCCACGCCGGAACCGACCGCGACGCCGACGGATACGCCGGAACCGACCGCGACGCCGACGGATACACCGGCACCAACCGCGACGCCGACGGAAACACCCCGGCCGACTCGTACCAACACACCGGAACCAACGGCGACGCCGAGTGTGACGCCAACGGCGACGCCGAGTGTGACACCATCGGCCACGCCAACGGCGACGCCGAGTGTGACACCATCGGTCACGCCGTCCGCAACACCCACAGTCACGCTAACACCAGTTGTTGAGCAGGCGCAGGTTGTGCGCCCAATTCTGGAGTGTATAGCGAACAACGCCGACGGTACATTTACCGCCTACTTTGGGTATGAAAACCTGAGCGACCGAACGGTTACTATTCCCTATGGCAACTGGAACCGGATTACGCCGGCGGAATACAACGAACTGCAACCGGAAGAGTTTGAACTTCCCAAAATCGTCGATAATCGACCGGGGCGAACCGGGTTTTATCCCGAGGGGCCGTTTGCCTTTGTCGTCACCTTCCCGGCTGCGGAGAAGATCGTCTGGATCCTGAATGGCCGTACCACCACCGCTGCCGTTTCAGAACGCAACCAGTGGTGTGAAACTTCAGAGAGCACAAGCCCGCGAACCGATAGAACTGATAATTCCGCCGACGAGGAGGATGCGCCAGACGGCCCGGATACCGACCAGGCCGACCCGAGAGCATCCTCCGCCCCGGACACCGCACCCGATACGGACGAGCAAGACAACCCGGATACTGACCAGGCGGACTCGGAGTCACCCTCCACACCTGACGACATCCCAGCCACCGACCCGCCAGATAGTGACGCGGCGACAGACTGAGGCGCAGGTCGCTCCGGATAGGCATTGTTCGCGGATATTCTGTAGGGACGGCACTTCTACGCGTCCGCCCCCCGGCACCATCGGAGTGACGTGCTTCTGCACGTCCGCACCCCGGCAACAGTTTCGCGTTCCCGACCAATTTCTCCATAATCATCTTC
Source organism: Chloroflexaceae bacterium (assembly GCA_034437035.1). GTDB lineage: Bacteria > Chloroflexota > Chloroflexia > Chloroflexales > Chloroflexaceae > CAKZQX01. The sequence continues at coordinate 49,514 of DAOTUI010000228.1, forward strand.
ATGTCCGGCCCGGTTAGAGTATAATACCTACGCAGGCAGGAACACCTCCGTCTACGGACAGGTGTCGCCACCAACCGGAGCCGTCCGCGTCAGCCATACGAACACTCGGCTGAATAATCAGCATACAATGACCAACGATCAGTGCAGTGTCCCGGGTCGTTGGTCAGTTATCACGACCGTGCAACAGGCAACAGCAACAAGTGACCAGAAAACAACTACCCTCGACCGGCCGCAACTTATCTTTTTTACCGAGTTAGCGGGGAGCGCGCTCCAGCAACTGCTGCTGGAGCGGCAGTTGCCGGCGGAACTTGCCGCGCAGCAGTACAGCGTTGCTCTGGCAATGACCGATCTGAACGATGCCCAGGCCGAGGTGGTGCAACAACTCCATGCGCACGGTATTTCGACCGTGGCCTGGTTGCTCCTGCCGCCGGACGAGGGACGCTGGTTTAACCTGCAAAACTACCCGCAGGCCATCGAGCGCTACCGTATCTTTCGCGCGTGGGCCCAGTCCCATCATCTACGCTTTGCAGCCATCGGGCTGGATATGGAGCCGCCGATCGGCGAGACGGCCCGCATGCAACAGTGGAAACCAGCGCGTGTCATCCGCCGCTTCTGGCTGGCCCGCGAGAATGTGCTCTACCCGGCAGCCCGGGCCGCGTACACTGACCTGATTAACGAGATTCATCATGACGGCTATGAAGTGCATACCTACCAGTTGCCCTTCCTGGCCGATGACCGCCGCGCCGGGACAACCCTGATCCAGCGGGCACTCGATATTGTTGATCTGCCGGCTGATGTGGAAGTGTTAATGTGTCCCAGCAGCCTGCCTGTCAAGCTATTGGGAAATGACCTGGGCGGCGCGCTGATCACCAGCTATGGCCCCGATGCGGATAGTATTGCTATCGGCAGCACCGGCAGTTGTACCGGCATACCCTACAGCGCCGGCGCGGGACTGCTGCCGCTGCCCTGGGAAGCGCTGAACCGGGACATTCTGCTGGCTGCCCGCTACACGGACGTGATCTATATTTTTTCACTTGAAGGCTGTGTCGAGCAGAATCTGCTGCCGCGCCTCTCCGACCTGGACTGGAGCCACGATACCCAGTCACCACGGCATCGCCGTCTGCTGGTGGGACTGTTCCGTACCACACTGCTGGTGCTGCTGCTCTTTACGCGGTTCAAACGCGCACTGCTTGCCTGGCTGGGTTGGGGGCTGGCCGCACTGCTCTTTCTGCAACAGATACGCCGGCGACGGCAAGTACATTCCGGCCGCAAGGCAACCCATACCAGATCACAGCAGGAGGATTTATGAAACTCTCCCCAAAAAAGGTTGAACAACTTTCAGAACAACTGGTCGATGAATTAGCCGAGATCGATGGAATACTTTTTCAGAGTAATGATAGCCAGTTACGCCTGGCAATCCAGGAGATTATCACAGATGAGTTAATGGTCGAAGATCGACTCGATACCGAGGTGCATCAGATGCTCAAAGCCTATAAATATGAAATCACGCAGGGCCGCATGAAATACGACGATCTATTCAAGAAAACCCGGCAGCGCCTGATCAACGAGCGCAAAATCATCCTGTGAGGCAGGGAAGGTAGGCCACGATGTCATTGGAGTCTTTCATCTATGCTATGCCGAAGGTCGAATTGCATGTGCATCTGGAGGGAGCGATCCAGCCGGCGACGCTGCTGGCCCTGGCGCAACGCCATCAGGTAAACCTGCCGGCCGACAGCGTTGCTGGTCTGCGCGAGTGGTACACGTTCACGGATTTTGCGCACTTTGTGGAGATCTATCTGGCGGTGTCGGACTGCATCCGCACCCCCGAGGATATCGAGTTGATTGCGCGTGAGTTTTTAGCCGGCCAGGCCGCCCAGCAGATACGCTACAGTGAAGTTACCTACACCGCGTTTACGCACTATCACACCAGAGGGTTGTCCTTTCAGGATCAGTTGGATGCGCTCAACCGGGCGCGGGCCTGGGCAGAGACGGAACTGGATGTTACGATGCGGTTGATCATTGACATCCCCCGGATGATCTCTCCTGAGGAGGGCGAACTGGTCGCCGAGTGGGCCATCAGCGGCATGTCCGACGGCGTGGTGGCGCTGGGACTGGGTGGACCGGAAGAGGGCCATCCGCCGGAGAAGTTTGTCGCTGCCTTTGAGCGCGCGCGCGCCGCCGGACTGCCCAGTGTACCGCATGCCGGGGAGACCGTCGGCCCGGAGAGTATTCGCGGGGCGCTGCGGGCGCTGCATGCCATTCGCATCGGGCATGGTGTGCGCTGCCTGGAGGATACCAGCCTCGTGGCCGAGTTGCGCACCCGTCAGATCCCCCTCGAAGTCTGCCCGACCAGCAATGTCTGCCTGGGAGTAGCCCCCAGCCTGGAGCGGCATCCGCTGCCGCGCCTGCTCAATGCCGGGTTGTATGTGACGATTAACTCGGATGATCCGCCTATGTTCAACACCACCCTCACCGATGAATATCTGGCAATCGCGCGCACCTTTGAACTCACTGCTGCCAACCTGGAGCGCCTGGTGTTGAATGCAGTGCGGGCCTCGCTGCTGCCTTCCGCCGCACGCACCGAGATGGAGGCGCAGTTTACCACCGAGTTTGCCCGCCTGCGTGGCACGCAGTTGAATTGACCCACAGCGCGATCAGCCCCTGACTCAGGATGCTGGATGTACCGCGGTAGTTGGTCTTCTTCATTCCATATTAGACGCTCACGGTTTGATGAAACTGTGAGCGTCTTTACTTTGTCTGCGGTTCTGTTCAGTTGAATTATAGCTTCTTTCTCTACACATTAGCCTCTAACTAAACACATCGCATAAACACTTGATCATATAATCAACTATTCAAATAATCATCATAAATACAATGTTACTCCAGTACTTGTTCAAGCGTATCTGTAAAGAGGAACAGTGAAATCCCGAAAGGGTTATTGACAATGGTTAAAGTATCATGTATTATAGTCTAGGAAACGGTACTTTCCCTTAACAACATCCATTCAATGGAATTATGCCGGCACATTACCAACCATCCACGGGTCTACCCACACTACTGCACAGTAGTATGTTCGCCATCGCTGTACGACGCATTGTCCCTCGATGATCACTTCTCAAAGGAGGCATACTATGTCACACCGGCGCTTTCGTCCACTCCACGGCATCCTGCTGCTGCTGCTGCTCATGGTCGGCTCCGCGTACCCGGCTCCGCGTATGAAACACTCCTTCCTTTCTCCGCCCACTGCCCAGGCAGCTCCCAACAACGACCGCCTGGCAATTCAGGTCGGTAGTGATGGTCGGTTTAACATCGGCGCTTTCCCGGATGCGAATGGCGATGCAATTGATGGAACAAGCTGGGATCTCCTCTTCAGTTGGCCGAATACTCCCGGTACGTCCTTCACCACCATCCGCGTTGATGGAACGAATTATGTCTATGGTACGGACGGTACCCAGGTCCAGGCACCCACCGATATTGATCCACAAACGAATAGTAGCATCTGGCGGGTTGGTGCGAGTGACGATATCGAGGTAACACAGCGCCTGCAACTGACGCTTAACCCGCAAACCGGGCAGGAAGATACTGTGCGGATCGCTTACACCATTCAGAATACCGGCTCAACTGCCCGGACGGTGGGCGCGCGCGTGATGCTGGATACTGAACTCAACTACAATGACGGGGCACCATTTCGCGTGCCGGGCGCAGGGATCATTACCACCGAGCGCGAATTCCTGGGAAGTGCTGTCCCCGATACCTTTCAGGTCTTTTTATAGTGTGGACGATAGTAGCCGGGTTGCGGCGGGTATGCTCCGCAGCGGTGGCGCGACCGCACCTGATCGGTTCGTTATCGCACGCTGGCCGGGTATTAACGGCACTACATATGATTACAACATCGACAGCAGTCGGTCAATCACAAGCGATAGTGCCTATGCCGTCTACTGGAATGAGGAGACGCTGGCTCCTGGTGAGGCGCGGAGCTATGTGACGCTGTACGGACTGGCTGAGGTCACGGCTGATTTGCGCCCACCACTAGCACTCACCGTGAGTGCCCCTAATGTACTCACCGTGGAAAGTAGCCAATATTCCCCCAACCCCTTTGATGTAACAGCAACTGTGTTAAACAACGGCACTGCGCCGGCAACCAATGTGCAGGTGACACTTAATCTAACCGGCACGACCGGGCTTACGCTTGATGCGGGCAGCGCCACGCAGACGATTGGCGACCTGGCAGTCGGTGCCGAAGAACAGGTCTCCTGGCGGGTTCAGGCGACACCGCAGAACCAGGAAACCACGATTACCTATGCGGTTCAGGCAACCGCCGATAATACGGATGATAAGACGGTCGGGGTAGCAACAACGCTGCCGGCGCTGAACTCATTGCTGCGCATTACCGACACTGCGGGTAACGATGTCAGCGCACTGGCGCTGAATGATGACGGCTGGCCCGCGCTGAACGCGGACACCGATGCAGTGGCGAATCCGATTACCGTGACGGTAACCCTGCGCTGCCCGGAAGACGCAGCTACCGCGTGCGATGACGCATTTTCTTTCACCATTTCCTCCGATGGGGACCAGGCGCGGTTCCTGCCATACGCGACAACCTTTAGGGAGACGACAGTTGATGGACCGAGCAATGTATTGAATTGTGTGGCCGATCCCTCACCGACAGACCTGGACCAGAACTCATATACCGCGTATACGGCAGCGTGTAGCTCGGTCTCTCTTTCCGCAGGAAGTACCTTGACTTTCACCTGGTCCCTTTGGATCCAACCCTCTGAAGCAACTGAGTTGAACGTTATTACCAATTTTAATAGCAGTACTGTTGAGAAACCGCTTGCCATTCCCCAGGCCCAGATCCATCCAGTGGTTTTTGTGCATGGCATTCTGGGTTCTATGCCGCCCACTGATGAGTTAATCACGTCCCGCGACCGGGCGCGCGAGGTGTTTGATCCCTTTATCGGTTCCTACTGGCCCCTCCTGGACAATCTCGAGAAAATGGGGTATCAATGGAATAAGACCCTGTTCGGGATAACGTATGACTGGCGCCAGTCAAATAAAGTTTCTGGAAGATTTTTGGGGGACCAACTCGATACCCAAATCATCCCGCGATCACATGCCCCAGACGTAGGGTATGTTCAGCAGGATGGCAAAGCTGATCTGCTTGTTCACAGCATGGGCGGTCTGGTCTCCCGCGCCTATGTGCAGGGCGTGGCAACCGACGACCAGGGAGATGCTGTGCCCTATAATGAGAATGTGCGGAAACTCGTCTTTATTGCCACGCCCCACCAGGGATTTCCCTTTAACTACCGCACCTGGGAAGGGATGACCTGGAGTGACTATCTCTACAATGCTCCGACCGTCTCCGGCGGTAATCTGCCACTCGTCAATGGCCTGACCACCATGCTTGACCAGATTGTCTGGCCTACCCTGGTGACCAAGCGCTATGATGCGACCGCTTCGGATCTGGAAGCGCACTGTCTATGGTTTGCCTATACTGACCCTATGATTGAAGAATTTACGACAGGGGCATTGCTGCTAGGCCAGACCCTGGTTCCTGGCCGCGATAGCGACGGAAATCCGGGGATATATGTATGCGTATTGAATACCATCGCGGGATGGGCCCATGGCGTTCCTCCCGATGCGGCCCCGCTTACGGTACCGGATCCGACCCGCGCTGCCTGGTCATTGCATGAGATGCTGCCAACCAGTGGGCTGCCGGTTTACCTGGTGAATGACGACGGTGTTCCCCCTGGTACACCGACTGACTGGCCGTGGGGAGTTGAAGTTAACGGGTTCCTCCATGCGCTCAATGCCAATATTGAACGCGATCTCGGAGATCGGCTTGGGGCGAATAATATTTATGTGCTCTATGGCAATGGCGCAGCCGAGACGGACCAGCGGTATGAAGTAGACCCGCCGCCAGGCGGTAACCTCTGGCGGCATGGGCAGGTACGCGAAGAGACTAACTGGTTGGGAGAAATCACCTATAGCAACATTATTCAGGAACCGGACGGTGATGACCTGATTCCTACGAACAGTACAACCCTATTCAACAGTGGTTTACTCGCAATACCACCTGGTAATGAGCGAGAAATGAATGCTGCACCTGCCGCAGACCAGGGTGGTGCGCGGCACAAGGAGATTATGTATCAACCGGAAACCCAACAGGTATGGGTGCCACGGTTCCTGGGGGTAATCAGCGATACTGCGACCTTACCCTTCACAACGAACTATGTTGCACCGCTGGTGAATGCCGGGACGGGGCTATCGATCATTACGGCCTGCCCGATCAATCTGCTGATAACCGACCCACAGGGGCGGCGGCTGGGGTATGATCCGGCCACCGGGCAGGTGTTGCGCGAGATCCCCAACGCGATCTATACCAGCCCCGATCTGGAGCCCCAGATCGTCTACCTGGCGGAACCGCTTCCCGGCAGCTATACCCTGACCGCCAGCGGGTATGATCAGGGCGACTATCTGATCCGCGCCGACCAGATTGCCGGCGACGCGGTGAGCCCGCGCGGCGTCTTCCTGGGCGAGACAGTCACCGGGCAGCAGGATACCTTTACCATCATGTTCGACCCGGATATCCCGGCGGTCTCTCCCGCGCCGGAACAGCGTGCGACGGCGGGAGTCGCCGCCAATCTTGATCTGGGTGGGTTCCGCACACCGGTTCCTGCCGGACCCTGGACGGTAGCGGTAGACTGGGGCGATGGCACTCAGCCGCTCAGTTTTACGACCAGTGTCACCGGCACGCTTGGCACGCACGCACATACATATGCCGCCGATGGAAACTATCGGGTGGCCGTGACCGTGACCGATGTCCAGGGCCGCACCGGGGCCGCGGCTTTTCCGGTTGTGGTGACCGGGAATGCCCCCGCGCCAGGCAATGCGGACCTCGCCGCGCAGTATCGCGTGGGCGAGAGCGGCGACACCAGTGCCACCAACAGTGATATCAAACCCTTCCTCAATCTGATCAATAACGGCACGACGGATATTCCGTTGAGCGAACTGACCGTACGCTACTGGTACACGATTGATACCGATCAGCCGCAGACCTACACCTGTGACTGGGCCGTGCTGGATTGTGCCAACATCACCCACCAGTTTGTGCCGTTGACCAATCCCCGCGCTGGGGCCGACCACTACCTGGAACTGGGCTTTACCAGCAGTGCGGGCACCCTGCCCGCCGGCGGCAGCAGTGGCGATATCCAGAGCCGCATCACGAAGACCGACTTTAGCAGCTATGACGAGACGGACGACTACTCGTTCGATCCGACGAAGACCAGTTATACTGACTGGACGCAGATTACGCTCTACCGCAACGGCGTGCTGGTCTGGGGCACTGAGCCGGCGGAGGCGGTCAGTTCGGACCTGGCGCTGCAGTATCGCGTAGGCGAGAGCGGTGGCACGAGCGCGACCAACAGCGATATCAAGCCCGTCCTGAACCTGGTCAACAACGGCACAACGGATATTCCGCTCAGCGAGCTAACCGTACGCTACTGGTACACGATTGATAGCGAGCAGTCGCAGAGCTATGCCTGTGACTGGGCCGTAGTAAACTGTGCCAACATCACCCACCAGTTTGTGCCGCTGAGTAGTCCCCGCGATGGGGCGGACCACTACCTGGAACTGGGCTTCACCAGCAGTGCGGGCACCCTGCCCGGCGGTGGCAGCAGCGGTGACATCCAGAGCCGCATCACCAAGACCGATTTTAGCAGCTATGACGAGACGGACGACTACTCGTTCGATCCGACGAAGACCAGCTTTACCGACTGGACCCAGGTTACGCTCTACCGCAACGGGGTGCTGATCTGGGGCACCGAGCCGAACTAGCCCGTTCTAGCAGCCGACCTCGGTATGGCTTCCATTGCTCTGCCGGGGTCGTTCCCAACCACGGAGGAACCCACATGCATACCCGGCCCCACACGCGCTGGCCCCGTTCCCTGGGGCAGACAACCATCATGCTGCTGCTTGTGCTGCTGCTGCTGTTCGCCTGCTATGTCAGCGGCCTCTGGTGGTATATCCCGCCGCTGCGCTCCTGGTCGATCAACCATCTGCTGCTCGTTGAGGGGCAGGCAGACCTGCTGGTTCCTTCCTGGCACACACCGGGCGGGGCGCGCCTTGCGCCTGATGGACGGGCTATGGTGGTCGGCTGGAACAGTGAGCCCGTCATCTGGAACCTGGTGACCGATGTGCGTCTCCCGGTGCCGGTCAAGATGCACAGCATGGGCTGGCTGAATCCGGAACAGTTTGTGGTGCAGGCTGATCCCCACTACTACATCGTAGAAGCAGCCACGGGAGCGGCGATTGAGGTACATGAGATACCCCCTAATACTTATCGTAAACCAGGTGGGTTTGCCGTGATCGCTCCTTTGCTCCAGCGGGCTGATGTAATCTACTGGACCGAGGGATGGGGAGGAGATCGGCTGTTTGTGTATGCTGATGATGACTGGTCTATGGTTGTGCTCAGCGCCTATGATTTTGGCTTGACGAGCAAAGCGGAGGTGGATGCGTTGCTGGCGACGGTGCCGTACCAGCCGATTGCCCGTCCGGGACACGAAACACCGGAGCAGGTTGCCCAGCGTCTGACCTCTCCCGATGGACAATACATCGCTCAGGTTGTGCGTGGGCGCGCGGTCATCGCCCATCCTGATGGTACGCCCGTGGCCTGGGCGGCCAAACCCGGCTGGTACCCAGACATCCTGGGCTGGGCCCACGACAGCAGCGGTATC
>DAOTUI010000229.1:0-22580 GCA_034437035.1 Chloroflexaceae bacterium
TTTCACCCGGTGAACGGCAGAATCGCCTGCGGCAGCATGGTACTTTTTGATCTTTTTCACAAAAATTTTGCACGAAGTGCAAAATTTTTGTGAAAAAGAATGGAATCTTCCGCCCTGCCGGAGGCGAAATTTCCTTTTGGGTGAGCAACCGCGTAACTCCTGTCAACTATGGACTGCTGCGCGGCTGATTAACTGCATAGACCGTGGCTTTTGATGTAGTGAAGGCCGGCTGTAGAAACGCCGAGGTATCCGGTTGGTAAGCCCCAAGTTCCCGTTCAACCTGACCATAGAAGAGGTAATCCACATCGTAGCTCTGGAGAATCTCCTGCCGCCGTGTATCGCTGGTGGTTTCAGCAAAGAACTCCGCAACCATATCGCGCTTGTTGAAGAAGTCTACCGTCTGCGCCCAGTGTCCCAGGAAGACCCGCTGCCCACTCAGGCCGGGAATATAGCGCCCGGCTTCATAGGCGCTGAAGACGATCGACTCCGATGGTGCCGCCTCTTCCAGCCAGTTGATTGCAGCCACTTCATCAGTGTAGAGAAAAAACGGGTAGTTATGCCGGTTCAGATCGACAAAGCGCCAGGCAATCAGGTAGAGGTTGGTCGGGATAACCAGCAACACAAACAGCAGTGCCACCGACCGCACCAGGTGCGGTGTGTCCCACCGTTGCTTCATGGCCGGGATAGCATAGTGGAACAGCCCCAGGACGGCCAGCAACCCCACCGGCACCTGCCAGCTACTGATCATATGCACCTGGTAGTCGGTGGGGATATAGGTCAGCGCCCAGCCGACAATAAACCAGACGACGAGGAAGACTTCATTCTGCGCCGCCGGCTGAATATCTCCCCGCTGCCGCAACCGATCGCGCAACCGTAGCCCCAGCGTAATGAGCGCCGCGATCAGCGGGATGCCCATCAGGATCAGCATGTGCAGCGGGGTGGGCGTAAATACACCGGCATTGGAAAACTGCGCCAGAACCTCTTTCCAGAGTGGGGTTGCGCTGGTCAACCAGACCGAGTAGAACGCCGGGGCGCAGGAGATCAGGCCGACCATCAGCATGGACCAGAACCAGTAGCTCGGCCATTTGCGGTCAAGTAGCAGGCGGACGCCACCATAGACCACTGGTATGCCCCACACAATAATCAGATCATAGGTGTGCTGCCAGCCCAGCAGGAGCGCCACCAATCCGGCATACAGCCCATAGCGCAGGTTGTTCTGCTGTTCGCCCCGCAGCAGCAGCCAGAAGACCGCCAGGATCAACCCGGCAGCTTCGGCAAAATGGGGATAGCCCAGAATGCACAGGAACGAGTTGCCTTCCGAGATATAGAGATTCAGCGGGAGCGGTACATCATCCATTGACCAGAGATACTTGATTACCACCAGAATCCATCCCAGTCCCGCTCCCAGCGAAACCACCAGAAAGGCGATCCGGCGACGCAGCACATCGGGAAAGAAGCAGGCCGCGATCAGGTAGACCATCGCCAGGAAGAAGGCTCCGGCCAGCCAGCGGAAAATCTGGTAGACCACGACATAGCTCAAACCGGTGTACAGCCCCAGGCGACCAAGCGACCACCAGAGCAGATTAAAGAAGAGCGGCGGGTTCTCCTCCGATGTCAGGCGATTCGTGATCAGATGATCGGTCTGAAACCCCTTGTACCAGGAGAGGTACTGTGTATGATCCGATACATTGATGAGAAAGCCCATAAACTGCTTATCGGCAGGAGTGGTGAAGATCGCAAACAGGTAGGGCAGCGATGTCAGTAGCAGGACTGCCAGCGAAACGATGCCAACAAAGCGCCATTCGATCGGGCTGACCCGCGTTGACGATACCGGCTGGTTGTGCGGTACCCGGCGTTGCGCCGCCTCCGCCACCGGCGTGGACCGCCCCCGGCGTCCGGAGCCCGAAATGGTTATCTTGTGTATCAATGACCATAACATCGCGTCGGTATCCTTTCAAGAAACCCCAGGATGCTGCAAGTGCCGGCACTGGACATACTGATGATTGGGCAGACCGGGTCGGCGCAGGTCCAGGGCAGGGTGCCCGACCCACGCCGGCGCATCCCGATGACTGCGGTTCTATTCCGATGTTGTTTTATGCAGCGTTAGTGGCTGGTTCTGCTCCCGCGTGATGTAGCGCAGGGTATCGCCTCCCGGCAGGGAAAGCTGCTGAATATTGCCCCCCACTGTCAACTCCGGCAGCGTCTGATCGTCAAACAGGACAACGGTGCGCAGTTCTTGCGGCACCAGAATGGTACCGTCGTCGGCAGGCTCCGCGTGTGAGATGTTGTGATAGGCCGGCAGATAGAAATCCGGCAGACGGAAGTTGCGTGAGGTGGCAAAGATGGCGGTTTCTTCCGGGGCAAACTCGCTGCGAATCGCGGTCAGGCGCTCCGTTACCAGGTTGTCATACGCGCGGATGGTGGCCCAGGTCGGCGCGCTGAAGATCAGGCGCGAACTACCGAACAGATTAGCCGGACCCGCCAGGAAGAAGAGCGCATTACTCCCGATAATCAGCCCCGCCAGAATGGTCGGCGCATGCCGGTGGAAGCGCTCCAGTGAGCGGCCTGCCAGCACCACGGCCACCCCGGCAATGACCATAAACCCGGGCATAAGCGTAAAGGTATGACCCGGCTGCCGGATGTGGATCACGATAAAGTAGAGCAGCGCGGGTGTCACCCAGAGCGCAATCGTCTGGGTGCGCCAGTCGTGGCGTAGGTTGTGCAACAGGGTGCGCCAGTGCAGCAGGAAGGCCCAGGCCACCGCTATTAGACCGGCTCCCACGCCATAAATTGTAAACATCCCCATCCGGGCAACATGCAGAAAGAGCCCCTCGGAACTGCCCGAGTCTTCCAGGTGCTGCGCGCGCCACCACTCGAACTGCTCCCAGTAGGCCGGCGGCCCCCCGGACATAATCACCAGCGGAACTGCCCACAGGGTTACGCCCAGCGCCATCACACTTAGTGCAAGAATTATCTGACCGAGTGTGTATTTGCGTTCCCACCAGGCCAGCCCCACGGCTACGGTCCAGAGCGGAAACATAAAGACCGGCGTGTTGGGCCGAATACCTCCGGCCAGACCAACCAGCAGGGCGGCGATCAGCAGCACACGCGGGTTGCCCGCCCGTGCATAAAAACAGGCAAACACAATCAACAACACCCAGAAGAACTCCAGCATGTAGGAGAGTGCAATTTCGCTGTGAAACCAGACCAGCGGACTGGTCAGCATAAAGAGCGTAATAACCACGGCAGTACGTGTGCCGAACCAGGTTTTCCCTAGCAGGTAGATCGTCATGGTTGCCAGGCCGCCGGCAAGCAGGCTGACCCAGACCAGGCTGGTATTGGCATCCGCCAGAAACAGGTTGAACAGGCGGCCCAGCAAAATATAGAAGACAAACATCCCCGGCGGATGCGGCTGATGCAGACGCAGATCATACTGCTCCAGCGCCAGCGCAAAGTTCACCGAGTCCCAGTGGTGCAGAATCATGCTCTGGAAGGGCAATCGGCCGGCGATCCCAATGCCGATAAGCAGCAGAATGCCTGCCCAACTCCAGGTTTCCACATGCTGATACGGGGTGACGCCGGTGCGTAGCGCTTTTACGTTAGCCATCGGTCGATAACTCCTTCTGCTGATTATCGGTTGTCAGGGTCAACGGCATATGCATGCGGGGAGCCGTTTCCCGGCCCAGGAATCCCCAGAAGAGCGCAACCCCTGCAAGAACCGGAACCAGCGGCAGCAGACTCTGGAGACCCGATTGACCCAAAACCATGCCCAGGTTGCGTGCAATATTTCCTGAGAGAACGTGTGGCAACGAGTAATCCACCAGCGGGTTGCGGGTCCAATCGGGAAAGCCCTGTCCCCCAATGGTCAAAATCCAGACAACGATCAATGACCAGAGCCCCAGGATTGGCGTAATAATGCGTACGGCTCGATGGGTGTACCCGTAGTACATAAACAGCCCCAACCCGACGGCCATAAAGGGCTGCATCGGCAGCAGGTAGCGTGGGCCCACGGCGAAGCCCCCCTCCCACATCACCGACGAGCCATTGAAGAGAAAGAAACTGGTCACGGCCCAGATGCAGACACCCCACTCCAGGCGGTAGCGCTGCTGCCGCCACCAGAACAGAAACCCGGGCAGGGCCGGCAGCAGGATCGGCGCAACAAAGAAGAGTCCACGCATCACCCCAAAGCTGATGCCCCACAGCGCCTCGGCATTTGGTCCGACCAGGCTAACAAACCCCTGCCCATGAATATCCTGGTAGAGCGCCGAGTGTGCATACCCCACCGGCAGAATCGTGCGAAAGATCGCCCAGTTGTAGGCCATCAACAGCAGCCCCGGCGGTATCCCGGAAAGAACCAGCCCGACCGTCCAGCGGCGATTGGGCATGACCAGAATGGTGTATACAAACACTGCCCCGGCAATCAGAACGGTTGGGTACTCGGTGATAATGGCATATCCCAGCATCAGCCCGACCAGGATGGTCCATTTCACACAGATGCGCCGTTGACCAATCAAGAAGGCCAGATAGAAGGCTCCAAAGAGCAAGAAGGCGACAATCTGGTGCCCAAAAAACGACCCGGAATAGGGAAACGCATTTGTTGCCAGGCCATACAGCAGCGCGGTAGCGATCCGCCAGCCGGGGCGCTCATCGAAGTGGCCCAGGAAGCGGTAGAGCAGCACCCCCAGCAGCGCCGCCGGCAGCGCCACCACGCTGACGGTTGCCAGGTACAGCACAATCGCAAAATAGATTTTGTCGGTCAGCAAACCAGTGCCGTCTTCCTTGAGGGTTTCGCCAAAGGCATCACTCTGCGCCAGGCGCTCCAGGATGGACTGCACCGGCGCGGATTGCAACAGCGGCCGGACTGCCGCATAGACCGGCACCGCCAGGAATGATGTTCCGGGAGCCTTGTCGCTGTAGTAATGTCCATTAAACAGCGCATAGTCCCCGGTATTCTGATAATAGTTGTCGATATTGAGGGTGCCGTCATCGACAATCGCCAGCACCAGGTTCAGGCGCGAATTCTGGTTCCAGCTTGCCCAGCGCGGCAGGAAGTAGACATAACAGAAGAACAGGACGAGAAAGACAAAGAGCTCATTTCGATATTGTCGCAGCCATCGCATAGGTTTCTCCTGGGAGCGTTGCAACCGAAACATCTGTTGCGTTATGTTTCGAGCATGCAGTTATAGATGCGCGTGTAACACATGCGCTATATTTTCGACATACCGATCAAGATTGAGTTCCGTTTCGATGCGCCGGCGGGCATTCGCGCCCATCCGCCGCGACTCCTCCGGGTGTGCCAGCAGATACTGGATGGCTTCGCGCATCCCGGCCACATCACCCTGGTCAACCAGGATACCCGTCTCACCATCAATCACATAGTCGATAATCCCGCGCGAGCGCGTCACAACCACCGCGCGTCCCATGCACATCGCCTCCAGTACCCCGGTTGCGCCGGCCGAAAAGACCTGATCGTAGATCGGCAAGACGACAAACTGCGCGCGCGCGTACCACGTTTTGAGTTCGGAGCGCGAAACCCCCTTTGTGACGGTGACATTGTCCGGGATGGTCAGGGCCAGACTGGTATCTTTCTCGCGCGCGTACCAACTCCCGGAGGCGGCCACCAGCAACTTCATTGATAGACCATCAATTGCGCGAAACAGGGTACGATAGTCCCGCGTGCGCGTCTCACCCAGGCTCATCACAAACCCATTTTGCTGTTCAGCCTGTGGCAGCGGCACAAAAAAGCGCTGATCAACGGCATAGGGAATGACATGAATGCGCTCTGCCGGTGCGCCGAGTTTGATAAAGTGTTCTTTCATGCTCCGGCACTTGACGATAATGCTATCCATTGCCGCAAACAGGTTCAGCCGGGTGATCATGCGCTCCTGCCGCGCGGACCAGCAGGTAAACATCGTCACCAACGGCCGTCGGTGGGGCAACATTCTATGTAACCCGGCAAAAGGAATACCAACGCGTTCAGACATGGCAAAGACCAGACGATAGGTGCGTTTTACCAGCAGCCCCGCCAGCGTTAAATAGAGATCCGAACGGAGGATTGTATCAAGCCGCCGGAGCATGCTTCCCAGTCGGGCATGGTTGTAAATGTCGTAATCCAGGACATCCATGTTCAGGCAGCGCTGCAACTCAAGATAGTCAACCCGCGGATACCGGGCATGTTGCGTGTCGGTCAGTTGATCCGGACGTAATCCGGCGGTTGCCAGCGCAAGAATATCGGCCATGGGCAGCGTTCTCCGTTGTTTGAAAGACGATACCTACATTGATGGTAAAACCCGCAGTAATTTCCGGAAAGCATAATGTTTCTGGCGTTGTTGTGCGTTCGCTGTGAGCAGATAGTACCAGGACCCAGGACCAATACGCAGTAAACAGCTAAAACCAACAATAAGCTTGAGCAGATTGGCCGAGGTTGTGCCATAATATCTGCGAAAAAAAGCCACGCGACTCAGATAGAGTTGGATTAACATCTCCACCCGCACCGGTTTACTACTGCCGCCCCAGAGATGAATGGTTTCAACATACGGATAAAAATAGACTTTCCAGCCGTTTTGTTTGAAGCGGTAGCACCAGTCCACCTCTTCCGAATACATAAAATAGCTCTCGTCCAGCATGCCAAGCTGTTCAATCGCCGTAGCGCGGACCAGCATATATGCGCCCATAATGACATCGACTTCGCGGATATCATTAAAATCCCAGTAGGTCATACGATAAGCGCCAAAAAGACGGCTTTTCGGGAAGAGCCGTTCTAACTGGGTGGCAATCAGCAGTTCGGTGAAGAGGGTCGGAAAGGTAGTACAGGATGGTTGTAGCCGACCATCGGCATAGCGCAGCTTGCAGCCGACCATGCCCGCTGCGGGATGCGCGTCCATAAAAGCAACCGTCTGTGCAATGGTCTGATCGCGCACAAAGGCATCGCTGTTTAACAGCAGCACATATCGCCCGCGGCTACAGCGGATCGCCTGGTTATTGGCGCGGGCAAAGCCGACATTTTCATTGTTGGCAATCAGATGCACATCGGGAAATGTGGCGCGCACCATCTCCTGGCTGCCGTCACTCGAGGCATTATCCACGACAATAATCTCATACGTCAGATCGTGGGTATAGCTCTTGACATCATTGATACAATCGGCAAGTAACTGGCGCGTGTTCCAATTTACAATAATAATCGACACGTCAGGCATACTGGTTATGCTCCTGAATTACTCTGCTCACATGGTGGCATATGTGCCGGCATCAGACGCGTTCCGCGTTCATATCCGGGTGGCGCACGGCTGGTCTGGTTCTGGTTGGTGGAGCTACAGCTTCGATAAACTCATTGAACTGCCGGCCAATACTGCTCCAGTCATAGCGGGCGGTAACAGCCTGGCGGCCCTGCCGGCTCAAGCACGCGCGCAGGTCGGCATCATCCAGCAGGCGGAGCACAGTTGCCGCAAACGCGGCCGGCGTGTCGGCCCGCAAGATCTCCTGCTCCGGTAGCAGTTCCAATCCCTCGGCCCCTTTTGCCGTGGCGACGACCGGCGTCCCGGCGGCCAGCGCCTCCAGGATTTTGAGACGAGTGCCACCACCCTGGCGCAACGGAACAATATTCACCCAACTGCGCGCCAGTGTCGGGCGAATATCGTCCAGGTAGCCTGTAAACATGACGTTCCGGTGTTCCGGCAGGCGCTCAACCGGCACCCCATCCAGCTTGCCGGTAATGGTGAGTTTGACCGCCGGGCGTTGCGCCTGGATCAACGGGAAGATCTCCCCCAGGAAGAACTGTATGGCATCAAAGTTCGGCCCATAGGTCAGCGCACCGGAGTAGATTAGCGTATCCGGTTCGGGCGGCCCAAAATCCTGCGCATAGTGCGCAACATCCACTCCATTCGGCACAACCTGGATGTTGGCATAGTCCCGCGCTATCCGGCGTACTCGCTCCTGCTCCTGGGTTGACACCACTGTGCCGCCGTCGAACGCGCGCAGCAGTCCGGCGACGTAGCGCGAGAGTTTCCACCAGGTCAACCCGCTCCGCACTTTGTGGGGCAACTGCTGCTGTCTGACAAAGCGGTCATAAAAAACCGTTAACTCGATCTCTTCAAAGATTTTGCGCGCATCATGAACGAGTTGCGCATAGGGCACCATATCAATTTGTGAGGCAATAACCAGATCAAACGGCTGCTCCCGGCAGGTCTGCTCAACCAGGGCATGCAGTTCCTGGCTGTAGGTATCGATCACCGACCGCGGCTTCGCTGCGAAGAAGCCCGCCAGCGCCTGGAGGCGGTTGGGCTGAAACGGACGATAGGGGACAACGGCTACCTGCCGGCAATACTGCCGCAGCACGGCCAGGTCTGCCGTCGTCACCTCCTCGGAGGCAAACGAGAGCAATACCAGTTCATGCCGGGCCGCAAGATGCCGGAGCAGGTTGAAGATGCGGATCTTCGCGCCATTGTTGGCCGGGTAGGGAAACCAGCGTGACAGAAAGAGAATTCGCATAGTCGCGTTGTACCTCACTAAATCTGCATTCTAGAGAATCGTCCGCTACTTACCCGGCGCGACATAGCCAACTCGCCCGGCGAAATAGTCCCGCACGGCGCGCAGCATCACATTGCGCTGCGTGCGCTGCGCGCGCCATTTGGGGCGCACACTCCAACTGATCAGGGTCCGCGCATACTCCAGCACCAGGGTATGCACCCAGGCACGCCAACCCATCCCCGCCGCGCGGAGAAAGAGCAGCCGGTTGCGCGTCATGTAGTAGTGAACAAACGGCGTGGCGGCCCGCTCCACAATCGAGATTTTGTGCCGGATGTGGGCCTGCGGCACATGCAAAATCCGAAAACCCGCCTGCGCCACCCGCACACACCACTCGGTCTCTTCGTAATACATAAAGAAGCGCGGATCGAGCAACCCCGCCCGTTCCAGGGCTGCGCGGCGAATAAGCAGCGCGCAGCCGGTCACAAAATCAACCGGACGCGGCGCGCTCCCGAACTGCCCGGTATCTGTTTCATTCAGGCCGGCCATGCGCGTGGTGCCCCGCCGCCAGTCGATAATGCCCCCGGATGACCAGACGACTTCAGGATGGTCGTAGTAGTAGATCGTCGGCCCCACAATGCCGATGGATGGATCAGCCTCGGCGACCGCCAACAGGCGCTGCAGGAAGTCGGGCGCGACCTCGGTATCATTGTTCAGCAGCAGCACATATGCCGCTCCCTGCTCCAGCGCATAGGTAATACCGACATTATTGCCCGCCGCAAATCCCAGGTTTGCCCCGGTCTGGATAATCGTCAGGTGCGGGTACGCGGCGCGAAAACCGGCAACCGAGTCATCTGCGGAGTTGTTATCGACCACCACGATCTGCATATTGGGATACTGCACCTGCTCCAGAGAGCACAGGCAGGCCAGGGTATCAGTCCGCCCGTTGTAATTCAAAACGACAATCGCCACCGATGGAAGTGTCATGTACGCCTTTCCTTCCCTCGTATCCCTAACGATCCGGCGCGGGTATGCTATTGATATGCGTAGGGTGTGATTGTTACGATACCAGCAACAACTGAAATTGGGTTAAATTTTGGCAGATTAAATCTGACAGCTTTGTAAGCCAATGTTGGTATTTCTATTCATCATCAGGCCACTGCACAGCAAGAGCGACGTTGTTACTTCCCCGGAAGAGCAACGCCGCTCTTGTGCCTGCATCAGTTCAGGTTGATCGCGCCCGGCGCTAACGCCGCAGTCGCTCTTCCTTCCGGCGGCGATTGTGCCAGGTGAGACCGCCATAGATCATCAGCATGCTGATGAGGGGCGTCAGGGCAATGCCGATGGTGGTTAACCCCGGCCCTTCCCACTCCGGTTCGCCTTCGGGGATCGGCGCTGACAACAATTCGGGCGCGATCGTCGGCATGGGCGTCGGTACAACCGGCGGTACCGTTGCCGTCGGCACGCTCTCCGGCGTTGGCGTGAAGAATGCCGGCGCCGCAACCGCCGCGGTATTGAGCGTCCGACTGCTGTAGTGAATGCGTGTATCGGCGGTCGAGAAGATATCAATCCGCGAAAACCAGACTGCGTGGAGTTGATTGCCGTTTGTTAGTGCCAGGCGGGGCCATTCCGGTTTGCGTTCATTGCTGAAGACGACCTCCGGTGCTGACCAGGTGGTGCCATTCCAGGTCAGGTGAAATAGCCCCAGATTATCATCTGAATCGCCTTCCAGATAGCCGCCCATCAGCAGATGAATAACCCCTGCGCTGTCCGTCACCATACTGTAGATATCAAGCTGGTTATCAAACTCATACTCGCGAGCCACCACCCCCGGAATCGTACCGGGCACACTCCAGTTGGTATCGTCGGTAGCAAACTGGTAGTAGAGCCGCCGGCTGTCGGCCCCGCGATACACCAGAAACGGATTGCCCTCGGCGGTGAGTGCCGGCGTGGTTTGCAATACACCCTCTTCGGCAACCCCGACCGGCACCGGCGCATTCCAGGTCTGCCCGCCGTCGTCCGAGCGTCGGTAAACGCCAAAGAGTGGCTCACCTTCACCCGCATACCAGTCAAATCCTTCATCCCAGACCACATGCACCCGATCCCGCTGATCAATTTTGATCTGCGGTCGGTTGGCTCCCTCGAAGTCCCGCGCGAGATTGATCGGCCAGGACCAGACCTGCTCCACATCACTCGAGTGACGATAGAAGAGTTGCGCGCAGTCAGGACAGACCTGGCGCGGGGCGGTGGGATCGTCTACAATCGTCCGGGTATAGAGCGCATGCAGCCGACCGCTGCTATCCACCGCCATGGCATTGTAGTAGGCCGACCCGGTGCTCATGGTGTAGGAGGGGCTCCAGGCCGCGGCTGACCAGGCCTGCTCCCAGGGAGCGTGGAAGTAGTCAATCCCGAACCCATTGCGAAACAGGATATGTAGGCGGCCATCGCGCCCCATGACAATGCTATTCCGTACCGTCAGACCCGAGACGCCAAAACCCGCCGTAAAAAGTTCATTTTCGGGCGACCAGCCCCCATTGCGGAAGTCACGGTAGATGAGCGCATCACGCCGATCCTGCAAGGGCACCGCATCTTCACCTGCGCCGGTCGGCACTGTGTCGGCCGGTGCTGCGCCGGCCAGATCGTCCCTCGATTCAATCGGCCATGAACGCCCGGCGTGCCAGATCACATGCACGCTGCCGTCCGGTCCAGTTGTCAGATCGGGAAACCAGCCGCCACCAAGTTCAATCGGTGTTGTCCAGCCGTTCGTCTGGGCTCTGACCGGCAGGGAAATCGGCACACTCCCCACCACCAGGAATAGCAGCAGCAGGATTGGTAGATAGCGCTTGCTCACGTCAGCACCTCACATTGCGCATATTCCTCGGCCTGCGCATGCAGCAGATGTCTGATGCTGATCAGCGTGCCCAGGAACACCCAACTCATAACCGTAAACCCGAACCCGCGAATGGTGACATTGTAGTAAAAGGGCAACACCCAGTCACCGAAGAACATTGACGCGGTTGCGCTAATCCAGCCGCCGGTGGCAATCACGGCCAGCGTACGCAGAAATCCCGGTGGCGCGCGCTGTATCAGGTAGACGCCCTCGCGCACTGCGGCGATGACAATCCAGAACCATACCAGCAACCCGATCACACCAAACTGCGCAGCGATATCGAAGTAGTTATTGTGGGTTGATGCGGCATTATCCTGATTGTAGGTCATGTAGTAGTAGGCATACCCGGCGGGACCGGTGCCTAGAACCCAGTGATCCTGCACCAGGTTGATATTGGTCCGCCACAGCTTCACACGCCCGGTGGTACTGCCTTCGGCGGCATTATCCTGGCGTACTTCTGTGAGGAAGGTAATGACCGGGGGCGTCTGGTACAACAGCGCGCCCACGATCAACAGCACAAAGAATGCCCGCCGCGAGTGAAGCCAGGTTATGGCAAAAACGGCAATGACAGCCGGCATCCAGCCCGAAACCCAGAACGAGTCTTTGATTACAATCAGCTCCAGCGTTATGCCCAGGATGCCCAGCAACCCTATCCGCCACCACCAGCGCAGCCCCGGTTGGGCAATTGCCAGGCCATAAGTCAGCGCCACCAGCCAGGTGCCCCACAACCCCTTGATCGTCAAAAACTGTTTAAGCGGGAGATCATAGATCCGGGTCAACGCCATAAGCGTCAGGATGAGCAGGAAGAGGCCGGTCAGATATTTCAGTTGCCGGGTGGTTTGCAGGAAATTGCCAATCAACAGCGTGGCACTGATCGATAGAAGACAGATAAGCAGTGCCAGCACCTGCACGATAATAAACTGTCCATCCCAATGATCAATTAAGATGGGATCACGCCAGATAATACTCCAGGGCAGCGAGAGGCTACAGATAGACCCAAAGACCAGCAGCGGACGGTTGAGTGGTGAGGGCTCCAGTTTCCAGCCGCGCAGGTACATTGAGGCACACCAGATTGTGGTCATTCCCAACACCATGACAAAACTCATGGGCATCTCAGGACCGGCCCCCGTCGGTAGCATGTATGGTACCGCCAGCATAACAATCGGCAGGATCACCAGGGCAAATTGAAACCGGCGGTACCCGGAGAAGAACATCAGCGCCAGCCCACCCGCCGGTAGTCCCAAGAGCAGAATCGTCTTCATACTCTGAGGATCACGCGCCTGCATGCCGACGATGAAGCTATAGGCCAGCACCCCCAGCACCACGGCTATCGGCAGCAGCCAGTGCAGCAGGAGTTGCCGTGGCAGATAACGTTGGATCAGATTCGACTGCATAATCTCTCAATCTCCACCGGCAATACGGATGCCGTCGGTGTACAGTGTGTGAGTATGAAGTATGACCAACGTATGACGGTAGCAGCAGGTGATAGACCCATCATACAATCTCCGGATGAACAGGAAGAAATATTGCGGCAGATAGTGATGATGGTTTGTTCACCTTGCCGGCGTGCTACTGCTCCGGCGTTAATGCATACAGGGCATAGTTCCCGAATGCAACCACCAGTTCCGCCTGGGTTTCATCCGTCAGGATCTCATGGTAGATCTCGGTCCACATACTGAAGCTGTTCTGCAAAATATACTGTGGGTTGCCCTGGCGCACATCATAGAGATCTGCGGGTGGTTCTGCGCGCCGGCTCCACATATATTCGGTGATGATGTTTGTCACCTCAGTTGGGGGGTGATGGATCGGCTGCGGCACAGCAATCATCTCCCAGGCCCAGGACTCGATCACCGCGTCGGCCGGCACCTCCGCGCGGAGATAGTTCTGCATCGCCAGGTAGCCGGTATCGACCGGCGCAATCAGGTTGCGCACCAGCAACCCGCCATTGGCAACCAGGTAGAGTGTAACCATGCCGCCGACCAGCACCCGCCGTCCCGGTAGACGCGCAAAGCTGATCCGCCCACGCCACAGGTCTATCAGCAGCCCCGCTGTCCAGATGGAGGAGAGCACAATCGGGTAGAAGGCGTAGCGGCCCCATCCCACCGAGAGCACGACAAACCAGAAGGTGCCGATCACCGGCAGTGCCAGCCCGACCGCGTGTTGGAACCCATTGCCGGTGCGCTGCCGGGCCTGCCAGAGCCCCCAGATGATCCCCGGCACGCCCCAGAGCCACCAGCCGGTCTGCCAGACGACACTCGCCGCGTTGCGCCAGTGGATCGGGTTGAGGCTGACGATATGCAGCGCGAAACCTTCCTCCAGTACTGCCGAGTTCTCCTGCCAGCGCTCCGGCCCGATCATGGCATACTGTGCGGCATACCAGGCTGCCACACATCCCACCATCACCACGCCGGGAACAAAAAAGGCCAGGAACCCCGCGCGGCGATAGTAGAACAGGTCCAGCAGCATCAGCAGTCCCAGGCTGACCGGCCAGATCAGCAGGATCTGCGACTTCGTAACCATGGCGATGCCCCAGGCCAGCCCGCTCAATACCAGCCCGGCCCAGCGCTGATCGGGCCGTTCCACCACGCGCAGCCAGATCAGCATCCCCAGCGCATAGTAGCCCAGCGCCGGGACTTCACCCAACACCTGGCGGCCCACGGTGACAAAACCGGCATACTCCTGCCGGCTGCCGACCAGCAGAAAAAACAGGGCCAGCAGTGCCGCCGCGCCGCCCACCAGCCGCCGCGCCAGCAGACCATAGGCCACCAGCGCCGGCAGCGCAAACGCAACCATGACCAGTCGTGCCGGCATAATACCTACGCCAAAGAAATGGTAGACCAGCGCAATCGGCACCAGCACCGTCGGCCCCGTCTGAATGGCCGGGTCCATAATGCGCGGTCCATCGCTGTTGGGGAGCGCGTAGACGCCCTCGCGCGCCAGGGTTGCCGCCGTGCTGACATTCAGCCCTTCATCAAACCAGGGATCGGGAAAGAGCGGCTGGCGAAAGAGCATCAGCCCCAGGAACAGCAGCAGGCCCAGACTTACCAGACTCCACTTCATCAGGGTGGGATGTTGCATTACAACTGCCGGGTTCGGACGAACCGGCGCGGTTGTCAAAGAGATTTTTCGTGATGATTGCATCTTCCTGCCTTGATATTTACCTTGTGCGCGGCGTGTAGACCAGAATATGATTAAAAAATGACCCACGGAAATTCAGTTCCTGCTCCAACGCCAGTGCCTGATCGATCTCGGCCTTGAACACCTCAGTGACTTCTGCGCCATAGGTCGTTGTCACCGGGCCATCAGCGCTGTTGTAGAAGAGCCAGACCTGCCCCTCCGGCTGGTCAGCGAGACGGGCAATGGTTGACCGGGCCTCGGTCACCAGGTCAGCGCGCCGGTTGAGTAGCCCCGCAACATCCATCCATCCCGGATGGTCCGCTGTATCCCGTGGAAATGTCTCGATCTGGAGACAGCCGGGGGCATCGAACCGCCGCAGGTAGTAGGTCACTTCCGCGTAGGTGAGCCCGCCCAGCACCAGCGTATCGCCACACTGCGCCTGCTCCACAACATACTGCACGCTCTCGCGGGCCGCCGGCCGGGTTACTTCGCCGTAGGTGCGGACGGCGGTATTGACCGAGCCCAGCGCCACCAGCGCCATCACCAGCAGCGTCAGCGGACGCCGGCCCACGCGCCCAAGGAAGATCGCCAGAGCCAGCGCCGCCGGTGGCAAAAACATGATCGGGATGCGTTCCGGGTTAAAGACAACCTTGTACTGCGAGACGACAAACGGCACCAGACTGGTCAACACGAGTATTCCCG
Source organism: Chloroflexaceae bacterium (assembly GCA_034437035.1). Taxonomy (GTDB): domain Bacteria; phylum Chloroflexota; class Chloroflexia; order Chloroflexales; family Chloroflexaceae; genus CAKZQX01. The sequence continues at coordinate 15,173 of DAOTUI010000229.1, forward strand.
CGCTGGTCAGGAATGCCCGGCTCCAGAGCACTCCCAGGCTCTGCCGGAAGCGCAGAAGCAGCAGCCCGGCGGCATAGGCCAGAACGATCAGCGTTTTGCGGGTGCCCCACAGGCTGTCAAACGCCGTTTTGAGATCGCCCAGGTCGGGCACCGGCATCCAGTTCAGGGAGGGCTCCCCCAGCACCCCAAATAGAATCGGTCCTCGCAGCAGCAAAAACGCGCCGAGCGAGACAGCGCCGCCCACGCTGAGCAGCAAAAACCAGCGCCACGACACCAGGATGGTCACCCCGATGTAGGCCGCCACAAAGAAGGCAAAGATGGTATGGGTGAGTAACCCCACAATATTCAGGAGAATCAGCAGCGCAACCAGGCCGGCGGTCTGCCGGAACGGGCGCTCGCGCGGGTGCGCCTCGCCAGTGAGAAGGGGCAAAGGCACGAGTTGCGTCCAGAGCAGGATTGCCAGGGCGGCTTCCAGGCCAATCAGCGCATACGGCCGCGCCGTGACCGCCTGCACCAACCCCATACCCGTGCTGGTTGCCACCAGCAGCGCGGCGATCAAGCCGGCCGGTATCCCGGCAATCCGCCTGGCCGTAACCCCGACCGTCACGATAGTCAGGCCAAAAAACAGCATCGAAATGCTACGCAGCGCAAGCTCCGACTCGCCAAACAGCCCGGTCCAGAGGCGCGCCAGCATAAAGTAGACCGGACGAATACTGGAGCGGATCCGCTCTGCCAGCACCTGGAAAAGCGGTTCAGCCAGCATATTCGCGGTCAGCGGTTCATCAATCCGCAGACTGCGGCCGGCACTGACCCCGGCCAGCGCCAGTCCAAACAGCACAATCGTCAGCAAGCCGGCCCAGAACAGCAACCGGGGCCGCGAACGCAGCAGACTCTGTACAGCAGTTCTGTACTTTAATGGTGACGCAGCGATCATGGAAGCTCCTCTCGCACCGATGTAAACCTGCTCTTTATGTAACACGCGTTACGCGGTGGGCGATCAAACTGCACGTTTGACAAGATGAAAGCCGTCTTCGCCTGCGGCAGCATGGTACTCTTTTTCTTTTCCCAAAAAATTTGCACTTTGTGTAAATTTTTCAGGAAAAGATTAGTCACTTCCGCCCTACCGGAGGCGAAATTCCCTGCCGGGTCAACGACCGCATAACTCGTGTTATGTAAATGTTTTTGCCGGGTCTGGGTGAAAAGTGAAGTGAAAAGCAAGTTCAGGCCCGACCTTACGTCAACAACCTGAAGGTACCATCGTATGATCCGGGGCACGGCAGTGAGCCCGGTTGATCGACGGCGCGTGCAAGCAGTGCCCTGAGCCTGAAAACTTGCCCATATCCTACTATGGCAAGATGAATGTCTTAAAACAAGGTTGTGCTGTCGAATGTTAGATTTGTCATCTTTGGGCCGATCCGGGGGATTGAGGTATCACGCTGGAAGCGTGACTTACAACAACGATCTTTTCAGACAGGGTTTGAGGAGGGGGGTTTGATGCGAACGGCGGCAGAGATACCCCGCCGCTCCGGTCTGATCTGAAGCGGAAACCGGGCGGATGGGCTGCCGCGAAATATGAAGATATGGGTATGCGTTGGATGAATAAACGCTAACCTCGCCGGCGCTAGAGCACGCCTTTGGTACTGGGCACCGCCCCGGCCAGCCGCTCGTCGATGCGGGTCGCCGCGTCCAGCGTGCGCCCCAGCGCCTTGAAGAGTCCCTCGACCTTGTGATGATCATTGTGGCCGTAGAGCACCTGCGCATGCAGGTTCAGCCGTCCGTGGAAGGCGATGCTCTCGAGCAGGTGCGCGATCAGATCGGTGCCCAGTTGCCCCACGCGTGGCGTTACGAAGGCGGCCTGCACCACACAGTAGGGCCGCCCGCCCAGGTCTACCGCAACCAGCGCCAGCGCCTCGTCCATGGGCACAAAGCTGTGGGCCGTGCGCACCAGCCCGCGCCGCTCGCCCAGCGCCTGGTTAAGTGCCTGCCCCAGGCAGATGCAGGTATCCTCGGCGGTGTGATGTTCATCGACATGCAGGTCGCCCGTGGCCCGCACGGTCAGATCGAACAGGCCATGCTTTGCCCAGAGCGTTAGCATATGGTCGAGAAAGCCGACGCCGGTTTGCACCTCGGCCTGCCCGCTTCCGTCGATGGTTAACTCCAGATGGATATCGGTTTCGCCTGTCCGGCGATCAATCGTTGCGTTGCGCATAGGTTTGATCCGTAGTCTGTAGTCCGTAATCCGTAGTCTGTAGTCCGTAATCCGTAGTCCGTAATCCGTAGTCCGTAATCCGTAGCTTCGGCTCTCAACCTTTATTTGCTGATGAGGGCGAGAACTTCATCCAGGACCAGGCCGTTGGTGCCCAACCCCTCTTCCCCGGCGATGGTCGGAACACCGCGCCAGTCGGTGAAGGTGCCGCCCGCCTCCTGCAGGATCGGCAACAGCGCCGCCGCATCCCAGATATTCATCACCGGGTCCAGCATGGCTTCGGCCCGCCCGGTGGCAACCAGCAGATAGCCGTAGCAGTCGCCCCAGGTGCGAAACTCACCCGCCGCCGCGACCAGCCGCGCAAATGCCTCACCCTTACCATAGCGATCATAGCGATTCGCCCGCGTTGCCAGCAGCAACCCCTCCGACAGTGTTGTGACCGACGAAACCCGGCAGGGCCGCCCGTTCCACCAGCAGCCCAGCCCCCGCGCCGCGTAGACAATCTCGTCCAGCACGGGAATATTGACCACGCCCAGGACCGGCTCCCCGGTATGCTCCAGGCCCAGCATGACGCCGTAGAGCGGCACCCCGCGAATAAACGACTTGGTGCCGTCAATCGGGTCGATAATCCAGCGCCACGCTGCATCGCTGCTGCCGGTTGCGCCCTCCTCCTCACCCAGCAGGGCATGGTTGGGATAGCGCGCGCTGATGGCGGCCCGCAGGTAGCTCTCGGCTTCCCGGTCGGCAACCGTCACGGGTGACTCATCGGCCTTGCGGTCAATCGCCACGCCTGCCTGAAAATAGCGCCGGGTGATCTTGCCGGCCTGCCAGGCGATTTCGTGCGCAAACGCGAGCAGTTCATCGAGTGTCTCCGCCATAACTCCTCCTCCTGACGTTCTAACGTTAGAACGTTCCAACGTTAGAACGTTTCAACGCCTGTAATAAGGTGTCGTTCTGCTCCGGTGTGCCGACGCTGATGCGGATACAGTCGCGCAGCCCCGGCTTGCGATAGTAGCGCACCAGGATGCCCTCCCGCTCCAGCGCCTGCTTAAGGTCGCCGGCATTACCCTCCCGCACCCGGCAGAGGATAAAGTTGGCATGACTGGGGTAGACCTGCAGGAAGGGCAGGGTCTGCAACTCCGCCAGCAACTGCTCGCGCCCGGCGACGATGCGCGCCACATTCGCCCGCAGATAGTCCAGATCCGCGAGTGAGGCCAGCGCGGCCACCTGCGCCGCCAGGTTGACATTGTAGGGCTGCTTGATCTTCCAGAGATGCGCGGCCAACTCCTCCGGCATCAGGCCATAGCCCACGCGCAGCCCGGCCAACCCGGCCCACTTGCTGAAGGTCCGCAGCACCACCAGATTTTCATACCGCCCCACCCAACTGCTCACGCCGGTTTGTCCGTTGTCGGTCGGACCCGGGCTCTCCGCAAACTCGATATAGGCTTCATCCACCACTACCAGTAGCGGCAGTCGCAGCAGCCGTTCGATCTCCTCGGGGGGCGTCAGGTTGCCGCCAGGGTTATTGGGCGAGGTCAGGAAGAGCAGCTTCGCGCCGCTGGCAGCGGTGGCCTGCTCAATCGCCGGAACATCCAGCGCAAAATCGGCGCGGCGCGGCACCTCCACCACGCGGCCCGCGCAGACCGCCGTGTCGAAGGCGTACATGCCAAAGGTGGGTGGGCAGTCGATCACCGCATCGCCGGTCTGCAGGAACAGCCGCAGCAGCAGATCGATCACCTCGTCGGCCCCGGAGCCGCAGACGATCCGCGTGACCGGCTGGCCGGTGTAGGCGCTCAACGCCTGTCGCAACCGCGAATGCTCCGGATCGGGATAGATCGCATAGTGCGGCTCGGCCGCCAGCGCTGCCAGCGCGCGCGGCGCGGGACCATAGGGATTCTCATTGGCATCCAACTTGATAATCCGCTCAACCGGCAGCCCCAGCCGCGCCGCCAGCACATCAAGCGGCACAATCGGCGTGTAGGGCTCCAGTTCGGCAATATCCGGGCGTATCAGATCGGCAATCCGCGACATACGCTGCTCCTGCGCTGCTTCGATAACCTCGCCGGCTCGTAGTATAGCATGCCCGCGCGGTTGCAGTGACGCGGCGTAGCAGCATGACCGTTATGCCGGTGCTCAGGTGCGCAATCCGCGCTCATGTAGACGGGCATCAAGCCAGGCAGCAGTGTCGGGGGAAAGGTCCGGCGGGGGTGGATCGGCGCGATAATCAACCTGCAGATCATAGCGCGCATTATATCCCACGGCATTCTCGGAAGCAAAACGAGCGGTTGATGTGATACCGGCTGCTGTCTAACGGTGTGCGTGAGCTGCAGCCGGAAGAGGTAGCGGCGACCGAGCGGGAAGGCATTCGGGTTGCTCCCACGGTGGAAGATCGCCCCGATCCGGCTGTCGGCTCCACGCGGTGTTAGGACGCAGGGCTTCAGCGTACTCGATAGCCTATCGTGGCACTGTATGGCTTACAAGCCAGGTAGTCAACTGCTCTTTGGTGATGGTGCCAGCGGCAACTCCCAGGATCAGCTGCTCCTGCGCATCAACCCCGGCCTGGATTTCCCAACCGTTGATGATAAAGAACACCTCCATTGCCGCATGCCCGATACGCTTATTGCCGTCGACAAAGGGGTGGTTCCGGATCAACATGTACGCGAGGATCGCCGCTTTCTCGCTGAGTGTGGGATAGAGCTCAATGCCATCGAACGTGGCACGCGGCTGCGTGACAGATGATTCGAGCGCGGCAAAGGAGCGAAGAGCGGCCAGGCCACCAGACTGCGCCATCACCTGGTGGTAAAGCGTAATGACGTCGTTGACCGTAAGGTAGCGTGTCACGCCAGGCGCCGGTAGAGTTCAGCGTTCTTGGTCAACACGAGGTCGATGGCCTGCTGGACGTCATCGGCCGGTCGCGTAAGAAGATCGGTGATGCTCGCCTGAATGAGCGCCTCGATGGTGACGCCTAAAGCATCTGCACGCTCAGAAAGTTCGCGGACACGCTCCTCGGGCAACTCAATCGTTACAGTCGTCATCACGGTATCTCCCCTCCCTGGCAGTTGGTCGCTTCGGTATCCTTATCACAGTATACCATCCGGCCTGCCGGCTTGGAAGGCAGTACGGCGCTCCCTGGCTGCGCCCTAACGTTGCCGATCACCGGTTGTCATTCCGCTGGCGCTCCGTGGCAATCCGCGCTCACGCAGACGGGCATCAAGCCAGGCGGCATCGTCGGGGGAAAGGCTCGGCGGGGGTGGATCGGTGCGATAATCAACCTGCAGATCATAGCGCGCATTACGGTAGACCTGCTCCACCACCTGGGTGAGCGATAGGGCGACATCCGGGTCAGGATAGCGCAGAGGCACCGGCACGGTTGGTAGCGGTTGTTGCAGGGCGCAGGGCCGGATGGCGATTTCGGGTCGGCGTTCCGCCCGGCTCAGGAGGATAAAGTAGGGGGCGTCGGGCAAGGTTCTGGGGTGTGCTACCTGTGGCCGGCGACCGTTCCGCAACAGGTCAATTTCGAGGAGATGCGCACCACTGCGGAATAACTCCTGCCGCTTCTTCTCATAGGCATCGGCCCCCTCGGCCCCCGGACGCTTGTTAACCGGGGAGAGCAGTTCAATGGCCGTGACCAGCGTTTCTTCACCGATGGCGCGGATCTCGATGCGCGCATAGCGAGTCGGCAGTTCCATCAGCGTGGTACCGAGGAGTGGAGGTGTATCAATGGTTGCGGAAACCTCCGGTACACGCGGTTCTTCCCGTTCGTACACGCCAACATCCGGCACGATAGCCCGGCGCGCCGGCGCAATTTCGATCTGCTCAAAGGCAACATACGGCGTGATCTGTGCAATATAGCGGGGCACGATCTGCGATTGAAGCTGGTCGCGGATTGCTGCAATGAACCCGGCATGCACATCAGGCCAGAGGCGCGGTAACTCAAGATAGGGGTCCATTCCCGGAAATGGCGGCTCCATATGGATGACTCCTTTCTGCTGCCCTGCCATGATACCATGTTTGTATGGTGTGCATGCTCGTGGCGGGTGCAGCAGTGGCCCGGCGGCCAGGCAACCACGGCGGGGGTGGGGGATAATTGCCAGCAAGGAAATTACAACCGGGTTGCGGCAGCCAATGCTGCGCCCCTACGCGTCATCGTGTCATCGCGGCATCGCGTCTCCGCCGTCCCGCCGCATCACCCCACCGCACCCACCAGAGGCACAGCACGACCCGCCAAAGTCGCGCCCAGGTCCGGGCCGCGCCCGCGGCGTCCGTGTGGACGGCGGTGTTGGGCCGCTGTAGGAATTGCAAAGCTATTCACACCAACATACCTGTTTCTGTATTTTTATGAAAGCTTATATCTATCTCTTTCGTATTTATATTCTTTACATATCATTGCTTCGAATAAAGTCGCCGGGAGTAACAATAGAAATCCCACGGTACGGATGAAGTTCCAGAAGATCCTTATCTCCGCTGAGGATAGCCGTCGCGCTTCCGGTGAGTGCCAACTCCAAAAATTTGTTATCGTTGGGATCTCGACAGTCAGTGACATGGATGGTAATCGTGAGGAGGGTTGTCTGCCGAAGCAGCAAAGATAGTACTAATCGCCGGTTCGCCTGGGGAATATAACGGTCAAACTTTGGCCGTGTAATAACCTGCATGACCTCCAAGATAGTTGGTTCTGAAACGAGCAGTTCCCCAAGCGTAAACACTTTATCGAGTGCCTGGCGTGCAATCGATTGGGGAAGGAGTACAGCACTAATACATGTGTTTGTATCAACAACGTAGCGCTTACTCATCTTCGTTCAGCAGTTGGTCAAGAATCTCGGGAGTTAATCCTCGTCGCTGTGCCTCGTTTCCAATGACATCCAGTATGTGCTGTGCAGAGAGCGTGTCAGGCACGATCATATCTTGCAGAAAGAGACGAATGAGAAGGTTAATCTTCTGCCGCTCTTCGTCGGATGCAGTATTATATTTTTCAGCCACATCTTTATCGAGTGTAATCGTAATCGTTGCTTCACTCATCGTACAAGCCCTTCATATTCGTAACTGCCAGGCCTCGATCACGAGTATAGCATGTGTTGGAACGGCGTGCTACACGGTTCCGTTTGCAACATAGTCTAGTGGTAGTGCCGCCTGTAGCGGCCCAACGGTGGGCTTCAGTTGCGCCGCCGGCAGGCGTGGGGATCGAGGCAACCGCTGGCACAGCCA
>DAOTUI010000230.1:0-31536 GCA_034437035.1 Chloroflexaceae bacterium
TACGGGCTCTGGCGACCGCCGCCGGCAGTCCTCCCAGTTCATCGATCAGGCCAATTGGTCGGGCTTCCTGTCCCGTCCAGACGCGCCCACCCGCCATCGGTTCTAGCTGCTCCTCGCTCAGGCTACGTCCATCGCGCACCCGCTGCTTGAATGCCGCGTAACTGGTGGAAACGGTCTCGCGCAAGACTGCCCGCTCATCGTCGGTAAGCGGTTGCGTACCATCAAGTAGACCCGTGCGCGCGCCGCGACTCAACACGACCGTATTGACCCCTGCGCGCCGCAAGAGCGGGCCGGCATCGGGACGGAGCGAGTAGACACCGATACTGCCGGTTAACGTACCAGGATGCGCAAAGATCGCATTAGCACAGGCAGCGACATAGTAGCCACCACTGGCGGCGACATTACCCATGCTGACCACAACCGGCTTCTGCTGACGTATGCGTAGCACTTCGCGCCAGATCAGGTCTGAGGCAAACGCATCACCACCCGGTGAGTCGACATGCAGGACCAGTCCCGCGACACGGCGGTTGTGTTCTACTTTGCGCAGGGCCCGCGCCACGCTGTCACTGCCCGCCATGCTGCCCCCAATCACCGGCAGCGGCAGCGGCATAGTGCGGCTCTCCCCAGTTGTAATGGCCCCCGTAATGCTAACAACGGCAACATAGCGCCGCTGGTAGCGTCGGTAGGGCACCTGCAAGGCTTTCGTTGCCTCCCGCCACTCACGAATGATCACGTCCGACTGATTTTTCTCCTCGGTCCCCTCCGACTGCGAGACATTTTGCCGGCTCAGATAGGCGGCTAACTCGTCCTCGTAACATACCGCATCAATCAAACCAGCCGCACAGGCCTGCCGGGCGACGAAGGGAGCCTGATCAATCAGCGCGCGTACCTGGTCGGGAGTCAGGCTACGGTCAGCGGCAACGCTGTTGACAAGCGTTTCAAACCGCTGGTTCAGCAGGCGCTCCAGTTGTTCGCGGTGCTCCGGCGAGATATCCGAGCGCACAAACTGGTCCCCACCCGCTTTGTAGGGTGAGACCGCAATAACCTCGGCGTCCAATCCCACTTTGCAGAGCGCGTCACGCAGAAAGCGCGCCTCGATGCGAATGCCCAGCAGGTAGAGATAAGCCTGGGGAGACATCAGCACCTCGTCGGCGTTGCTGACGGCGAAGTAACTGCGCGTGGTGGCCGTAACCAGATACGCGCTGACTCGTTTCCCCCGTTCTCGAAAGGCGCGCAATTCGTCGCGCAGACCTTCGGCAGTGGCCCAGCCCGGCTCAAAGTCACGGACAACGAACAGCACCCCTCTGGCGTGCGGATCATCGGCAATCCGCTGGAGCCGACGGCGCAGGCCCATCAATCCGACAGGCCGGCGCGCCCCCATAAATAGCCGCTGCAGTAGCGGTGGCGGCTCCACAAACTCGGGCAGTGTGCCATGAAGCTCCAGCCGCACATAATCAACCCGCCGCCGCCAGAGCCGCCGCCAGAGATTCTGCACAAGATACCAGAGATTGATAAGCGCAGTTATTAGTTGACCGATCATGCTATCCTCATCATGCTTACAGTCGTCATGAGTCATGGAGCGGAGATGGAAGATCATCCCCGATAGCTGCCCGCTACCCGATGACGTAGATTGAAACAGGTTGAACATCTGAAATACAGTTTCAGTATACCGCAGACCGAACATTGGCGGGCACGAGTTGCACTGATGAGCGGATGCTGGTAGGATGACGTGCTTGAGCAGCAGGCTCACAGCCAGTAGAGTGAGGAAGGTATGCGTTCACTATCACGTTCGCTGATATATTCATTGCAACCAGGACTGCTGGTTATCAGCCTGGGTTGCATGCTTTTTATACTGACAGCGTGCGCGGGACAGCCGCTGCTTGACGACGTGCAGGCCGGCACGCAGATCTTTCGGCCCACAGGTGGCGGCGAAACGCTTGATATTCACTATCGTATCAGCCAAGACGCCCAGGTGACCATCTGGCTGGAAGATAGCCAGGGAGAGGCGCACGAATTACGGCGGGACGAGCCGCGTAACGCCGCAGCGAATCCTTACACGCTGCGGTTTGACGGCACTGTGCCGGTTACGGATGACCCGACAGTACAGCGCCGGCTACTGCCCAGCGGGGACTACACCGTGGTTGTGCAGGCCGAACCCGTTGCAGGTGGGCCAATCGTCGAAGAGCGGCTGCCCGTCACCATTACCGATAGCGATGTGCCGATGCCTGCTATCGAGAATCTGGTCGTCTATCCCGAGACTATCTCGCCCAATGCCGATGCAATTGACGATGTGGCTGAGTTTACCTATCGCCTGCCGGTGACAGCGACAGTAGACATTGACATCAGCGGGCCGGATGGACAGACATTTGCGCTGGTGACACGCAGTGAAGAGGACACGATTGAGCAACATCATGTCTGGGACGGCAAGCGTCCCGACGACTCGCCCCTGCCGGGTGGTGTGTATACCTACACCATCAGCGCCGAGGATCAGTATGGCAATGTGGTACAGCGGCAGGGACCGATCATCCTGGAGGATGTGGGGCAACCGGAGGCAACCATCACGGAAGCACGGATTGCGCCGGAGCAACTGATGCTGGGGGATACCCTCACGGTGACAATGCGCGTGAAGAATACGGGTGATGTGCCGATCCGCACCTATGGCCCCCCCAGCGGCTTCACCTACACCACCAACGAAGTCTTCTCCTCAATTGCAGATGAACAGTACGCAGCCCGGGCCGGCGGCTTCTGGCGTGTTGGGCTTGACTGGGATGCCAACAGCGGCGGCGGGGCCAAACGCTACCCCTTCCGCTGGGCACTCTCGGAACGGCCGCCGGAGGAGTGGACCATCCCTGGCGAGGAGGACTGGCTGATGCCGGGGGAAGAGGTCGAGGTGATCGGTAATGTTGCGGTGCTGCAACGCGAGATGAAGATGAGTTTTTATGTCGGCCTGATCCAGGATGGTGTCGGGTTTCGGCAGGATCGCACGGCGCGGACGCTGGTGGAGGTCGGGTTTTAGGGCGAAAGAACAGAGAACAGAGAACAAAGAACAAAAAACAAAGAACTATTTTTCTGGAGAGATACGGCGAGGGCTTCTTTTCTGTTCTCCATCAGAGACCGGCTACATTCGACGCTATTCTGTGCTACAATAATATTAGAGAGAATACAGAACAAAGTAACCTGGGACAAAGCATGTCTGGTGCATTGCTACTGGACACCGCGTTTGTTCGCTATCCTTTGTTTGTACTTTCTATCTGTTCTTTCTGTAACAACATTCCCCCTACCTACCCCGGTTCTGATGACAACAAACATAAAGGAAGAGTATGCCAAAGTTAACCCGTGACCAGGTAGAACGCGCTATTCAGGAACAGGCGACCGCCACAGCGCTGCGTGGACAGGATCTTCAGCGGCTTAATCTGGCGCAACTGAATCTGCACGGCACAGACCTGAGCCAGGCCAACCTCCGCGATACCAACTTGAGCCAGACCAACCTGCAAGCGGCCAACCTAAGCGAGAGCAGTCTCTCAGGGGCATCCATGAACCAGGCAAACCTTGGGCAGGCGAATCTCCGTGGCGCTGACCTGAGTCGCGTCAACCTGTATCAGGCCGATCTGCGGGAAGCGATGCTGCGGGATGTTGATCTGACGGGTGCCGACCTACGGCAAATTAACCTGGGCCAGGCTATGCTGGGTGATGCTGACATGGAAGGCGCGGATCTGCTGGAGGCCGATCTGCGCGAAGCCGACCTGGGTGGAGCCAATTTGATCCAGACGACTCTTGTCCGGACCAACCTGCATCAGACCCGTCTGATCGGAGCCGATCTGAGTCGCGCCAACTTGCACCAGGCCGATCTGCGGGAAGCCGATCTGACCCAGGCCAGCCTGGAGCATGCCGATCTGACCCAGGCGAATCTCCAGGGAGCCACACTCTCCGGGGCCGATCTGCGCGGTGCCGACCTGCTGGATGCCGACCTGCTCCGTACCGATTTGCGCGGCGCACGCTACAACCGGCAAACCCGGTGGCCGGACGGGTTTGTGTCCTATGATGCGGGTATGATTCTGAGTGATGAAGATCAGGCTTACGCGACCATTACCACCATCTGGCCGGGGAAGCCCTATCCCCTGGGGGCAACCTGGGACGGACAGGGCATAAACTTTGCCCTCTTCTCGGAGCATGCCACCCGCGTCGAGTTATGTCTGTTTGACTCACCCGACTCTCCCCGTGAGTCGGCGCGGATTATGATGCCCGAACAGACCGATGATGTCTGGCATGTCTACCTGCCGAACCTGAAGCCGGGGCAGATCTATGGTTACCGGGTGTATGGACCGTACAATCCTGCGCAAGGAATGCGCTTCAATCCCAATAAACTGCTGATTGATCCGTATGCCAAGGCGTTAACCGGAACGGTTACCTGGGACGACTCGATGTATGGCTATCCCATCGGCGACCCAAAGGAGGATTTGGCCTTCGACAAGCGGGATAGCGCGCAGTACATGCCGCGCTGTGTGGTCATCGACTCGGCCTTTCCCTGGGGTGATGACCGGCCCCCGGCAACCCCGGTCTACAAATCGGTCATCTATGAACTGCATGTGAAAGGGTTTACCTACCTGCATCCGGAGGTGCCGGAGCCGTTGCGTGGAACCTACGCCGGGTTAGCCACGCCGGCGGTGATCGACTATCTTAAATCGCTGGGCGTAACGGCCGTAGAACTGCTGCCGGTGCATCAGCACGTCGATGATCGCTTTCTGGCGGAGCGCGGGCTGAGCAACTACTGGGGCTACAACACCCTCAGCTTCTTTGCCCCGGATATTCGCTACAGCCAACCGGGCATGCCCGGCGAGCAGGTACGTGAGTTTAAGGCGATGGTCAAGTCGCTACATGCCGCCGGTATTGAGGTTATCCTCGATGTGGTCTACAACCATACCGCTGAGGGCAATCATCTTGGGCCGACGCTGGCGCTGCGCGGCATTGATAACCGCTCCTACTACCGCCTGGTGCGTGACAATCGACGCTACTACATGGACTACACCGGCACCGGGAACAGCCTGAATATGCTCAACGCCCGTGCGCTGCAAATGATCATGGATAGTCTACGTTACTGGATCACCGAGATGCACGTCGATGGCTTCCGCTTTGATCTGGCGGCAACGCTGGCACGCGGACTGCACGAGGCTGACCGGCTCTCGGCATTTTTCGATATTATTCACCAGGATCCGGTGATCTCACAGGCCAAGCTGATTGCCGAGCCGTGGGATGTTGGGCCTGGCGGCTACCAGGTCGGCAACTTCCCCGTGCTCTGGTCGGAGTGGAACGGCAAGTATCGAGACACGGTGCGCCGCTTCTGGAAGGGCGATGAGAGCCAGGTGGGCGAACTGGCCTACCGTCTGGCGGGTTCCAGCGACCTCTACCTGCACAATGGACGGCGACCCTACGCCAGCATCAACTTTATCACAGCGCACGACGGCTTTACCTTGCACGATCTGGTCAGCTATAACCATAAACATAACGAAGCAAATATGGAAGATAACCGCGACGGCGAAGACCATAACAACAGTTGGAACTGTGGCGTCGAGGGACCAACCGATAACCCTGAGGTGCTGGAACTGCGGATGCGCCAGATGCGGAATTTTATGGCAACGCTGCTACTCTCTCAGGGCGTACCGATGATCCTGGCCGGTGATGAGCGGGCGCGCACGCAGGGAGGCAACAATAATGCCTACTGTCAGGATAATCCAATCAGTTGGATCGACTGGTATCTTGACGACATAGGGCGTGAGATGCTCGCATTTACGCGGCGCTTGATCAAAATTCGCAATCAGCACCCGGTGCTGCACCGCCGCCGGTTCTTCCAGGGCCGCCGCATTCACGGGACCGATATTCGTGATATTGTCTGGTGGCAGCCGGATGGCACCGAGATGAGCGATGAACAGTGGAACAATGGGTGGGTGCGCTGCCTGGGTATGTTGCTCAACGGGCAGGCAATGAACGAGTGGGATGAGTATGGGCAGCAGGTGCATGACGATGTGCTGATGTTGCTGCTCAACGCCTACCATGATGCGATCCCATTTGTCATTCCTGCCGGCGCTGCGGATAAACCCTGGGAAATCCTGGTTGATACATTTAACCCCGATGTGCCAGGCAACCCCATGCTGCGTTCAGGCCAGACCTACCCCCTGCAAGGACGATCAATTGTCTTGCTCGTTCAGCGCTATCGGATGAGTACCGGCGACTGAACACACATCGCGTGGCGGTAGAGAATAGCTCCCGCCGGCTGCATCTCCGACAGGCAATAATAGACCGAAGCAGTGTGACTGCAGTAAACACCCTGCCGCGCACCAGTATTATGTTGGCACGCGGCAGGGTGCAGAATGAGCCATAGGGTATGCGACTATGGAACTGACGGTGTAGTAGTTGGTACCACCGCTGTCGCCGTTGCCGTCACCGGCAGCGGTGTGCCGGTTGGTATCGGCTTGCTGCCATTCACCTGCACCGAAATAACCTCTGACGTCGCCGAGCGGTCACCCGTGCCGGCCCGAGCCTGATTCGTCACTGTGCCGAATGGGGTAGCGGCGCGTACACGCACCTGAATGGTCACGATTGCCGGTGCGGCATCCTGGATGGTTAGTGAGCATGTGACCGTCTGCCCGGCAGAACAGGATCCATTCGTTGCACTGGCGCGCACAACCTCCAGGTTGCTGTCAAGCACATCCTCTAATGTCACCGCAACCGGAACAGTATCGGACGTAAAGAGCGAGATGCTATACCGAAACTCCTCCCCCGGATCGACCACTGAGGCTGAGGCAAGTTTGACCACCCGGATCGGGCTACCGATCACTGGTACCCGGGTTGGTGTTGGGATTACCGTTGGCGAGGGCGGCATGGGCGTGAAGGTTGGCGTCGCCGGCAAAGATGTAGCGGTAGGTGACAAAACCGGCGTATACGCCGGAATGGGCGTACTCGACGGCGGGAGCGGTGTACTTGTGGGTGGTGTAGACATTTGTTCGGCAGGGGGGACTGCTGCCGGTTCCTGGGTCTCTGTCGGTGGCGGCGGTAAGGCGGGTGGGGCTACTGGGGCCGAGGCATCGGGTAGATCGGGGGGTGCAGGTGGTGCGGCAGGATCGGTAGCAACATCGGGTGGGGGCGCAGGGGGGATGCCCGGCTGGTTGACCTCCGTTGCGGGCGGCATAGCCGGCGTTGAGACAATGCCGGTCGCCGGCAGTATTGGCCCGGACGGTGCCGAAGGCAGCGGTGCGGTCGTCGGGCGACTACCGTCATTTGTCCCAACCATTGGCTCCAGGCGAATCGCCTGGGAGTGGTCCGGCAGCAGATGCAGCGCCGGTTCCGTTGCCGCCGTGCCGCGCACAAACCACCCGACCAGCAGCACAATTCCAAACATCAGACCGAGTAGGGCCGGCCGGCGCAGGCGGCACAGCCGGCGTTTTCGCTGAACAAACAGTTGTCGCATTGCTCACTCCTGGCAAGAACATACTGAAAGATACATCTAATCTTCCAAGGGTAAGCATAGCATTGGTTGACCCAGACGCATAGAGAAGAAAAAGTCATACCTATGGTTGACTTATGGTCCGGTTACATACTGAGTAAGGCCGTCCGAGCGTATGGAATAGCAGCTTAAAAAGTAGGGTTTGTAGTATTAAATTTGATGATAGTGTTGATTAACACGAGTTACGCGGTGCTGCCTGTTTCGGCCTGGTGTTCGATCCAAAAGCGGGATTCGCCTGCGGCAGCATGGTACTTCTTTTTTCTTTTTCCCGAAAATTTGGCTCACAGAGCCAAATTTTCGGGAAAAGAATGGTCGGTTCCGCCCTACCGGAGGCGAAGTACGCTTTCGGGTTTGTGACCGCGTAACTCGTGTGATTAACAGGAGTTACGCGGTGCATGTTCAAACCAGACGTTTGAGCCGAGGGTAGCCCGATTCGCCTGCGGCAGCATGGTACTGTTTTCCTTTTTCACACAAATTTTTGCACAATGTGCAAAAATTTGTGTGAAAAAGGATGGTTTCTTCCACCCTGCCGGAGGCGGAACTATCTTCCGGGTCAGTGACCGCGTAAGTCCTGTGATTAACAGGAGTTACGCGGTCCACTGCCGGCGCATGTATTTCGCCTCCGGCAGGGGGAATGCGAACGGCAACTACTCCTGAACGACAGAGAACTCTGCCTCAGATGCCGGTTCGCGCACATGCCTCCGTCCATGCACAAACAGCATATAGTTGAGGAATGCCGCCACCGCGTAGAGGGTCGCCGTAGCAACAAACAGGGGCGTAAAGCCGTACGCCGCCTGCACGCGTACGCTGATATTTGGCCCAAAGATATAGCCAATTGCATACGCGCCGTTGATCAACCCGATCACGGTAGGACGGGCCGCCTCCGAACTCTGCTCCATCGCATGCGCATCATAGAGCGGTGAGGCCATATTCATCAGCGTGTTCCGAACCAGCGCAAAGCCGATGGCAATCCCCAGCACGGGTGACATTCCCAGCGCCAGCAGGCAGGGCACGGCCAGCGCCTGCGTCAGGGCCACGCTGCCCATCTTGCCCAACCGGAGCGAGAGCCAGGGCGCAGCCAGCGTCGCCATCCCGGTGGCAATATGCACTGCCGCGAAGATGCCTCCCAGCGCTTCGTTCGACACACCAAAACGCTCTCGAAAAAAGAGATTCAAATAGGGGATAAGCAGGGCCGCTCCACAGGAGATGATCAGCGGTGTCACCATAAACCGCGCGACACTCCAGGGGCGGCGCAACATACTTCGCCAGGGCTCCGGCACACGCCCGGTGAGCATGGCCGCACGGCGCCGTGCGGATGCCACCACGCGCCGATGGAGTGGTGGCGCTGCTGCGGCATGGTCTTGTCGCGCTGTTGCTACATCGTTTGCGTTATCGCGCAGCGCCGAACTGTCGGCGGTGGTTGCTTCCGGTTCAGCGTAGGTTCGCTCATCCCGCACAAACAGGAGCGGAACAGCCGCGACCAGCACACAGAGTGCCGCCAGTGCAAAGGTGGCCCGGTAGGCCGCGCCGCTGTCGGCAGGAACGCCGAGCAGACGCGCGCACAACCCCGGCAGCAGGCCACCGACGAGACTGCCTAACCCGGCTACGCCAATGTTAATCCCCTCGCTGACACTGAAGAGAAAATCCCGCTCGGTGCTACAACTATGGCGCATCATAAAGGGGGCTTTGCTGACTTGAAGTAGCACCGCTGCCGGACCAGTCAGCGCGGTACCCAGCAGCAGTGGCAGCGCCGCCGGCCAGAGCGCCACCGCCAGGACAGACCCGGCGTAGAGGAGCGCGCTTGCCAGCAGCGCCATCCGCAGGCGCATAGTGCGGGTTATCAGCCACCAGAGCGGTAGCGTCAGCAGGCCCGCCACCACCACGGGCAGGCTGGTCAGCAGACCCAGAAAGGGCAGGTCATAGCCCAGCGCGGGAATGGCAAGGTTGAAGAAGAGCGAACTGATTGCCAGCCCAAACGTCAGCAGGGCCATATGGATAAGATAGAGACGGGCCGGCCGCTGGAGCGACCAGATGCGGGCAACTGGCATGTGGCCTCTGGCAAACGTGCTACATTACGGCATTATTCGTCATCATGACGCGCATACACCCCGACTGCCCCCTGCTTCACATCAGGCGCATGCTGCACCCACAAGATCTGACTCTCCTCGTTATACTCAGCGGTCAACCCCCGGCTCAACCGCAGATCGAAGCCATGGGGATAGTGTCGGCGCGGCAGATAGATCTCAGTCGGCGCGGAAATTGCCGGGTCAGTAGCATAGCTAAAAATAAACGTATGCGTATCTATATCAAAGCTCATACCGAGGGGTGTCCCGGCAGTCGCGCGGGGATAAGGTCGCACCAGCGTATTTACATGCACCCGTTCCTGCCCATCAGGATAGACAACGCTAATATCTTCCTCATTCCAATGTTCGCCACCTACCATATAATTCCAGGCAACCCAGTTCACCATTGCCCGATCAAACAGATCCAGCGTTAAAGCGTAGAGCTTATTCGCCCCACGCAGATAGTTGAGCACACCAAACTCACCGATAATACAGGCGGCACGCAGACGCGCGGCAATTTTTAGATGCAACTGAAGCATCCCGCGCAGCCGGGCACTGACACCGTAGAACCGGCCCAAAAAGACCGATACGCCATCGTAAATATGCGGCGCATACACCAGTCCTTTAACCTGGTGCAGCGGTAACTGCTCTTCTTTTACACCGATCAGAGAGGGCAGCAACATCAAGACGCGGGGACTGGGTTCTACCAAGATCAAGCGATAGGGATCAACGGCACGAATTGCCCCGGCAACCTGGCGATAGAACTCAGGCAAAGTCACCCGATCAAAATGCCCCGATATCAGTTCCGGAAAGAAGCGCGTGGATGGCTCATTAAAAAGATCATAGCCAAGTACACCCTCGACGCCGGCAAAACAGCGGGCTACTTCTTGCCAGGCACACACGAAACTATCCCGAATAAAGTCAGCATTATTCCAGAAGCGCTTGAAGGCATAGTTCACATTATTGTCGATAAGATAGTACGAGAACCAGAAGCGGCCGGGACGCCGAGGGCGATGCACCGGTGGATGCGCCCAGGGCGGCGCACCCGACCCGCCCAACTCCCGGCTGAACAGATCCTGGTGCATATCTACAATAGTGTAGATACCTCGTTGCCATGCGGCATGCGCCAACGTAACCATGTTATCGAGATATGCCTGGTTATACTCGCCCCGGCGGGGTTCCAGCGCCTCCCACACCAGCACCAACCGGATGCAGTTCATGCCCCAGGATGCCAGGCGGTCCAGATGCTGCTCATTCGGAATAGGCAAATAGGGCGGTGTCTTTGAGTCGGCCGAGAGATTGAAGCCGCGCAACAGCAGCGCCCGGCCCTGCGCATCACGAATCCAGCGCCCATCCAGCCTGAGGGTGCTGCCGGGTAGATCATCCGTGATCCAATCGGTGAGCAGCATATCATTCGCATCAGACAGTCTGGTAGATTGTCCAGGTAGCGAAGTTTCAAATAAACGTAAGCGTTTCATGCTTCTCTTTTATAACAGGAGTTACGCGGTCACAAACCCAAAAGGACATTTCGCCTCCGGCAGGGCGGAAGAAACCACTCTTTTTCACAAGATTTTTGCACTATGTGCAAAAATCTTGTGAAAAAGAAGGAAAAGTACCACGCTGCCGCAGGCGAAATCCGCCGTTATCGGGAACAAAGGGCCCGTTTGAACGCGCACCGCGTAAGTCCTGTTTTATAACGCATTGCGTGCGATCAAGTCACGGTACCAGTATGCGCTGCGCTTCCAGTTGCGCTTGAGCGTAACATAATCCGTGTACCAGAGACCAAAGCGCATATTGTAGCCGAGATTCCACTCAAAGTTATCCATCAATGCCCAGACAAAATAGCCGCGAACATCAATGCCTGCGCGGATCGCCCGATGAATCTGCTCCAGATATGCTGCGATATAGTCAATTCGCTCCTGGTCATCAATACTGCCGTCAAAGTTAACCCGATCCTCGTACGCCGCGCCATTCTCCGTAATATAAATTGGGCGATCCGTGTAGGAGTGAACCATGTTGATCACATCGTAGATGCCCGGCGGGTAGACCTCCCAGCCCATGTTGGTCGGGACACCCGGCTGCGGAACCTGGCGCGCTCCCATTAACCAGTCGGTCCAACTGGCCCGGTTGACTGTACGGCTATAAGTATTGATACCGACATAGTCAATCGGCTGGGAGATCAACTCCAGATCGCCGTCACGAATACGGGGGGCCATAAACCGACGGGCAAAGTGCCGTAGCATATCTTCCGGGTATGATCCATGGAACAGCGGCTCCAGAAACATACGGTTCATTGCCCCATCAATCCGGCGGGCCGCCGCGATGTCGCGGGGATGCTTCGTGGCGGCCTGATGCGGCCAGAGCAGCAGCACAATCCCAATGGTCGGATCGGGGAGGCCGCCAACCGGGTGCAGCGATGCCGCGCGAAATGCCTGGACCGCCAACCCATGCGAGAGCAACACATGGTGGGCGACTTTCAAGATATGCCAGGGCCAGCGGATGCCCGGCGCATGCGAGCCATTGCCATGCCCAAAGAACGCGGTACAAAACGGTTCATTATGCGTTGTCCAGATCGGCACCTCGCCACCGAAGGTTGCGAACATGTAGGCGGCATACTCGGCAAAACGCTGGGCCGTATCCCGCCGGGTCCAGCCGCCACGGTTCTGCAATGCCTGGGGCAGATCCCAGTGGTAGAGCGTGGCAACCGGCATAATATTGCGCTCGTGCAGGGCAGCGATTAGTCGCTTGTAAAAATCCACCCCGCGCTGATTGGGCTGACCGCTGCCATGAGGAAAAATGCGCGGCCAGGAGAAGCTAAAGCGGTAGGCTTTCAGGCCCATGTCCGCCATCCCGGCAACATCTTCGGCATAGCGGTAGTAGTGATCGCAGGCAACATCGCCCGTATCGCCGCGCCAGATCTTCCCCGGCGTGTGGCTAAAGCGGTCCCAGATACTCTCGCCCTTGCCGTCGACATTCCAGGCCCCCTCGATATGGTAGGCGGCCGTTGCCGCACCCCAGAGAAAGCCGGGTGGAAACTGAAGCTGCTCGGTCATTCCTCGATCCAGACTAACTTGCTACTGTTGACTGGTGCATTATACACCCAAGTTGGCTGATTGCATACTTATCTGCCGGCACGACTGCCGCGCTTGAGGTTACGGCATAAAGTTACACACATTACGCGGTAGGTTCCCAACCAGGCGTTTGTTTGGATGAACGGCCCGATTCGCCTGCGGCAGCATGGTACGTGCTCGATCTTTTTCACAAAAAAGTTGCACATCATGCAACTTTTTTGTGAAAAAGAATAGAATCTTCCGCCCTGCCGGCGGCGACATGCTCTGCCGAGTCAGTGACATGACTTACGCGGTGCCGTTCAAACGAACCGTTTGCTCTCGATAACGGCGTATTTCGCCTGCGGCAGGCGAAATCTCCTTTCGTGTCAGTGACCGCGTAACTCGTGTCAGTGACAGGAGTTACGCGGTGGGAGTCTGTTCCGGCCTGGTGTCAGGTCCGAACGCCCGATTCGCCTGCAGCAGCATGGTACGTGCTTTTCTTTTTTCCGGAATGGTTTGGGAAGGCCAAACCATTCCGGAAAAAAGAGATCTTCTTCCGCCCTGCCGGCGGCGCATCCCATCCGCTGGATGGACGACCGCGTAACTCGTGTCAGTGGCAGCGTAACGTTACACGCATTACGCAGCCCCGTGCCTGGAAGCGGCCCGCCCGCTGGAAGCCGCCGGTGACCCCGACAGCGCGGAAGACAGCATAGCGGGGATTTGCAATTGCCGGCACAATGGTTTGTAAAAAGTTGACGAAGTAGGCTAAAAGGGTTATGATCTGCAGTAGAATCCCTCAATATGGTAGATAAGATGTGGTATACCACAACCGGAACTGGCTGAAGAGGATCGACAGGTGAACGGAGCGTTGGCTCACAGCGGTGGTCATTCGTTCCCCGATCAACCGGATGACGGGAAGTTCCCGCGCAGCCGGCACCTGCGCTCCAAATTATGTCGTTTAGACTTGCCAACACCCGGCATGTCGCGTACCATCCGTACTGTTTGCCATCCGCTGAATGAGCACAACTCAAGAAGGAGCATGGGTATGACTATGAAGGACTGGACCAAGCAAGCCGAGGATATGATGCAGGCGTGGACCGCAGCCCAGAAGCAGATGCGCGACACCTGGCTGGAAGCGATCCAGAATATGAGTGGCCCCCAGGCGGGCGAGATGTGGACCAAGGCAACCCAGGCATGGGAAGACTCGGTCAAGCGTGCGCTGGATGCCCAGGCCGAGTGGACACGCCTCTGGGTGGAGAGCTTTACTTCCTCGCCCGGTACGTCCAAAGAGGCGACAGAGTGGGCCCAGCAGGGGCGTGAGATTATGAACCACTGGGCCGAAGCCCAGAAGAGCCTTTGGGAGGGCTGGTTCGACATGGTTAAGAAGATTGACGCTACCCAGATCGCCGGAAGCTGGGACAAAGATCGCGGCCAGAACTTGATGCAGATGTGGCAGGATACCACCCAGAAGGCGCTGGAGGCGCAGTCGGAGTGGATGCGCCGCTGGTCCAGCCTGGCACCCGGAAGCACAACCGAGAAGAAAAAGTAGGAGCGATGATCGATCGCCTACCTGGATGAAGGGAAAAGTTTTATGACATGGAATGATCAGGTCGGCTCCATGATGAATATCTGGGGCGAAACCCAGAAACAGCTCTGGGAAAGCTGGTATGAAATGATGCGTAACGCCCCGGCATCAACGATGACTTATACCAGCCTGATGGATCAGTGGCGTAAGATGGCTACGCAGGGCATTGAAGCCTGGACCAGTGACGCCCAGCCCGTTGCCCAACGGATGTCGCGGCAACTCCTGGCGAACCAGTCGGCCATGATGCGGTTTGTGGAGTTGACCTCCGATGCCTGGAAGACCATCTGGCCCAAGGTTGAGAGTGGCGAAGATTGGCAGGCGACCATGCGCAGCTACGCTGAGGATCTCAGCAAGCAACTGGCAGCGGCCCCCGCCGGCATGTTGAAGTCCTCTCAGGATATTGGCGAGATGTGGCGGCTCTACCTGGAGGAGATCCAGGCCGTCAGCCAGCCCTGGCTGTCATCCCTCCAGCGCGCGCCCTGGCACATCGGTGAGGCGATGAGCGGCTCCGGTAGCGGGTCGGAATTGATCGAGATGACCAGCCTCTACTGGGATGCCTATGAGCGCACCTTTGGTAGCCTGGTAGAGAGCCCCAGCTTTGGCTTCACCCGCGAGATCAATGAGAAGATTGCCAAAGCGTTTGATGCCTGGCTGGACTTCCGCCGGGTCAGCGCCGAATATCAGGCAGTGCTGGCCGGTTCCTGGGGCGATATCTTCGAGAATGTGATCAAGACGCTGGTCAACCGCGCCCAGAATGATCAGCCGGTCACCGGCGTGCGCGAGTTGATCCGCATCTGGACGGATACGGCGGATAGCTCCCTGGAGCAGGTCTTCCGCACACCGGAGTATGTCGAGATCCAGGGACGGCTGATGGATACGGCGATGAAGTACCGGCTGCAAGAGCAGCAGGTCGTCGAGTTGATGCTGAAGACGAGCTATGTGCCGACCCGGAGCGAAGTGGATGAGGCGCACCGCAATATTTATGAACTGCGCAAAGAGGTCAAAGCACTCAAGCGCGCAATGAAGGGTGGCCCTCCCGGCAATGGCACCGACAGCAGCGTATCCGATCTACGCAAAGAGATTACTGCCCTCAAGCAGGAGTTACAGGCCGTACGCGAGGCGAATGGGAAAGGCTAAACCCGGCTACGTGTTGTTTATGGCCGTCACGTCGCCGCCGGCGGCGTGACCGGCCCGATCGAATGGAAAAATTCACACCGCGTCATGCGGGTTACATTAAAATGGAGGGGTCTGGAATGACTACGTTTCCGTTGCAAATCAATCCTGAAGATGCCATCCACGAAATCACCGAGATGAACCGCCAGATGGTGGAGGGCGTCAAGATTCTGAGTCGGCTCAAGCATGATGATGTTCAGGTGGGGACCGCGCCCAAGGAAGCGGTCTACCGCGAGGATAAACTGGTGCTCTATCGGTACAAGCCGGTGGTGGATAACCTGTTCCCGATCCCCATTCTGATTTCATACGCGCTGGTTAACCGCCCCGCGGTGGCCGACCTGCAGGAGAACCGCTCGCTGGTGCGCAACCTGCTCAAGCAGGGCATGGATGTCTACCTGATCGACTGGGGCTACCCAACCCGCGCCGACCGCTGGTTGACCCTCGACGACTATATCAACGGCTACATCCACAACTGTGTGGAGTTTATCTGTGAAAAGCATGGCCTGGATCAGATCAACCTGCTGGGAATCTGCCAGGGCGGCGCGATGAGCCTCTGCTATGCCGCGCTGCATCCGGAGAAGCTCAAGAACCTGATCACTATGGTGACGCCGGTAGATTTCCATGCTCGTGAGGAGGACAAGGAGCAGGGTCTGCTGAACACCTGGGGCACTAACATGGACCCGGACCTCATGATCGAGGCGCTGGGCAATGTGCCGGGTGACTTTATGAACTTTGGCTTCCTGATGCTTCAGCCGTTCCAGTTGAACTTCCAGAAGTACACCGACATGCTGGATCTGATGGATAGTGAGGAGAAGCTGGTCAGCTTCCTGCGCATGGAGGAGTGGATCTTCGATAGCCCCGATCAGGCGGGTGAAGCCTACCGGCAGTTTCTGAAGGACTTCTTCCAGCAGAACAAGCTGATTAAGGGCGAGGTTGAGCTTGACGGGAAGCGGGTTGACCTGAGCAATATCACCATGCCGGTGCTCAACATCTACGCCGACAAGGATCATCTGGTACCACCGCCCTCCTCCACGGCGCTGGAGAAGTATGTCGGCTCCAAAGACTACACCGCCAAAGGGTTCCCGGTGGGGCACATCGGAATGTACGTGAGTGGGAAGGCGCAGCGTGATCTCGCACCGACGATTGCCGATTGGGTACGCGAGCGCGGCTAAGACAACGCACCAGGTACGGTCACATCCGGGTTGCTGCGATACAAATTCGCGCGGAGTTGTACCTGGCGCTGGTATGATATAAGGGTTGCGACAAGCGCAGCGAAGCGTCTCACTACTCACCGGGTGAGACCTTCGCTGTGTTGCATGAACGGACTTGCATAGTAAGGAAAGACCTGATGTTCACTCCCAAAATGATGGAAGCCTGGTTCAATCTGATGTCGGAGGCGATGCGCGGCAGTGGCGACGCCCAGCAGATTATGAAGAACCTGAGCAGCACAACCAATGTTTCCGAAGAAACACTGCGCATGATGGCCCGCTTTATGCCGCCGGGGATGATGCCGATGCAACCTGAGGCGATGAGTGACTGGCTGGAGGAGTGGTGGCGGATGATGGGCGTTGTGCCGCGCCATCGCTACCTGGAACTGCTGGAGCGGTATGAACTGCTCCGCTCACGCCTGGAAGAGTCTGAGAAGACTACCCGCCGCCTGCAGTCGATGCTGGGCGAGAAGCGCCAGGAAGAGGCGCAAAAGGTGCTGGATCTCTGGGGCAATACCCTGGAGGAGACGCTCAAGTCCCAGAGCGAGTGGATGCAGATGTGGATGCCCAAGACAACGGGCAGCAGCAGCACAGCGGAGCCGGAAGAACCGGAGAGCCCCCCCACCAAAGGGAAAGGCGATAAGGGCAAGAAGAGCTAGTGCCCGCATAGCTTCATCGATGACACGCACCGGCGTTGCTCCCTACGGCCATCTGAACGAGCGTGTGAAGAGTCTCGTCCCCATTGTCACGAGACTCTTTGCTCCTCCTTGGGACTTCTGTCACTTGAACCCGCTCTCTATTTCCTCGCAAGGGTAGACTTTTTCGCCAGAGCGCAGTGGAATGCGGTTGGCGAGACCTGCAGCGACCACCGCTCCCGAAACCATGTCCCACACCAGAACGGGCTGCGGACGCGCAGAAGCGCGTCCCTCCCACAAAAAGCCTGCATCTGAACCCCTCCCATTTCTCATTGACACGACGTACGCGGTAGACTCCAAATCAGGCGTTTGTTTCGATGAATGGCCCGATTCGCCTGCGGCAGCGTGGTATTGTTTTATCTTGTTCACAAACATTCGCACAACGTGCGAATGTTTGTGAACAAGATCGGAATCTTCCGCCCGGCCGGAGGCGATATCCCCCACCAAACACAGGATCACTGATCCATGGCAGCATTGGCCGTTTCGCGGTGTTCGCTCATTTCGTGTTGTTCGTGGTCCAAACGCCCACCGCGTAAGTCCTGTCGTTGATCAAACGCCGGAATAGAGTATACTGCACTACCAGATCCTGGAGGTCGGATACCGGCTTCCGGTGGCCTGCAGTGTGATAAAAACGTGTCATAAAAATGGGGGCTATCATTATGGAATACCCGCGACCGGAAACGCCTACCCCGGCAGTAGCCGACTCCGCCCGGCAGCAACGGCGATTGCTGCTCCGGCTGGCGCTGGCGCTGGGCGGCCTGATTATGCTGATGCTCTGCGCCTTTGGCGGCGTCCTCTATTTTGTCCTTAGTGGATCAACGCTCCTCCAGGGGCAGGCCAAACCGGACCTACCGGCCCCACCGGAGTCACCCCGCCCTGCCGAGGATATCCCGCTACCGGGGGGACCGCTCATGATTGTTGAGGATTTTGAACAGCCCACCAACCGCTGGGACCAGTCGCGCAGCCGGGTGGTTGACGGCACCTACGCGTTACGCGTTGATACGCCCAACTTTGATAGCTATGGGCTCTTTCTCAATGCGCGTGGACCGATTCAGGACTTCGATATGGCGGTTGATGCCACGCAGGTCGCGGGTGATCCAACTGCCGAGTATGGGATTCGCTTTCGGCAGAGTGGTCCAGGGGATTACCTGATGTTTTCCATCAGCGGCTCCGGCTACTACCGGCTGGTCCGCATCACCGATCAGGTGTATCAGTCGCTGGTGCCCTGGACGTTCGATAGCGGGATCAACACGGGGCCGGATGCCGGTAACCGGTTGCGTGTGGTGGCCCAGGGCGATAGCATTACCGCCTTCCTGAATGGCCGGCAGGTGATCGAGGCCACGGACGAAGCGATTGCCGGCGGTCAGTTAACCCTGGGACTGACTACCTTTGACCAGGGCGGGCTAGTTGTCCGCTTTGATAATATGGAGGGAAGCGCACAGGGGCAGAACCTGGCCGAGGATTTTAATGATCCGGAAGATGTCGCCTGGAGCATCGGCGGCGCGACCATCCGCGAGGGCGGCTACGCGCTCTTCGCCGGGGGTGGGGTGCAGTCGTGGCAGCAGCCGCTACCGGCGGGCGTATCCGAGGTGGATGATTTTATTCTGGAAGTTGATGCCGCGCTGGAACAGGGCGCTGACGAGGGCGTGGGCTATGGCGTGATGTTTGGCGACGGCGGTTCGTTCGATTTTTACAGCCTGTTTATCTTACCGGATGGCAGCGTTACCCTGCTGGTCTTGGATGGAGCAGGCAACCGCGTGGCACTGCTGGAACCCACGCCGGTGGATGCGGTGAACACCGGGGTGGGCGAGACAAACCATATCCGCGTCGCGGTCCGCGATAATGTAATCACGATTGCGCTCAACGACGAGGAACTACCCGCGATTGAGAGCCCCTTCCTGGTGCAGGGCGAAGTGGGCATGATTGTCACCAGTTCCGATACGGGCAGCGTTCAGGCTCGCTTTGACAACTTCCAACTGCGCGGCATCTCCGAGAATCAGCAGCAGGTGTGAGCGGCAGATAGTTCAAATAATTCGCCGCGCCCGGTGGGTCTCGCACGGCTCGCCGGGCATGTTTCCATCTCTCCTGCTCAATTGCACACTGCCCTCCATCCACTTGGTGACACAAGTTATGCGGTCATTGACCCGGCAGGCGATTCCGCCTCCGGCAGGTTGGAAGAAGCTCCATAACGTACCATGCTGCCACAGGCGAGTCGGGCTTGCAACTGGTGAAACGCTCAGTTACAGGAGTTACGCGGTCCTCCGTGAGCGAGTTCTTTTCGCCTCCGGCAGGGCGGAAGAAAACATCCTTTTTCGGAAAAATGTGGCTCGGAGAGCCACATTTTTCCGAAAAAGACGGGAAAGGGGCCATTTTTTCCACAAAAAATTTGCTCTGGAAGCGAATTTTTTGTGGAAAAATAAAACAAATACCATGCTGCCGCAGGCGAATCCGGCTTCCATCGGGTCAAACGTCCAGTTTGGATCTCGACCGCGTAACTCCTGTCAGTTTGATCGTCCACCGCGTAACTCGTATTAGTGAGAACCCGGAATAAACTGTGCCCGCTCCAATATCCTGTTTGTTCTTTGTTCTCTGTTTATTTGTTCTTCCGCCTCATTTCTTCTCCCGCCACATCTGCACACAGTTTGCACCGAAACTGCAATAAGATCACACGAAGCAACCCGTATTATAATGAAAAGAATAAACAAACAGTGCCGACACGATAATGAGCTTTTGATAACCGTTAACCGAGAGATAACCCGGCAGATACTGCCCGGCGTAGACCAGCGATCAGTAATAATCGCTCCCGAACGGCTTGTGAATGGAGTACGTTGATGACCCTGACCGATACAGAAACCATTGCTGGACTTCAGGCAGAGAATGCCGCTCTCAAGCAGCGTATTGCGGAACTGGAACACACCGCCGCAGTCGGGCATACGCTCATGCAACACTTCCCGATGGGCATTATTATGACATTTGATCATGAACTGCGCTACACCGATGCACACTGGACCGCCACCCGGCGCGGGGGGTTGAGTCGCGCAACCGTCGTTGGCCGCACGCTCCGGGAGGTCATATCGCCGGATCTCTGCGCCATCCTGGAGCCGCACTACCATGCAGCCCTGGACGGCATTCACGGCAATGCGCAGGTGGCGTTTGCCGACGGCGTCTATGATGTGCATGTGTTGCCGATGTACAACCGGCAGAACCGGATTATCAGCGGTATGGTGCTGGCCTACGATATCACCGATCGCCTGACCGCCGAAACCAGTCTGCGTGAGAGTGAAGCGAAGTTTCGCACCCTGAGTGCCGCCGCGCAGGATGCCATCATTATGATTGACAGTCGGGGGCATATCCAGTTCTGGAATGCCGCTGCCGAACGGTTGCTGGGCTACAGCAGCGCCGAAGCTCTGGGGCAGGATCTGCATCGCATGATCGTCCCGGAGCCGTTCTACGCGCTGTACCGCCAGGGAATGTCCAAATTCTGCCGGAGTGGGCACGGACCGGCAATTGGGCAGACCACCGAACTGGAAGCAGTGCGCAAAGACGGCTCAGTCTGCCCGGTTGAGGTTTCGCTCTCAGCGGTGCAGATGGGGGGAGCCTGGTATGGCATCGGCATTCTGCGCGACATCACCGAGCGCAAGCGGATGGAAGCGGCGTTACGGGAGAGCGAGGAGCGCTACCGGGCGCTGGTCGAGAATATCAACGATGTTATCTTTACCCTGGATAGTGCAGGTGTTTTTATTTACATTAGCCCGGTTATTGAGCAGATCGTGCAGTATACGCCAGAGGAAATTATTGGGCAGCCATTTAGGGAAGCGGAAGCTGTTAATTGTCCCACCATCCGGAAACTTGGGCGTCAGCAAGCCCACGAGTAGAGCGTCTGAGGGAGCTTGGGGTGAACAAGAGCTTCCGCTTCCCTTACCCGGTTTGTTTACCCGGAGGATCTGCCCGATCTGCAGGCCGGCTTTGTACAGACCCTGCAGGGCGTGCGGCAGCCGTTTGATTTTCGGGTGAGGGCGAAGGATGGCCGCCTGGTCTGCATTCGCACCAACAGCCGGACTATTCTGGCCGACGGTCAGGTCGTTGCCGTGACGGGCGTCATGGTGGATATCACGCAGCGCAAGGAGATGGAGCAGGCCCTGCGCACACGTGAAACCCAGTTGCAGGCCATTTTTGATTACACCCTGGTCGGCGTGGCATTGATGGATACGCAGTGGAACTATCTTCGGATAAACCACCGCTGGGCCGATATGCTGGGCTACACCCCCGAGGAAGTTTATCAGGGGCAGGCGCTGGATGTTACTCATCCCGCTGATCTGAATACCAGCCGCGTGCATCAGCACAAGCTGGCGCGCGGGCTGATTGAGCACTACCGCCTGGAGAAGCGCTTTATCCGCAAAGACGGCAGTTGTTTCTGGGCCGATGTACTGGTGACCCTGATCCGCAATCCGCAGGGCGACCCGGCATTTATTATTGGTACGGTGGCGGATATTAACGAGCGCAAGCAGGCCGAGGAAGCCCTGCGCGAGAGCCAGTCGCTGCTACGCGGGTTTCTGGATCACTCACCCGCGATTATGCTGGCGAAGGATGTGCGGGGTCAAGTCATCCTGCATAACAAACAGTTCCAGGCATTCCGGCGTTCGCAGAAGCCCTTGCTGGGAACAGTGTCATCAGACTTCTTTGCGCAGGAGCAGGCCCAGACCCTGGCAACTCAGGATCAACAGGTATTGCAAACAGGCCAGACGATTGAAAAAGAGATCACTATTCCACGGGGAGATACACTGCATACCTATTTGCGTACGGTCTTCCCGATTACCGACGCCGCCGGGAAGATCTATGCGGTCGGCAGTGTTGCCACCGATATCAGCGAACGCAAGCAGGCGGAGGAGGCGCTGCAGCGGGCCAATGCTGATCTGACGCGCCGGGCAGGCGAACTGGAGCGCCGCAACTATGAGATTACCCTGTTGAGTGACATGAGTGATCTCTTGCAGATCTGTCGGACCAGCGATGAGGCTGCAGCGGTGATTATGCAGATCATGCCGCAGATGTTCCCTGGCGTATCGGGCGCGCTCTACATTATTACCGCCTCGCGCAACTATGCCGAAGCGAGCGCTATCTGGGGCAGTCTGTCACCCCAGCAGATCTGCGCCCCGGATGAATGCTGGGCTTTGCGGCGCGGTCGCACCTATCTGCTGCAGGATACGCAGCACGCGCTGACCTGCGAGCATCTGGCAACCCCGCGGCCGCAGAGTACGCTCTGCGTGCCGATGATGGCCCAGGGCGAAACGCTGGGGGTGCTTTATCTCTGCCTGGAGCAGGGACCATTTCCGGAAGCACTCCAGCAACTGGCCGTCACCGTCGCGGAACATATCGGACTGGCCCTGGCAAACATGCAACTGCGCGAGACGCTGCGTCACCAGGCCATCCGTGATCCGCTCACCGCGCTGTTCAACCGGCGCTACATGGAGGAGTCATTGGAGCGCGAAGTGCAGCGGGCCATCCGCCACCAGACT
Organism: Chloroflexaceae bacterium; assembly: GCA_034437035.1. Taxonomy (GTDB): domain Bacteria; phylum Chloroflexota; class Chloroflexia; order Chloroflexales; family Chloroflexaceae; genus CAKZQX01. Next base: position 22,786 of record DAOTUI010000230.1, read on the forward strand.
ACGCTAGGGGTGATTATGCTCGATCTGGATCATTTCAAGCGGTTCAACGACTCGTTTGGGCATGCCGCCGGAGACATGCTGCTGCGCGAACTGGGGCGGATCTTGCAGTCCCACCTGCGCCGCGAGGATATCGCCTGCCGCTACGGGGGCGAGGAGTTTACCCTCATTATGCTGGATACCAGCCTCGATACGGTGATCCGGCGGGCTGAACAGATCCGCGCGGCAGCCAAGCAACTGGCCCTGACCTATCGCGGCCAGGCACTCGGCCCGGTGACGCTTTCGCTGGGCATTGCGGTGTTCCCCAAGCATGGCACCACCGGCGAGCGGCTCGTACGCGTGGCCGACCAGGCGCTCTACCGGGCGAAAACCATGGGTCGAGATTGTGCGGTCGTCGGCACAGAGCATCTGCATAGCAGTTGATAGGCGACAAACGACCGACCATGGCACGATTCTTGCGGCTATAGCTATTCGGGAAAGCTGCGGCTGTAAGCTGCACCTGCGAATACCTCCGGATGGGGCCGGTTAACCCGATTGGCCCGGATGGGTAATCCTGTACTATAATGGTGCCTGCAACCCGATAGAACAACTTATGTTATCATGACCTACTCACGCGCATCGGTAATTACCTGATTGTGTACAGTGCGCCGGCCTGATTGCATGGCATGCATGGCGCGATGAACCGTTGCGCAGATGACCTACCTCCCGTAGGAACACTACGGGAGTCCGTTTGTTGGTGAAGTGCGTTCTATGCCGCATGGCCGGCCGCTCAGGTCAGCTATCATGGATTATAGAGAGAATTGTAGACTCAAGGGGAGGTTCTTAGTGGAAAAACAGTGGAACGACGCCGTTCGGATGGAGTTTCATGTCTCCCGGAAGGCGCGCGACCGCTATCAGTTTGACGAGTCGCTCTTTGCGTTTAGTGGTAATGTTATTTTTGCCAACTTTCGTGCCGCCCGGGTCTTCGCGCAGAAGATGAACGAGCAGCGCGATATTCTCAACCATCCGGAGCAGGCAGTCCAGGCCAGCCATATCAATGCGATGGGCATGATTGATGAGATCCTGCACTATGTGGTTGCGCTCTACCGCCGGGAGAAGAATCCCCAGGTGTTGAAGCAGGCGCTGGAGTGGCTTAATGGTCGTTTCGGCCAGGAACATATTGACAAGGTACTCTACACCTTTGCCGACGAGTTCCCGCCCCTGAGCATTTATCGGGGAGAGATCACCCTGGATGCCTATATGCAGGGCGAAACGGCCGGTGTGCCGCATACTCAGGTAGAGAAGGAGGAGTTGCTGCTGCTCTGGCTGGCAAATATGAACCCGGCCTTTGCGCCCTACCTCGAACTGTTTGATGATGCGCGCCTCGATGCCGAAACGGTCTACCCCGACGTGTGGGGCAGCCTGCGCGAGTTCTTCGAGACCCAACCGCGCTTTGGTCCCGAAAACCAGAACCTGATCGATATGCTGCGCGCGCCCGCCCTGGCACATCCGCACTCGCTGTTTGATCAACTGGAATTTCTCCGCACCCGCTGGTCTGAGGTTATCGGCGAGTTTCTCTACCGCATGCTCAGCAGCCTGGACTTCATCCGCGAGGATGCCCGGATGTTTCATCCAGTCGGTCTGGGAGCGGGCCCATCGCTGGTACCCGACTATGGCACACTGGATGTGGAGTATGAGCGCTTTAGCGTGGACCTGGACTGGATGCCCCGACTGGTGTTGCTTGCCAAGAATATTTATGTCTGGCTGGATCAGCTCTCGAAGCAGTATCAGCGCCAACTGACGCGCCTGGATGAAGTTCCCGATGAGGAGTTGGATCGGCTGGCACGCTCGGGCTTTAGCGGACTCTGGCTGATCGGGATCTGGCAGCGCAGCCCGGCCTCGCAGCGTATCAAGCAGATGTGCGGCAATCCTGAGGCGGAGGCGTCGGCCTACTCGCTCTTTGATTATGTCATCTCGCCCCTGCTCGGCGGCGAAGAAGCCTTTCAGAACCTGAAGGACCGCGCATGGCGGCGCGGCATCCGCATGTCCAGCGACATGGTACCCAACCATATGGGCATCGACTCGAAGTGGGTGGTTGAGCATCCCGACTGGTTTATTTCGCTGGACTACAGCCCCTTCCCGGCCTACAGCTTCAATGGGCCGGATCTCTCCTGGGATGGGCGCGTGGGCATCTACCTGGAGGATCACTACTACAGCCGCAGTGATGCCGCAGTTGTCTTCAAGCGGGTGGACCACTGGACCGGCGACACCAGGTATATTTACCACGGCAATGACGGCACCAGCATGCCCTGGAATGATACCGCGCAGTTGAACTTCCTCATTCCGGAGGTACGCGAGGCGGTGATCCAGACGATCCTGCATGTTGCGCGGAAGACGCCGGTTATTCGCTTCGACGCCGCCATGACCCTGGCGAAGCGGCACTACCAGCGCCTCTGGTTCCCACAACCCGGCACGGGTGGTGATATTGCCTCCCGCTCGGATCATGGGCTGACCAAGGAGCAGTTTGATGCCGCCATCCCACATGAGTTCTGGCGCGAAGTGGTTGACCGGGTCGCCGTCGAAGCGCCCGATACGCTGCTGCTGGCCGAAGCCTTCTGGCTGATGGAAGGCTACTTTGTGCGCACGCTGGGTATGCATCGCGTCTACAACAGCGCCTTTATGAACATGATGCGCGATGAGGATAACGCCAAGTATCGCTCGGTGATGAAGAACACGCTCGAGTTTGATCCCGAGGTGCTCAAGCGCTTTGTCAACTTTATGAACAACCCGGACGAGCGCACCGCCGTTGACCAGTTCGGCAAGAGCGACAAATATTTCGGCGTCTGTGCCATGATGTGTACCATGCCGGGCCTGCCGATGTTTGGTCACGGGCAGATCGAGGGCTACACCGAGAAGTATGGCATGGAGTACAAGCGCGCCTACTATGATGAGTCGCCCGACTGGGGGCTGATCCGGCATCACGATCAGGTAATCTTCCCGCTCATGCACCGCCGCTATATCTTTGCCGAGGTGCATGACTTCCTGCTCTATGACTGCTTCGCGCCGGAGGGCCATGTCAATGAGGATGTGTTCGCCTACTCGAACCGGCATGGGGGCGAGCGCGGGCTCTTCGTCTACCACAACAAGTTCGGGCATGCGCGGGGCTGGATCAAGTCCTCGGTGGGCTATGCCGTCAAGGATAATGGTGATCGCCACATTACCCAGCGCAGCATCGGCGAAGGTCTGGGGCTGAACGGCGATGCTGCCTACTACGTGATCTTCCGCGACTATATCAGCGGACTGGAGTATATTCGCAACAGCAAAGACCTGTGTGAACAGGGGCTTTATGTGGAGCTTGACGCCTACCAGCACCATGTCTTTATGGACTTCCGCGAGGTGCGGGATAACGAGTGGAGCCACTATTACCACATCATGACCATGCTGAACGGACGCGGTGTGCCCAGTGTGGAGGAGGCACTCAAGGAGGTCTTCCTGCAGCCGGTGCGCGAGCCGTTTAAGGCCCTGGTCAACCCGGAGGTCTTCCGCCGCCTGATCGATGCCCCGGTGCGCGAGCCGGGTAAGGAACTGGATACAGCCCTCCTGGAAGAGATTGATCAGAAGTACCGTACGTTGCTCAATGCCATCAAGGAGTTTACCAATAGTAGCGGCGACACGGCGGAGATCGCACAGATCACCCGGCAGCGGCTGGAGGCGGTGCTGCAACTGCCCATCCTGGAAGAGCGTTTCCCCATGCCCAAGTCGCGCAAGTACAAAACGGCGCTTAAGGCGCTGGACGGGCATCTCAACGGCGATCCGTCCGCCTGGGGTACGATCTTTGGCTGGCTGTTTATTGCGCCCCTGGGCAAACTGCTCGATGCCGAAGACTTTGAACATCAGAGCCGGAGCTGGATGGATGAGTGGCTCCTGAACAAGATCATCGTCGATACGCTGCAAACGCTGAGCGTGGACGAGGACACGTCCTGGCGCTCGGTGGGAACGATCAAGATCATGATTGACCACCAGTGCTGGTTTGAGCTGGATGTACCCAAGAAGAAGCGCACCTACCATGTGCTTGAGGCCGGACTGCGGACCAATCTCGTCCGCCAGTATCTGCAGATCAACCGGCATAACAACGTCCTCTGGTTCAACAAAGAGGCATTCGAACGCTGGCTGGCCTGGATGCTGCTGCTGGCTGTGGTAGACAGCACAGCCACCCCGGAGCGCCCGGCGGATACCGTCACGGAGGAGATTCTGGACCGCTACGATGTGGTGCAGAAGCTCGAGCAGGCCGAGGAGCAATCGGAGTACCAGGTCGAGAAGTTGCTCGCCGCCGTGAATGGCACAACCACCCGCAAGAAGACGACCGAGACGACGTAACGCGGCCTAGGGAACAGGTGATCGGAGGACAGGGATTGCCGTAAGCACCCTGTCCCCCGATAGCTACGCGTGGTGCCGCCTGATGAAGTTTGAACATTACATCCGCGCATCGCCGGATCGGCGTCCCGGCTTATGAAGTTTGAAAAAAGTCCGGATACGAATGTCCGGGGATGAATGTCCGGGAGTCCCGGCTTTCGCCGGTCGGATGCCTGTCGGTGCAGCGGCCTACTGCCGAGAACGCCTGATCCGGCTGAAGCCGGGACTCCTGAGCGGCGATATCCGGATGAAACATTCCACGTTCATCAGGCGGCACTACGAAACCGGGCACGGACTACGGATTACAGACGACAGACGACAGACTTCGGATTACGGACTTCAGACGACAGACTTTGGACTACGAACCCCATGCAAATCCTGTTTCTCGCACCCTACCCACCTTACCCACCCCGCAGTGGTGGCGCGTTGCGCATCTACAATCTGCTCAGCGGGCTGGCGGCGCGGCATAGTGTTACCTGCCTGACCTTCGCACCCGATGCTGCCGCCGTTGCCGCGTTGGAGCCACTACGCAACTGCTGCGAGGTTGTCACTGTGCAAGGACCACCGACGCGCAGCCTGCGCCGACGCGCCTGGACGACCCTGACATCACCACTGCCGGATATGGCCCTGCGCAATACCGCACCTGCCTACACCGCCGCACTACGGCAACTGCTCATGGAGCAATCGTTTGAGGTCGTGCTGGTCGCGAGTATCGAAATGGCACCATACGGCCTGGCAATTGACGCCCGGCATCCGGCCGGCGCCAGGCCACGCCTGATTCTGGATGAGTTTAATGCCGAGTATGTCTTGCAGCGGCGGGCCGGGCTGACTGATCTTTCCCTCCCAATCAGCAGCCCGCGCGCGCTCGTGCGGGGGCTCTACTCGCTGGTGCAGTGGCGCAAACTGGCCGCCTACGAACGCTGTCTGCTGCGCACCTACGACCAGGTTCTGGTAGTCTCGGCGGAGGATCGGCGGGCCCTGCAGCGGCTCGATCCCACTGCGCATCCGCCCATCATCCCCAATGGCGTAGACACACACTACTTCCAGCCACCGGCATCACCCGCCCGCTCGCAACCGCCAACACTGGTATTCACCGGGAGCCTCGACTTTCGCCCAAATATCGACGCCGTTACCTGGTTTGCCCGACATGGACTGCCGCTGGTGCGCGCGCAGCAGCCGGAGGCCCGCTTTGTGGTGGTTGGACGCAAACCCGCGCCGGCAATCCAGGCGCTGCACGACGGAGTAGCCGTCGAGGTTGTCGGCGAGGTCGCCGATGTGCGGCCCTTTATCGCGGCGGCGGCGGTCTATCTGGTGCCGATGCGCATCGGCGGTGGGGTGCGGCTGAAGTTGCTGGAAGCACTGGCAATGCAGGCTCCCATCGTCAGCACCAGCATGGGTGCAGAGGGGGTGGAAGCTCTGCACGCCGGGGAACATCTGCTGCCGGCAGATACTCCCGCCGCCTTTGCCCAGGCGATCCTGCACTTGCTGGACGACCCGGCCCTGGGCCGGCGGCTGGGGATGGCGGGGCGCGCCTTTGTGCAGGCGCACTACGACTGGCAGGTGATTGTGCCGCGACTGGAGACGGTGATTGCGGCGACGATAAGCACGGAATGATACAACATATCGCCCCTGGAAGGCATTCCCGCATCAGGACAGCCGGCGAACGCACAGAAGTGCGTCCCTACCGGAAAAATCATCTTATCAGGACGAATTACTCGCTCGTTGGCGGCTCCAGAGCCTGGCGCAGCGTTTGCAGCAGCGTTTCATAACGGTAGGGTTTATGAATAAACGCTGCCAGCCCCGCGCCTACAAACCGATTGACCGCCTCCTGTTCGTTGTAGCCACTGGTGAGGATCACCGGCACATGCGCATTAATCGTGCGGATCGTGGGCAACACCTCATCCACAGCCATGCAGGGCATGGTCATATCCAGCAGCACCGCCCGAATCGCGCCGGCATGGCGGGTGAACATATCAACCGCTTCACAGCCATCCCGTGCAATCAGCACCTGAAACCCCGCCATCTCCAGCATACGCTGGGCCACAATGCGGACGGTCTCTTCATCATCGGCTAACAGGATGGTGCCCTGCCCACTCCAGACCGGCAGCCCCTCCGACAGGGGCGACGTGATCGTCACCGACTGGTGTGCCACCGGGAAATGGACGCGAAAGATAGTGCCCTGCCCCGGCGCACTGACAACTTTAATCGTTCCTTTGTGTCCCCGCACAATGCCCAGCACAACGGCCAACCCCAGTCCGCGCCCGGTAAATTTCGTGGTGAAGAAGGGATCAAACATTTTCGTACGAACCTCTTCCGTGATACCACTGCCGGTATCGGTGACTTCAATATAGACATACGTCCCTGCGGGCAGACTCTCGGCAAAAAAGCAGTCGGCCAGATACGCGCGGTCGCACTCGATCAGGCCGGTGCTGATTGTGATTATGCCATTGTGATCACCAATAGCTTCGGAGGCATTGATAATCAGGTTCAGCAACACCTGATGGATCTGAGAGACATCGCCTTCGATCAGCGGCAGATCGGCCGCCAGTTGATAAGTCAAACCACAGCGCTTCAAAACCGAAACCTCCAGCAGATGCGCCATATCTTTGACGACCCGAGAAAGCTGAAAGGACTTGATTACAAACTTGCCCCGCCCGGAGTAGGCCAGCATCTGGTGGGTCAGATCCGCCGCCCGGCGCGCCGACACCAGGATCTGCTCGACATTCTCACGCGCCGGATGCTCTGCCGCAAGATCCATCAGCGCCAGGTCAGCAAAACCAAAGATGCCCATCAGCAGGTTGTTAAAATCGTGGGCAATACCGCCGGCCAGCACCCCGAGGCTCTCCAACTTCTGGGTCTGCTGGAGTTTCGCCTCAAACCGGCGGCGTTCTTCCTCGGCATGTCTCCGTTCGGTAATATCACGCAAGATCGAGACATGCAGACCGGGACTAAACTGCTGCGCGCTATACTCGGTAATCCGCACCTGACCAGTGGGATGCACAAACGTAAACTCGCCGCTACTGCTCCCTCCGGTGCGATACTCCGCGAACTGCTGCTGTACGCCGGGGTATTCATCCGGCACCACCAGGTCGGAAACGGACATGCAGAGCAACTCTTCCCGCCGATACCCCAGCAACTCACAGGCGGCGTGGTTCACATCAACATAGCGGCCCGCATCATCGGCGACGATAATGGCATCGCGGCTGAACTCGAACAGCAACCGCAACCGGGCTTCACTCTCGCGCAGCGCATCCTCGGCCCGGCGACGCTCCGTAATATCGTGCGTAATCCCCAGGATCTGCCGGATCTCCCCCTGCTCATCCAGGAGTGGCACATAGTTGACCGTAATGTCAAAGGTCTTATGCGGCAGAGCAATGCGACACTCACCCTGCTGGTGGGTACGCGTGGCAACCGAGCGTTGCAGCAACGGCATGTAGGAGTCGGTCACTTCGGGCGGGAAAATCTCCTCATCGCGGCGCCCCAGGATGGCCTGCTCCGGGAGGCCGCTTGTCCTGATCCCGCCGGCGTTGATAAACTGGATACGGCGCTCGGCATCGTAGATCACAAAGATATAGGGAAAGTTGTCAACGGCTAACCGGAACCGTGCCTCGCTCTGTCGCAGGGCGATCTCGGTATCCGTGGCCGACGGTACCTCGGTAAAGGTTACCACCAGCCCGGCAATATGGTTGTTCTGCGCACAGTAGGGCAGGATGCGCCGCCGGTACCAGCGGCCCGAGTCAACCCGGATCTTGCGATCAACCGGGTCACGGGTATTGCATACGCACCTGGCATCTGCCGGCAGGTCCGGGTCATCGAGTGCGGTCATTACCTCGGCAATCGGGCGACCAAGATCCGCATGGGTCAGGGTGAGCAAGCGGGAGGTAGCCGGAGTGAAGCGTTTGATGGTGAAGTCGGTATCGAGGAAGATCATTGCAATATCCATCGTATCGAGCAGCGCTACCAGTTCAGTGTGCATCGCGGCGAGTTCCTCAATTCTCCACTGAAGCTGGATATAGTCCATCTTCTTCGTCCTCTCCAACTAAACCTCTGCGTGACCAACGACGGAGACGGGGCAAATCGGATGCCGCCCCGCCTGCGTCTTCCTCCTTGCTCATTATCTCAGTGTACTGTAGAAATGTCCGGATTGCCAGATAATATTTAATGACACGAGTTACGCGGTGGTTCCACAAACTGGACATTTGCCCAGGTGGACGCCCGATTCGCCTGCGGCAGCATGGTACATTTTGATCTTTTTTCACAAAAAATTTGCACAAAGTGCAAATTTTTTGTGAAAAAAGATGGTTTCTTCCGCCCTGCCGGAGGCGGAATCTCCTATCGGGTCAACGACCGCGTAAGTCGTGT
>DAOTUI010000231.1:0-39110 GCA_034437035.1 Chloroflexaceae bacterium
CGGCAGCATGGTACATTTTGATCTTTTTTCACAAAAAATTTGCACTTTGTGCAAATTTTTTGTGAAAAAAGATGGTTTCTTCCGCCCTGCCGGAGGCGGAATCTCCTATCGGGTCAACGACCGCGTAAGTCGTGTATTTTACAGGAGTTACGCGGTTGATCTACAAACCGGATGTTTCACCCAATGAACGCCGGCTTCGCCTGCGGCAGCATGGTACTCTTTTTATCTTTATCAGAAAAAATTTGCACAGAGTGCAAATTTTTTCTGATAAAGATCGGGAATCTTCCGCCCTGCCGGAGGCGAATCGGGCCGTTCATCCAGATGAACACCTGATTTGGAACCGACCGCGTAACTCCTGTTATTGACACGAGTTACGCGGTGGACGATCAAATGGGACGTTTGACTAGATGCAAGCCAGACTCGCCTGCGGCAGCATAGTACCTTTTCTCTCTTTTTTGGAAAAATTGTGCTCTCCAAGCACAATTTTTCCAAAATTAAGGATGTCATGTTCCACCCTGCCGGAGGCGAAACCCCTGTACACACGGAGGACCGCGTAACTCGTGTTATTGATTCTGTTCTGCAAGATATTCATACCCAACTGAACTATCCGGAGATTGTCAAACGAATTCTGCGCGAGTATGCGGATTATTACACGGAGGATAGTACACATCCGTTACGGCTTCTGGTTGATGATGCGCACAAGAGCTACATGCTGCTGGATATCGGCTGGTATGGGCATAAGTACATTCATCACATACCGATTTATGTGGACATAATTGACGGCAAGATCTGGGTTCAGTAGGCTGATAGCGAAGAAGGCATCGCTACTGATCTGCCGGCTGTGGGTGTACCCCGGCAAGAGATTGTCCTGGGCTTTCGACCGCCGGAACAGCGCCAGTACACGGAATTTGCCGTCTCCTGATGAACAGTGTCGGCATAGCGCGCTTGCAATTTACCACGATACGGTGTATCATCTTCAACCAGACCTGACCGATACCGATATACAACTGAATATCGCACAACCGATAAAGGTGCGCCTGCCGCCCGGATGCGCGGCGCACAATGGGGGAAGACCGGTGAGAGTCCGGCGCTGTCCCGCAACGGTAATGCCACTGATTGCTTTCTGGTGTGCGCCTGGCCCGGTGCCGGCGTAGCGCGACACCTCCAGAGCTTCAGTCGGTCCAGCCCGATGACCCGCCTTTGTCCTGGTTCGTGTTCACCCTCGCGGAACAAGGGGATCCGGACGTTATGGCTGGCAGGGTCTGCCAACCACTATCTTTCAGATGATAACGGCCTCCACGCGGAGTGCCGTTTTTTGTTGCGCTCTTTTGCGGGGGACAGGTTGCAGGTGTACGGCCGGATTGAAAGCGGTTTCGGGAGTTAGATGGCCTGCGTGCGGTATTACCGCCAGTCGCAGGCGTGTTATGGGTACACGGATGTGCGCCCCACGAGAGGATGCAGTATGAAACAGAGTCGCCCCCGTCTGGTGATTGGAATGTTCGCTCTGCTCGGCTTACTGGTTGCTTTTCAGGCGAGTGCGCCCACGTCACGGCCGGTTGTATCGGCACAGAGTCTCACGGTGGATCTGGCCCAGGAACTTACCACGACCTACCCCTTCTATCAGAATGAGGCGATTGCACAGGCGGTGGCCTATCTGCAAACGCAGCAAGCGGAGAATGGTGGGATCAACTCCTTTACCTTCGGGGCAGATCCGGGTGGGACGATCCGCGTTATCCTGACCTTGAATGCGGTCGGCTATCCCGCTAACACGCTGGTTTCGAGCACAGACAACACGCTGCTCGACTACCTGGAGGCGGAGGTCATCAGCTACATCTATCAGGCCGATACCCCGGCAACCGCGAATCTGTTCCCGGGGCGCGCCGGGCAACTGCTGGCAGCCGTGGCCGCTGCCGGTGCCGATCCGGCCAGTTTTGGCGGCGTTGATCTGATTGCCGCCCTCAACGCGGCCTATGCCGCTGCCGGGGACGGCACCTACAGCACGCCGGCCGAAGAAGGATTTTCCAGCGGTGAGGCAAATGACATCAATCAGACCCTGGCGATCCTGGGGTTGATCAGCGCCGGGCAGCCGATCCCGGAAGCGGCAACCACCTGGCTGATCAACAACCAGAACGAGGGCGGTAGTTGGAGCAATGACCTGTCAATTACCGGCTATGCCATTGTTGCGCTGATTGGCAGCGGCAATGTGTTCCCAACCGATCCGGCGATCCGGCAGGCGCTGGCCTTCTACCGGGAGAACCAGACCGCTGCCACTGCGCTGTGGGGCGATATCGGCATGGGCGAACCGGCCAACAGCACCGGCTGGGCGATGACGGCACTTGCGACGGCCGGGTTTATCCCGACAACGCAGACATGGGCCACGGGCGGTACCAACCCCCGCGAGGCACTGGTTGGCCTGCAGACCGATGAGGGCATCATTGCCGGGCGTTTTTTCAATGCCTATGCCACGCTGGAGGCGCTCTACGGGCTGACCGACCAGCCGCTGTTTATGACAACTCCGCTGCGGGTTGAGCGGGCACTGGCGTATATGCAATCGCGGCAGAATGATGACGGCGGCTGGCCGGGCTTCGCCGCAGCCTCATCGCCGGGCGAAACGCTAGACAATCTGCTGGCATTTGTGGCTGCGGGCTACAATCCGAACACTATCACCAGCGCAACGGACCAGTCGCCGCTGGATTATCTGGCAACGGCGGCGGGAAATTATACCCGTGATGACAGCGACCGCATCTTTCCAACGCAAACCGGCAAGCTGATCGTTGGCGTTGTTGCGAGTGGCGGCGATCCAACCGGCTTTGGCAGCCCCACGCCGTTCAACCTGGTCACTGACCTGACGGAGACGCTGCAGGCGACCGGAGCCTACAGCACCACCGCGTCACGCGGCTTTGCCACCGGCGCAGCGGGTGCCACGCCGCAGTCGTTTGCCATCCTGGGACTGGTTGCTGCCGGCGAAACGATCCCCGCCGCCGCCACCGACTTCTTGATCAGCCTGCAGGATGCAGAGGGGAGTTGGGGGAGCGCGGATACGACGGGGCTGGCGCTCCAGGCATTGATTGCGGCCGGCATTCCTGCGAATAACGCAGCGGTACAGGCGGGCATTACCGCCCTGCGCGAGAGCCAGAGCGCCACCGGCGGATGGGAAGCGTTTGGTGCGTTTAGCACTAACTCAACCGCGTATGCCATTCAGGGGTTGCTGGCGGCGGGGGTTGATCTGACGGAGGCCTCCTGGCGCAAAGATGGGCGCTGGCCGCTGGGCACCCTGGGCAGTTACCAGAAACCGGATGGTCCATTCGTGACGAACTGGAACTATGCGGATATCACCGACAGCTTTAACCCGACCGCTGATAACCTGTTTGCGACGCAGCAGGCGGTACCGGCACTGCTGGAGGCATTCTATCCCTACACAGGGACGGCAGTCGCCGATCCGGCAACGACCTACACGCCCATCCCGCGCGGCCCCGATCCCGACCGACTGGTGGCAGGTGCGGCGTTTGGGATATTTAGCCCCGATGGGGAAAGTGTCGCCATAACGGTGCCCTATGGCAGTGACCTGAACGGCGATGGTACGTTGACGCTGGAGTGGAGTGTTGCGGAGGATGGACCGCAGGTTGCGGCATTCGAAGCCGTTGATACGATCCGCGAAACCGGTTACTTCTCGGCGACGATTGACCTGAGCGGACGCGATGATGTCACGCCGACGGATACGCTGCTGTTCCGCGCAACCTTTACCGATGGCAGCGATGGTGTGCAGAACGGTGGTACCCTCACGACCGATCCAACGGTTGTCGAGAGCCGGGAGGAACCGCTGCGCGTCTATCTGCCGATTGTTGGGCGTTAGTACGTTGGTGCGTTTGAACGTTAACACGTCGGCACGTTAACATGTTGAAACCTTTGTTCTAACGTGTTAACGTGCCGACGTTTGAATGGTCTCAATCTTATGACTCATCGACTAGGTTCTGCCCTGCTGCTGGCGGTAGCGGCACTATTGCTCCAGGGATTATATTCGCGGGCCGCGTCGCCGGGCCGGGCCGGGCTGGTCGTGCAGGTGAGTGACACGACGGTCATTACCCGCTGCGTCACCTTTGCGGAGGAGCAGATCAGCGGGGTGGATCTGCTTGCCCGTTCCGGCCTGGCATTCGAAGTTGCCACCGATCCCGCGTTTGGCGCGTTCGTCTGTAAGATCGACCGCGCGGGATGCGCCGCCGAGGATTGTCTCTGTGAGTACCCGCCGGACTACTGGCGCTACTGGTTGCTGGTGGATGGCGCATGGCAGTCCGCGCCGGTAGGGGCCGGCAGCCGCGTGCTGCGCGATGGGGCGGTTGACGGCTGGTCCTGGACTGCAGATGCGCCGCCGGCGATAGCTTTTGCCGATATTTGTCCATCGGGAGCGGAGAACAGGGTGTATCTGCCGCTGGTTACCAGTGCCGGCGCTGCACCGGTCCGGCGTTCCGGCGCGCCGATGTTCCAACATACCAACGCATTGCAAGCGGAAGCCGCAGACCGGCAGCATGCCGGCGTGATGGTGGAGTTTGCCGATGGTTCAGTCGAAACGGCCTGCGTTGCCTGGGACGAGGGACTGGCGTTGACCTCCGAGGAGTTGCTGCGGCAATCGGGGTTGGAGGTGCAGATTGGTCAGGGCGACTATGGTGAGACGGCGGTGTGTAAAATCGGAGCGAATGGCTGCGATGTTGCGCAGGGCGAGAACTGCTACTGCCAGTATGATGCCAATTCGGAGGCGAGCCGCCTCTGGCTGGCGTATCAACTCCGGGATGGTGGCTGGCACAAGCCCGTTGGCCCGCCCGATGTGTATGTAAGCCGGCGCAATGTGTATGACGGTGATGTTGAAGCCTGGGTGTGGGGCTATCCCGGCGGGCTCGATGGGCAGGACGCCACCCGGCCGTCGCAGGTGATGACATTTGGCGAGATCTGTGCGCCGGCAACGCCAACACCCACCAGCAGCGCAACCGGCACGGCGACGGGCACGGTGACAGCAACCCCAACCGGCACCGACACACCGGCGCCCACCCGGACGCGTCGCCCCAGCGCGACCCCGCCGGATGATACCGCCACCCCAACGGTCACGCCCACCAGCACGCCTACTAGCACGCCCGCCGGCACGCCTACTGCTACGGCGGAAGCACCGGCGCGGCTGCGTTCCGCCCCGGCGGGTGCAATATATCTGCCGCTGATTATGCAGGCGGCCAGGCCGATGGGGGCTTCGGCTGCGCATTCGGATCGCTTCAGCGAGCCTGATGTGGTGCCATTGCCGGCAGCCACGACCAGCGCCGCGTCGGTCGCCACGGCGACGCTCCCGTTGCCGACGGCCACCAGCGCACCGCCGTCGGTTGCCACCAGTAGCATACCAGCAACCGGCACGCCGACGTTGCCACCACCAGCGCCGACGATCACGCCAACACTGCCGCCACCTTCACCAACGCCGTCGCCGGAAGCAACCATGGAGCCAACATCGCTGCCGTTTCTGCCGGACGATCCGCCGGATCGGTCGCCGCTGCCCGCACGGGAGCGCACGCTGGTTCCAACACCTGATATGCGCGAGCAGCCCGAGGGGATGGTGACGCCAACGGCGGCGGTCCAGGTTGCTGCGGCGGTGGTCACGCCGGGCACACCGGATGCGCCGGAGGTGCGGAACAGGGTTGCTCCGGCGCATGATCCGGACATGCATCAGGCGGAGCGTGATTCGCTTAACACGCTGCTGATCCTGGGTGGGTTGTTCATCCTGGTGTTTACCAGTCTGATCCTGGTGCTCTATCTCCAGCAGCGCCATCCATCCATACTGGAAGCAGAGGAGTGACGCAATGACCGGCACACCCGGATCAACCCGGGAACTGATCAATTTCTCAACCCATCCGGGTGTAATGATGGACAGTTTGCTCCACAGGAGACACTATGGCTGAAACAACCTCCTCAATCCACTCGTCATCGGACGTGACCTGGCCGCGTCTCCAGTTGCGCCTGATCACGCTCTGGTGCTGGCGGCGTGCGGCGGTGCGGCGGCGGTGTTGCTGATCGTCCTGCTGCTGGCGCGCCATGTGCAGAGCAGTGTCACCCTGCTGATCATCGGGCTGATGATCGGCTACCTTACCGGCGCGATTGTCAGCCTGCTGCTCTATTTCAGTATTGCCGACCGTATTCAAGCCTACATTACCTGGACATTCGGCAGCTTTGGCGGTGTCACCTGGAGCCAGATGCGGGTCCTGGCACCAACGGTGCTGGTGGGATTGGGGCTGGCCTTTACGCTTGCCAAGTCGCTCAATGCGCTGCTCCTGGGCGAGGCGTATGCCCACAGCATGGGTCTGCCGGTCAAACAGGCGCGCTTCCGGATTATTACCAGCGCCGCAGTGCTGGCGGGCGCGGTGACGGCGTTCTGTGGTCCGATTGCCTTCCTGGGCATTGCCGTGCCGCACTTCTGCCGCAGCCTGTTTGCCACATCCGACCATCGCCTGCTGGTGCCGGCCGTGATGTTGATGGGCGCACTGGGGGCGCTGGGGGCCGACCTGATTGCGCAGGTGCCCGGCAGCGATACGGTGTTGCCGCTCAATGCCGTAATGTCCTTGATCGGCGCACCGGTGGTGGTCTGGATCATTCTGCGCCGCAGCCGGTTAAAAGCTGCTTTTGCATCATGAGCCGGCCGGTATTGACCACTCACGACCTGGGGATTGGCTATGGGCGGCGGGGCGATCCGGCAGCAACCCGGCACCTGCTTGCCGCGTCGCTCAATCTCCAGTTGCGCGCGGGTGAACTGGTCTGCCTGCTGGGGCCCAATGGCGTCGGCAAATCCACGCTGATGCGCACGCTGGCGGGGATGCAACCGCCGCTGGCCGGGGAGGTACGGCTGGCGGGTACCGACATCACCACGCTGCCGCCGCGCGACCTGGCCCGCCGCTTGAGTGTGGTGCTGACCGAACGGGTTGATGTGGGCAATCTCTCGGTCTATGCGCTGGTGGCGCTGGGGCGGCATCCCTACACCGACTGGCTGGGCCGGCTGACGCCCCACGATGAGGCGGTTGTGCGTCAGGCGATTGAAGCGGTGGGCGCACAACCGTTGGCGCATCGATCAGTGCATACATTGAGCGATGGCGAACGCCAGCGGGTGATGCTGGCCCGGGCGCTGGCGCAGGAGCCGGACCTGCTGCTGCTGGATGAACCGACGGCCTTTCTCGATCTGCCGCGCCGCGTCGAGTTGATGCGGCTGTTGCGGCGGCTGGCGCAGACGACGGGACAGGCGCTGCTGCTCTCGACGCACGACCTGGATCTGGCGCTGCGTAGCGCGGATGTGCTCTGGTTGATGGCCCCCGGCGGTATACTGCATGTGGGCGCACCGGAAGATCTCGTCTTGAATGGCGTCTTTGCATCGGCGTTCCAGAGCGATGGTGTGCAGTTTGATGCCGCAACCGGCGCCTTTCAGATCACCGCGCCGAGGCGGGAGATGGTGCAACTGAGGGGCGCGGGACTGCCGGCGATCTGGACCCGGCGGGCTCTGGAGCGCGCCGGCTTCCGGGTCGTGGATGCGGACGCGGACGGAGAAGCAGTACTCCAGATCGAGGTTGTGCCGGACGGGGAGCAGACGCGCTGGTCTGTAATCCGCAACCGGGGCGTCTGGACCTGCGCTTCGCTGTATGAGCTTATCGCCTTTCTGACGCAGGGGGGTGAGCGGCGGGAGTGGGAATGCGGCAGCGCGGCAGGGGTGTGACGTAACATTCCTGCAAACCGCCACTCATCTTTGGCAGAAACGGCGGCTCGAAGCCGCCGCTCCAACCCACGCGCAGCGGAGCGGCGGCTTCAAGCCGCCGAATGCAGGCAGTTCTGCGCCAGCCGGTAGGGGCGAAAGATGCTGCGCCCCTACCCGTCCTGGGAAGCGCATACCGGAGGCACCAGAACCGTGTGCAGAAACATACATCACACCCGCGCGGCAGCGACTGCTTGCAACGTCTGACTGGTATGCGTATACTACGCGTACCAATGCATAGAAATAAGGAGAAAGTCATGCAGCGGAAATTGATAATCTCACTTGATGCCGAGGTATATGATGGTCTCCACCGATCATTGGATGGCGGAAGATCAGTCGGTTTATTGAGGATCTGGTCCGGCCACACGTACTGACAGATGAACTTGAAGCTGGGTATGCAGCAATGGCTGCCGACGAAGCGCGCGAAGCCGAGGCACTGGTATGGAGTGAAGGAACCATCGGAGACGCCACCCATGAAACGTGGTAAGATCTGGGGAGTTCACGTTGTCCCGTCCATTGATGGCGAAATCAGGAAAGAGCGACTGGCAGGATATGTAAAGCATCTGGGCAATGCGGTTGTGCTTATTCCTGAGTATGACTCATGGCAACCACTCATCGACAGTCTGTCCATGTTTTCCGATGACTTTATGGAGGAACGTAATCAGCCGCCTGGCCAACCGCGCGAAGATCTGTTTGAATGAGCATCTGCGGTATTTAACCGGCAGCACTACCGCCGCACCAGGATCGTCTGAGCCATGCGCCAGTCAATCGGCTGTGGCGTGCTGCCACTCTCCCCGACCCGCACCGAGACCGGCCCCTCAAACGGGGCAATGGCGACGATTTGCACGAATGTGCCCGGCACCAGCCCCAGCGAGGCCAGGTAGCGCAACCGCTCGGCATGCTGGTCGCTCACCCGCACAATCTCGGCCCACACACTCACAGGCAGATCCGTCAGGCGTACGGCAGTTGAGGCGGGCACCTCACCTTCCAGGGTCGGGATCGGGTCGCCGTGCGGGTCAACCGTGGGCTGACCGAGCCTGGCCGCGATGCGCGCCTCCAGCTTCTCACTGATGTAGTGCTCCAGCGCATCGGCCTCCTCATGAACTTCATCCCAGCTATAGCCCAGCGCCTCCACCAGGTAGAGTTCAAGCAGGCGGTGGTGGCGCAGTACCTCCAGCGCAATCTTCTCACCCGGCGGCGTGAGTTGCACTCCCTGGTAGGGCGTGTGGTTGATCAGATTGCACTCGGCCAGCTTCTTAATCATGCCTGTTACCGATCCCGGTTTCAGCCCACCCAGTTGTTCACTTAACACCGAGGTGCTGACCCGATCGCCACGCTGCTGGATCAGATAAATCGCCTTGAGATAATCCTCCATGCTGGGGGTTACCTGATACTGCATATGATCTGTTGTGGGGGGCATAGCATGGTCCCTTTCTCCCGGCTCACTCCCGGCAGCGTTGGCCTGCGCCGACATGATTGTGTTGTTGAGACACCCCTATCATAACACATGCCCCATGGCTGTTCGGCAGCGCGCGGGCGAAATCATGCGTTATTCCGGTGTACGCCCACAGGTAATAATCGTGGGTACCGCTTATATTCCTGCTACCTGCCGGGCCATCTGCCGCCCGCGCTCGGTCAGGATCAACGTATCACCCCGGCGCTGCAACAGGCCGCTCCGCTCTGCCCGGCGTACCACCCGTGTCGCAAACGCCGGTGCCCAGAGCATGTGGCGGGTCAGGTGTTCCACGCGCGACTCTGCTGCCGGCTGAGAGCCGGCTTCATGGTTCAGCAGATGCGCCGTCAGCAACTGCTGCGCAAACAGCCACTTCTGGCGCGTGCGCCGCCGTATCCCGGCCAACACGCCCCGCTCCGGCGCAAGCAGAAATACCAGCCCAAACGCAACCCCGTTCATCGTTGCCATGGCCCCGGCAATCGACACATCCAGTTGGCGTGCCAGCCAGTAGCCCGCAATGGCACTGGCTGCCCCGATCAGGATGCTCAGGCCGATCATGCGCGGCAGCCGGTCGGTCAGCAGATAGGCCGCTGCCGGTGGGGCAATCATCAGCGCCACCACCAGGATCGAGCCTACTGCATCAAATGCGCCCACAGCCGTCACCGATACCAGCGCCATCAGCCCGTAGTGCAACAGCCCCGGCATAAACCCGAATGCTGCCGCCAACCCGGCATCAAATGTCGCCAGCTTCAACTCCTTGTAAAAGACCGTGACGAAGGCCAGGTTGAGCAGCACCAGCCCCACGCCGACGACCAGCGCCCGCGGCCCCAGATCCAGGCCAAGCCAGACCACTCGGTCAAACGGCACAAAGGCCAGTTCGCCCATGAGCACCACGTCCGTGTCCAGGTGAACATTGCCCGCAAAGCGGGAGATCAAGATCACGGCCAGGCTAAACAGCACCGGGAAGACCAGCCCGATTGCCGCATCCTGCTTCACCAGTCGCGTGCGGTTGAGCAGTTCAACCAGGCTGACCGTCAGCACGCCGGTCAGGACCGCGCCCACAAACAGCCAGGGCGAGCCCAGGTTATGCGTCACAAAAAAGCCGATCACAATGCCGAAGAGCACGGTATGGCTGATGGCGTCGCTCATCATGGCCATGCGGCGCAAGACCAGGAAGACGCCGGGAATGGCGCACGCCGTGGCGATGATCACCGCAACCAGTTGAACTTCTGTCTGTGCAGACATACGCGTTGCCTCCTTTCTGACGTGGCGCTATCCGCGCGACTCTTCGATTGCCGAGAGCGCAGGCGCAGACTGATCCCGCCGCGCTGTTGTCCGCAGGCGGCGGCGGTTGCGCTCTTGGCGCAGCCGGCTCCAGACCAACCCGCGGTTCGGGGCAAACAGCAGCGAGAACACCACAATCGTGCTGACAGTCAGCACAATCGTCGGCCCGGTGGAGAGGCCGCGTGCAGTAGCGCTAATGACCGCACCAACGACTCCCGAAAGCGCCCCAAACAGCCCCGCCAGCAGCACCATCAGCCCCAGTCGGTCGGTCCACTGGCGCGCGGCAGCGGCGGGGGCAACCAGCATGGCGCTCATCAGCACCACGCCCACCGTTTGCAGCCCCACCACAATCGCCACCACGATCAGCGAGGTCAGGCCAATATCGAGCAGACGGATCGGCAGGCCGATGGTTGCGCCATAGTCCGGGTCAAAGCTGAGGAGCTTGAACTCTTTCCAGAAGAGGAACATGAGCCCCAGCGCCACCGCGCCAATCAGCGCCATGGTCCAGACATCGCGCTCAACCAGCGCAGCGGCCTGCCCAAACAGAAACGTATCCAGGCCGGCCTGAGCCGCAGTCGGTTGCTTCTGCGCGAAAGCCAGCAGCATCAGCCCGAAGCCGAAGAAGACTGCCAGCACCATGCCGAGCGCACTATCCTCTTTGATCCGCGTGCTGTTTACAATCGCAATCATCACCAGCGCCGCCACCCACCCCGCGATGGCCGCGCCGAGCAACAGCACCGGCAGTTCGCGCACACCGGTCAGCAGAAAGGCCAGCGCAATACCCGGCAGCGCCGCGTGCGACATTGCATCACCCAGCAATGCCTGTCGGCGCAGCACCGCGTAGCAGCCTAGCGTGCCGCTGACGATGCCCAGCACCGCCGCGCCCAGCGCCACCGTGCGAATGGTGTAGTCGGTAAAGAGTTGATACAGGAGATCAAGCATAGAAGCTGCTCCTCTCCGGTGCATGCGGCTCGGTTGACACGTCGGCAAAGGCAGTGGCAACTTTGCCGCCGTAGGCCAGCCCCAGGTTATGCTCGTTAAAGACCTCGTCCACCGGGCCATGCGCCACGCGCCGCACATTCAGCAGCGTAACCCAGTCGAAGTAGTCCGGCACCGTGGAGAGATCATGATGGACTATCACCACGGTTTTGCCCTGGGCGCGCAGTTCGTGCAGCAGTGCAACAATCGCCCGCTCGGTCGTGGCATCCACGCCCTGAAACGGCTCATCCATAAAGTAGATCGCGGCATCCTGCACCAGCGCCCGCGCCAGGAAAACCCGCTGCTGCTGCCCGCCGGAGAGCCGGCTGATCTGACGGTCGGCAAAGTCGCCCATCCGGACCTTATTCAGCGCCGCCAGCGCCAGCTCACGCTCACGCCGGCCGGGACGCCTGATCCAGCCGAGCGCGCCATAGCGCCCCATCATCACCACATCCAGCGCGTTGGTGGGGAAGTCCCAATCGACGCTGCCCCGCTGCGGTACATAGCCCACCAGATGGCGCTGTTGCCGGTAGGGCTTGCCATAGATCAAGACCCGCCCGGCAGCCGGCTTGACCAGCCCCAGGATCGACTTGATCAGCGTGGTTTTGCCCGCGCCGTTAGGCCCGACAATTGCCAGCAATCTTCCGGCGGGCACGCTAAAATCAACATCCCACAGCACCGGTTTGTCGTGGTAGGCCACCGTCAGATCGGTGACATCAATTGCTGCGTTTATATCTGTCATTGCTGGTTCCTCTCTTTGAAACAACGAGTATGGAGTGCGGCAGCATGGCTGCCGCATACGAATTATCATTCGCCCACACCGGTTGTCACCGGCGCGCTCAACGCACTCACAATCGTGTCGATATTGTGACGCATCATCCCGACATAGGTGCCCTCCGGGGTGCCGGGGTCGCCCATCGCGTCGGAGTAGAGTTCGCCGCCGATCGTCATCTCGCGGCCGGTCTCAGCGCGGACGGCCGCCTGCACCGCCTCAATTGTGCGGGGCGAGATAGTGGTTTCGATAAAGATGGCCGGTACCTCACGCTCGGCCACGATTTCGGCCAGCGCCTGCACATCGGCGGTGCCGGCTTCTGTTTCGGTACTCAGGCCCTGCACGGCTTCCACCGCCAGCCCGTAGGCCCGCCCCAGGTAGCCGAAGGCGTCGTGGGCCGTAACCAGCACGCGCTGCTCCTGCGGGATCTGCTCGACCTGCTCCAGGATGTATTGTTGCAACGCATCCAGTTCGGCGGCGTAGGCTTCCGCGTTGGCCTGGTAGGTCGCGGCGTTGTCCGGGTCGGCCGCAGACAATGTCTCGCCAACCACCATAACCACCTCTCGCCAGAGGCGCACATCATTCCAGACATGTGGATCGTTAGGCAGGCCCGCTTCCGGCTCCCAACTCAGCAGCGAGGTCTCCGCCAGGTGCTCGGCGACTGCGACCACGGTTTTGCCCTCCTCCCCGGCCAGTTGATCAAAGATCCGCTCCAGTTGGGCTTCCAGATGGTGCCCGTTGTAGAGGATGACGTCTGCATCCGTGAAGGTTTCGATATCCGACTCGGTTGCCACATAGGTGTGCGGGTCGATACCCGGCCCCAGCAGAGTGGTAAGTTCGACCGCATCCCCGGCCACATTCTCAACAACATCGGCGATCTGCTGTGTCGTCGCCAGCACCGCCGGCAGTTCTGCGGCCGCTTCTGCGCCGGCGGCCTCTTCCGCAGATGGGGCCGTCGGCGCACCGCCACAGGCAGCCGGCAGTAGCATACAGATTAGACTCAATGTTATCCAACGTACACGCATACCACTACCTCCGGTTGTACTATTTTCAGGTAAGGCAATTTCTTATTCCTTTTTTACCTCAAAAATTATTAAGGTAATCCTAAAATAACAAATTGTGCGGTCTTTGTCAAGCGATCAAACTGGTGGTATCGGTTCGCAACGCGGGTGCGGTTCGGAATGTAATCCGGCGGTTTGTAGCTGCCGCTCCGAGTTGCTACAAGCGCGGACTGCATTCTAATCAGCACCAGGCCATAACAGACTGTACCGGGTAAGTCCAATCACTGACCCGCCCAACTAAGGTATAATATCAGGACATACGCGGAGAAACTGCCGGGCGCGTCTGTTCCGGGGAGCGGGCCGGGTCGTGCTCCTCATCCTGGTGCGATTCTGCGCTGCTTGCGGAAGAACATTGGTCACGATACAACCCCCAGGGTTGATCGGCCGCCACGCTTTGAGGAACTATGGCTCCACTGCTGGAAGTAAACGATCTACGAACATATTTTTATACCCGGGATGGCATTGTCAAAGCTGTTGACGACGTCTCGTTCTATGTTGAGCGCGGCGAGACGCTGGGCATTGTGGGCGAGAGTGGCTGTGGCAAGAGCGTCACCTCGCTCTCGGTGATGCGGCTGATCCCCAACCCGCCGGGGCGCATTGCCGGTGGTCAGATCCTGTTCGATGGTGCGGATCTACGCGATGCAACCGAGGCCGAGATGCGCCGCATCCGGGGCAATCGCATCGCGATGATCTTTCAAGACCCGATGACCTCGCTCAACCCGGTGCTGACCATCGGGCGGCAGATCAGCGAGTCCCTGGTACTCCACCTGAAGCTCACAGAGAAAGAGGCGCGGAATCGGGCGGTCGAACTGCTTGGTATGGTCGGTATTCCAGATGCCTCCCGCCGTCTGGATGACTACCCGCATCAGTTTAGTGGCGGTATGCGCCAGCGGGTGATGATTGCGATGGCGCTCTCCTGCAATCCGGAGTTGATCATCGCCGACGAGCCGACGACGGCACTTGACGTAACGATCCAGGCGCAGATCCTGGAGTTGATCAACCGGCTCAAGGAAGAACTGGATACCGCGATCATCATTATTACCCACGACCTGGGCGTTGTCGCGGGGATGGCCGACCGGGTGGCGGTGATGTATGCCGGGCGGGTAGTCGAAGAGGGCCGCACCAGCGATATCTTTGAGAACCCGCGCATGCCCTACACCATCGGGTTGCTGCGCTCCATCCCCCGGTTGGATGCGGGACAGGGGCGCAAACTCATGCCGATCCGCGGCCTGCCGCCGGACCTGATCGATCTGCCGGAAGCCTGTCCCTTCAACCCCCGGTGCGACTATGTGCAGCCGCAATGTTTGCGTCAGACGCCGCCGCTACGCCCGGTCGGGCCGGGCCGGCGCGCCGCCTGCCTATTTGATATTACGCTGGATACGCCGATTCCGGATAGTCCGGTGCGGGAAGATAAAAATATAGTGTCGTAACGCTTTACGAGGACGACCACCATCATGAGTGATGAGATCCTGCTTGATGTACGCGATTTGAAGATGCATTTTCCGGTGACGCAGGGGATTATTTTCCGGCGCAAGATCGGCGCAATCCGCGCGGTGGACGGGGTCAGCTTTGTGATCCGGCGTGGCGAGACGCTGGGGCTGGTCGGCGAGAGCGGCTGCGGCAAGAGTACCACCGGACGGGCCATCCTGCAACTCCACCGCCCGACGAGTGGTGAGGTCCGCTTCGCCGGGCGCGATCTGACGATGCTGCGAGGTGAGGAACTGCGCACGATGCGCCGCAATATGCAGATTATTTTTCAAGATCCCTACGCCAGTCTGAACCCGCGTATGACGGTTGGCGATATTATTGGTGAGCCGATCCACGTTCACCGGTTGCGGCAGGGCCGGCGCGCAGTGAACGACCGGGTGCATGAATTGTTGGAGGTGGTCGGGCTTAATCCCTACTTTGCCAACCGCTATCCGCATGAGTTTAGCGGCGGACAGCGGCAGCGCATCGGAATTGCCCGCGCCCTGGCCGTTGAGCCCAGCTTTGTGGTCTGTGATGAGCCGGTCAGCGCACTGGATGTGAGTATTCAGGCGCAGATTGTCAACCTGTTGCAGGAGCTGCAGGCGCGGTTGGGACTGACCTACCTCTTTATCGCCCATGATCTCAGCGTGGTCAAGCATATCAGCAACCGGGTGGCGGTGATGTACCTGGGCAAGGTGGTTGAGCTGGCGGAGGACGAAAAGCTCTACAGCATGCCGCGGCATCCCTACACGCAGGCGCTGCTCTCCGCTGTACCGATTCCCAACCCGCGAATTGAGCAGCAGCGCCGGCGGATCATCCTGGAGGGGGATGTGCCCAGCCCGTTCAACCCGCCGTCGGGCTGCCACTTCCACACCCGTTGCCCCATCGCCATTGAGAAGTGCCGCACGGAAGACCCGCCCTTCGTGGACTATGGCGACGGGCACTATGCCGCCTGCTGGCGCGCCCACGAGTCGCCCGAGTTGATGCCTGCCGTTGCTCGTGAGAAGAGTGCGTCAACGGCAACGCAGCGCGTGGCGGAGGTGGTGAAGGGATGAGCCGGAAGATGAAGGTTACTTCCCCGGTTGTTAGCGCGGCTTGATGAACGTTGAAAAAATAGTCTGGATATGCCATCCTGGAGTCCCGGCTTTAGCCGGTTTGGATGCCGGCTGGGACAGCGGCCTCCTTCCGAAAACGCCTGATCCGGCTGAAGCCAGGACTCCTGGGGCAATGTCCCGATTATTTTTCAAAATTCAATGGATCAGTGTGCATTCCGCACGCCTGCGGCTCCGCTGGTAAGATTGCAGGAAGGACAAAAGCCTTGTATACTTAAAGCTGGATAAACCTCCGTTTTTAGAAAATCCCTGAACATTGAGGGCAGCCAGATCAATGAAGTATGCATGCTTTATTAGCTTTCGGCATGGTAAAAGTAGAGAGATGCGAATTGGTCTCAAACAGCTCCATAAGGCATTAGAAAACAAGTTAGAAAAGACGATAGGTAACGATCTTATTTGGATTGATGAGAACCGAATAGATGGCAGTAATACGCTTGATACCACGCTGGCGCGGGCATTATGCGAAAGCGCTTGCATGATTGTAATTTACACTGGTCCATATTTTCACGAGAAAGACACTTTTTGTGTGCGTGAATATGAGGCAATGAAACGGCTGGAAGAGGAGCGGTTCCGGTTGTTAGGGACTTCCAGTAATTCACCGCATGGTTTTATCATCCATGTGATCTTTTATGGGTCTGATCTTTTGCCGCCACTAATGAAAGAGCGTTATTGCTATACAAAATTTGAAAAATTTAACCTTCTCGAACCGGATATAAGTCGACATCCAGAGTTTGAGCCTGAAGTTAAGGAAATTGCTGATGTTGTCAGTGATATCTATAAAGAACTTTTAAACAATGCTAAAAAGGGCATAGATTTCTGTAGAAATTGCGATACTTTCGCACTTAAGACACATGATGGATTCAGTACTGGCTCCAGGAAGAGCGAATTCTAGACAGTGTCCGTCAACCCCGAAAGCGGCGTTTTTCTCCAATGCCGGGACGTGAAGGGAATTAGGCATGGCAGGTAAAACTGCAGGACAGGTTATTACATTTTACTCGTACAAGGGTGGCGCCGGTCGCTCAATGGCGCTGGTCAATATCGCCTGTCTGCTCAGTCGTGAGCAGTTTGGGAAAAACCGGGTGTTAATGGTTGACTGGGATCTGGAAGCTCCCGGATTGCATCTCTTTTTCCATAATCGTGTCAGACTATCAGCGACAAACCCTGACCAACACAACGAGCTACTTGAGCAGCATCCCGGACTGATTGATCTATTCCAGGAATTATATCAGGCGGTGAAAGCGCAGCACGAATCGGTAGCCGAAAGCGAAGGATCAGAGCAAACGAAAGCCGAAGCAGATGCATTGGTTGCAAGACTTGATCTGGATACGTATATTCTGAAAACTGAAGACAGTAGACTTGATTTACTTAAAGCCGGATGTTTTGATGCCGACTATTCTGTGCAGGTCAATACCTTTGGTTGGGAGCAGTTGTACAACCGGTCGCCCTGGCTATTTCGCGCCTTTGCCGAGCGCCTGGCCGCCGACTATGACTATGTGTTGATCGACTCACGTACGGGGCGTACCGATATCAGTTGTTTGAGGATTTGTTTCAGAAGGTATATGGTCTTTCCCGCTGCAGCCTCGAAACCTATTTTAACGAAGTGCGGATCGATTATGTTCCCTACTTTTCCTATGGCGAAGAGATTGCCGTCCTGGTAGAACGTGAACGCGGTGTTGCGTCACTAACGCGTCGGTACGAGAGCTTCACGCGCTTGCTGGTAAGTGATGAGTATCCCTGGAATTATCAGAGTAGTCTAGCAGTAGACCGGAAGTATTTGACGAAACTCCGCAAGCTTCTAGTTTTACATTTTGATGAAGCCGAGCTACGGTTCCTTTGTTTCGATATGGGAATCGACTACGAGAGTCTAGCGGGTGAAGATAAGATGGGTAAAACAAGAGAGATACTCACCCTTCTTGAACGCCAGAATCGTATTCCCGAACTTGTAGAAGTTGTTAGAGACAGTCGTCCAGACCTTGACTGGGAAGAACTAAATGCTTCTACATCCTGGTAGCCGCAACCCATCAAATGCTGATATCGGTATAGCGGTGATGGTCTAGGAAGGTTCCAGGGACTCCCCTTACACCTATGTGATCAACAACATCAACGCCACCCACAAAATACCATACAACAGAAACGGCGTGAGCAGAAACCCGACAAATGCAACCAGCCGTGTCTGCCCCCTGGCTTTCGCGTGGAAGAGCCGCCGATCCGCAATCGCCGCTCCGACCAGGTAGAGCAGCATAGGCGAGGTCATGCCAAAGAAGGCGATGGTGACACTGGTGGGGGCCGGCTCCTCACACCCAAACTGCATCATGCAGCGAACCGAGTAGATGAGAATGTGCCGGCCGCTGAAAAACAGGGCGATAATACTCAAAATAATACAGGGCAGCCAGATGGGCAGCGCCACCCGCCAGTGTGATCTGCATTCAGGTGAGCCGGTCTGTTCCCGTAATTCTTCCCGTGTCATGTTGGCCGCTGCCCCGGCTGCCCCTCCCACGGTGGCCGCGGTGCTACCCGCAGCGTACGTTCCGCCTGATAGGTGACCAGCCCCGGTGGTCCGCCGGAGACTTTGCGCACTCCTTTGCGCCGCGACAGATCAACATCCACGGCGGTTTCGTGGCGCACGCCGCTGAAGTAGGCCGCCAGCCCGGCCGCCTCCTCCAGGGTGCGTTCGGGGATGTCGCGCCCACCGCTGCGCACAATCACATGCCCGCCCGGAATGGTGCGCACATGCAGCCAGATATCGTCCGGTTGCCCGATGCGAAAGGTAACTTCGGCGTTCTGCTCGGAGCTGCGCCCCACAAAGATATCAAAGCCATCGCTCGATACCAGGTGCAGCGGCTTGAGCCGGGGCGTGCGTGGTTTGCCCCGCCGGCCTGTTCCGGCGCGCGCATGGGCCGGCTTGATGTAGCCTTGCTCCTCGGCTTCCTGCGCAATCTGGTCGATCTGTTCGCGCACATCGGTCAACGCCAGCAGCGCCAGCAGTTCTTCCAGCCCGGCCAGTTGCTGCTCCGTCGCCTTGAGCCGTTCGGGTACCCCCTCCAGAGCGCTCTTGGCCTTGTCAACCGTGCGGAAGCGGGCCTGGGCAGCTTCAAGCGGGCTGTGGTCGGGGTCAAGGTTGATGGTCTGCCCTTCCACTTCCAGCGTCTGTTGGCCGGGCGACAGCGTATGCATAAAGCCCAGGATCATCTCGCCTTCCCAGCGTTGCTGTTCCAGATGCTGCGCGCGTTCCAACTCGGCGGCCAGTTGGCTTTGCTGATGTTGCAGGCGGTCGCGTGCCTCGGTCAGTTGCTGCTGCACGCGCTCCCGGCGCTGACGGTGCGCGGTGACGCTCTCGCGGGCGGCGTAGAAGGTTTCCAGCGCAACGCTCATGTCGGACTGGGGCGCTGCTCCGCTGAGGTGGGTCAGCACGTAGGGCGCGTACGCTTGCGGGCGCTCCTCCGTAAAGGTCAGCGTGGGCTGCCAGGGTGCGGTAAACAGCTCGCGCAGATGGGTCGCCAGTTCTTCCAGCGGCAGTGCCGGGCTCAACTCCGCATCGGGATGACCCAGGGCGCGGTAGACCGCCTCGCGGGCCACCTGCGGGGAGACGCCGCGATACGCGCCAACAATCGCGCGGGTCAGTGAGCGTGCCCCACTCTCGAGTAGGGCGGCCATCCCGGCGGTTGTGGCGGTCTGGGGAGTGCGCTTCTCCTGCCGGGGCGGTAGCTCGTAGACATGGCGCGGCAGTATCACCCGCCGGCTTATCTCCGGCGTTACCCGCTTGACACTATCCAGAATCAGGTTATCGTCATCAACCAGGATAATATTGCTGCGCCGATCCATCGGCTCGATAATCAGCTCACACTGTAGCGCCGGCTGGTCGGGGTCTGCCGCAGCCGGGGGTTGCTCGTCGTCATACTCAGTGTCGTCCGAATCATCTTCAGTGGGTATTGCTTCCGGCGGGATCTGGGACTCAAGATGGTTGCGTCGCGCGGCTTCTTTGGCTATACTTAACACTAATATGCGTTCCAGGGGGGGCTGTTCGATTGCGACGATACGTCCCCCCAGGACATATTTGCGCAACAGGAGCAGCAGCGGAGTAGCCTGCTCGACGCCCCGGGAAAGGCGGGCGCGGACCAGGTGGACGCGGGCAACCTGCGGGTCGGCCGAGGCCAGCAGTTGATAGCGCTGCCGCTGCGCGTAGACTTCCAATCCAACACTGAGTGGACCGGGCAGGAGTACCCGCTGTACGCGCCCGCCCAGGATTGTGGCGCGCAGTTCGTCGGCAACGGCGGTCAGAGTTAGCGCATCAAAATACATTTGGTTCCTGAAAAGCGATCAAACAGATCACCATGGTCTGTCTATAGGAGATACCTGGTATTATACCGCTATGACAGATGTAGTCCAGAATCCAATTTTACAAGGGCAGCCCCCGCAGCCGCTCCTGGTGGTGCTCTCGGGTCCGTCAGGTGTTGGGAAGGACTCGGTGCTGATGCGCATGCGGGAGCTGGGCTTTCCGTTTCACTTTGTTGTCACGGCGAACAGCCGCCCGCAGCGTCCCGGCGAGATCGATGGCCTCGACTACCATTTTGTCGGCCCGGAACGCTTTGAGGAGATGATCGCGCAGGATGAACTGCTGGAGTGGGCCAGGGTTTATGGGAACTACCGGGGCATTCCCAAGTCCGAGGTGCGCCAGGCAATCGCCAGCGGGCGTGATGTTATTCTGCGCGTCAATGTGGATGGCGCGGCAACGATCAAGCAGATTGCTCCCGCTGCCATCTTTATCTTTATTGCGCCCGCTTCGATGGAGGAGTTGCGCCGGCGTCTCAGTCTGCGGCGGACCGAGACCTGGGAAGAGATTGAGCAGCGCCTGTCGGTGGCGCAACATGAGTTTGAACAGATACCACACTTTGACTATGTGGTGATTAATCGCGAAGATCGGCTTGACGAGGCAGTGGGGCAGATTCGCGCCATTATCGTCGCCGAGAAGCAGCGCGTTTTCCCCCGGCATATCCATCTGTGACCCGATCCCGATACTCCTCTACCCGGTGGTGTGACGGCTGAGGTGTAGCCGAGCGGCTCACGGTTAACCGTAATAATCCACCGCCACGGGTTCCTTTTTCTCTTGTACGGACAGGCAGGTCAGGTAAGGAGACATATTATCATGACAGTACAGGATCGACTGCAGGCCGATCTCAAGGACGCAATGCGGAGTGGTGACAAACTACGTGTCAATGTTATCCGCTCGGCGCGCGCGGCGTTGCAGAATGCCCAACTGGAAACCGCCAAACAGGAATATGACGCGGCGGTTCAGGATATCGAAACCCGCCTGGCCGCTGATCCGGCGGCGCGCGAGGCCGCTCTGTCCGCGATTTCTGCCGACTACCATGCGCCGCTTGACCCGGCGACCCAGGAGGCGGTGATTGCCCGTGAGGTCAAGCGGCGGCGGGACTCGGCCGATGCTTATCGCCAGGCTAACCGCATCGATCTGGCTGAAACTGAAGAGGCGGAAGCACGTATCTTAGAAGAGTATCTCCCACAGCAATTGAGCGCCGACGAACTGCGCCCCCAGATTGTCGCCGTGATCGACGAACTGGGGGTGCAAGGCCCGGCGGATATGGGCAAGCTCATGCCGGTGCTGATGGAGCGGTTCCGGGGCCGGGCCGAGGGGCGGATGCTCAGCCGGCTTGCCCATGAATTACTTGCCGGGCGTTAAAAGAAACCCCATGGTACGTTTTGTGTAATAGACGACCCATGGCGAGACGTGCATCCGGCACGTTCATGTGAAGGATAAGGGCATGATACGACAATGGTGGCCCTCACAACTATGGCCGTTCCAGACAAAGCGCCAGGGCAGTGCCAGGCCGCACATGCCGCGCTGGCTGGTCGTAGTTCTGCTATGGACATTGTTAACCACCGGGCTGTGGGCGGCCTTAACGCTGCCCCAGCCGGGTCAATCCGGGGTATTTGAGGTTGGTCGCCCCAGCCCGCGAACGATTCATGCGCCGCGCAGTGTGGCTTATGACAGCGCAGTGTTGCTGTCCACCGAACGGGAACGGGCGGCAAATCGACCGGAAAATACGGTGTTTGATCGTGACCTGGGGATCAACCAGGTGCAGCGCGAGAAGTTGAATGATCTGCTGACCGAAATTACCACTATTCGTACAATGGCGCAACTGAGCCAGGCGGAAAAGATCGAGGCAGTTGTGAGTCTGCCCGAAATGGACGAAGCGTTTACGGATATTGAGATCTCCGAGACGGTGGCGCGGGAAATCGTGATGCTTGACGATGAGGCCTGGCAAAACGTCCGCGAGCAGGCGATACGCACATATCAGCGCTCGCTTGATCAGTATGATCTTGAACTGAATGAACGCGCCATCCAACTGCTGCAAGAGCGCTGGCTCCCGTCGTGGACTTCTCAGTTGGCGGAGCCACAGGGCAATCTGGTCCGGTTTCTGACCTCGTCGTTTCTGCGGGTGAATACAACGATTGACCAGGAAGAAACTGAGCAGCGCAAACAGCAGGCGCGTGACGAAGTGCCGGCGCAGGAAGTAGAGGTGCAGGCGGGTGAAGTCATAGTGCGCGATGGTGAGATTGTCACCGAGGCGACGATTGAGAAACTGTCGGAAGCCGGCGCGATGCCCCAGCAACTGGACTGGATCGGCATTGCCGGGCGCGGCATGCTGGCGGCACTGCTGGCGCTGGTGCTGATGCTGCATCTCTTCATTTTTCAGCAGGAGCCGGCCCGGCAGTATCGCCCGCTGTTTGTGATCATTCTGACGGTGATCGGCACAGCACTGCTGGCCCGTGTGTCGATGCCGCTCTGGCTGGATCATCCGTATGTGTTTCCGCTGGCGCTGCTGGCGCTGGTGCTGACGGTGGTCTTTAATGCACAGATTGCCCTGGTCGGGGCGGCAGTGCTGAGTGTGATTGTCGGCGTTATCGACAGTAACACCCTCTCGACGGCGGCAACGCTGATGTTCGGCAGTACGGTCGCGGTGCTGTCGGTGCGCAATGCCGAGCGCTCACTGACCTTCTTGCTGGCCGGGGTGGCGATTGCGGCGGTCACGGTGCTGGCCCAGACTGCGTTCTGGCTGGCTAATCCGACCAGTATTGTTCAGGTGGATCAGGAAACATTTACGATGGTTCTGCTCTACAGCAGCGTGAATGGTGGGTTGTCGGCAATTCTGGCACTGGGGTTATTCAACCTGGTGGGTCGGGCTGCCGGGGTGGTGACGCCGCTGCAACTGATGGAACTGGCGCATCCCTCGCAGCCGCTGATCCGTAAGCTGATCCACGAAGCGCCCGGGACGTACTATCATAGTGTTTCGGTGGGTAATCTGGCAGAGGCGGCGGCGGAGGCGATCGGGGCCGATGCGCTGCTGCTGCGGGTGGCGGCCTACTATCACGATATCGGTAAGACGATCCGTCCCTTCTTCTTTACCGATAATCAAACCGGGCGGGAGAATGTGCATAACGACCTTGATCCCCGCACAAGCGCGGAGATTATTGTCGACCATGTGCGCGAGGGCGTGAAGATGGCCCAGGATGCCCGGCTGCCGCAGCCAATTATCGACTTTATCTCGACACACCATGGCACGCATACGATCCAGCACTTCTATCAACTGGCGCTCCAGCAGGAGGATACGGTTGATATCAGCGATTTTCGCTATCCCGGGCCAATTCCCTGGACGCGCGAGCAGGGTATTCTGATGCTGGCCGACTCGGTGGAGGCGACGGTTCGCTCCAAGGCCCAGAACGGCAAACTGGTGCCCAAGCGTGCTGCCGAGCATGGGCAACTGCCCAGCGGTATGCAAACTGTTGATGATCTGGTGAATGCGATCATCACAGATCGGGTGCAGAGTGGGCAACTGGATCATACGCCGCTGACCCTGCATGACCTTGTCCTGATCCGGCAGGCATTTATTACCAGTCTACAGGGCATCTACCACCCCCGGGTGGAGTATGCGCCGCAGTTGGTGCGGGCGACCTGACCGGAGGGGGAAATATGGAAAGCAGAAGGGACGCAGCATCTGCATGCTGCGTCCCTTCTGCATGCAGCTCCCCGGTTGTTGCGCCTTCCGTCTGGCATATTTCTTGCTAACTGGATATGGTGAAGCTGTCGTTTAACGACAGCCTGGCCAATCTAGAAGGAGGAACAACGAATGTTTGGTCAGCCAATTAAACTATTCAAGCTATTTGGCTTTCCCATAAAGCTTGACCTGAGCTGGTTTATTATTGCGATCCTGATTACCTGGACCCTGGCAACCGGGCTCTTCCCGATGCTGCTGCCTGCTGAGGCAAGCCTGGCAACGTCCACGTTCTGGGTGATGGGTGTCGCCGGCGCGCTGGGGCTGTTTGTCTCGGTGGTGCTGCATGAGTTGGGGCACTCGCTGGTTGCGCAGCGCTACGGGCTGCCGATCCGGGGGATTACCCTCTTCATCTTTGGCGGCGTGGCCGAAATGGAGCGCGAACCGGATGATGCCAAAACGGAGTTTCTGGTTGCCATTGCCGGGCCACTGGTCAGTGTGCTGATTGCCCTGGTCTGCTTTGGGATGACCGCGCTGGGGCGGGCTGTTGGTCTGGGGCTCCCGTTTGTCACGGTTGTCGGCTATCTGGCAACAATTAATACGCTGCTGGTTCTGTTTAATATCATCCCCGCCTTTCCGCTGGATGGTGGGCGGGTGCTGCGGTCGGCGCTCTGGCAGTGGCAGGGCAGCCTGCGGCGGGCCACGCGCATTACCTCCTGGATCGGTGCCGGGTTTGGCTTTCTGCTGATGGGACTGGGGATTTTCTCCTTTATCGCCGGCAACTTTATCGGCGGGATCTGGTGGTTCCTGATCGGGATTTTCCTGCGCAACGCGGCGGTTATGTCCTACAAGCAACTGCTGGTGCGCCAGGCGCTGGAGGGTGAGCCGGTCAGCCGCTTTATGATCACCGAGCCGGTGACCATACCGCCGGAGATCTCGGTGCGCGAACTGGTTGAGGAGTATGTCTACCGGCACTACTACAAGCTCTTCCCGGTGGTGGAAGATGGTCGGCTACGCGGCTGTATCACCATGGACGAGGTGAAGAAGATCGAGCGCGAAAAGTGGGATGACTACACGGTTGGGGAGATCGCGGATAACTGCACCCCGCAAAACACGATCAGCGCGCATGCCGACGCGATGGATGCGCTGGGGAAGATGAGCCGCACGAGTGCGTCGCGCCTGATGGTAGTCGAGGGGGATCGGTTGCTCGGCATTATCGCGTTCAAGGATCTAATGCGCTTCTTCTCGATGAAGGTCGATATGGGCGAAGAGGAGCCCCTGCCGCGCAAGCCCCAGCAGCCTGCGGGCGAACGCCAGGATGAATTCAAGGAGCGTGCGGGGAAGGCCCGGCAGCGCCATGCCCCGGCCGAACGGTAAATATGAGGAGGGAACGTGATGCAAACAGCCAATCCCTGGAAAGGACTTGTGCTCGGTGTGGCCGGTAGCGTTGCTGGTCTGGCGGCAATGGGCAAATATTTTGCGCTTGTGCCGATGCCGCAGGGCAGTGCCGGCAAAGACGACTATGCCGGGTTCCATGCGCTCGACTCGCTCTCGCTCGTCGGAAAGCAGGCCCGCGATGATGAAGGCTCAACTGCCGCCGTTGGCCGCATTGCCTACCAGACCGTGACCGGCGAGGAACCGCAGTCGCAGGAGACCAAGACGGCGCTGAGCTACCAGGTTCACTGGGCATACGGCATGGGTATGGGCGGGCTGTATGGTCTGGCGCGGCCCGCCGCCGGTTGGCCGGATCTGGCCGGCGGGCTGGCGTTTGGTACCGGTCTCTGGGCGCTGGGTAGCCAGATCATAGTGCCGATGCTGGGTCTGGCCAAAGGGCCAACCGCTTACCCGCCCCGGCAGCATCTGGTTGAACTGGGTGGGCATCTGGTCTATGGCCTGGTGACGTCAGCGACAACCCAGTTGCTCAACCGGGTTTTGCCATAGATGGGATGCGGACGCGCAGAAGCGCGTCCCTACCGGAACATCCTGCGGAGGTACCAGACCTGACAGATCTTCGGAAACCTGTCACGTCTGGTACCTCATATATCCGGACTATTTTTAACTGATTTTTGATAATGATATATAATTATGCATGAGGAGTAGAAAAAGCATGTTTGGCATACTGGCGCATCGACTCAACCGGGTTGGTCGGGTCGCCGGCCAGGTTGATCATACCTATCCCGAAAAAGTGTTATTTGCTTCGCCGGCAACAGCATTCGAGACCAGTGAGGCGGCAGGTCGCATATGGCCGCTTCAGCGTCTACTGCCCCACCGGGGGGTTGTTGTGATGACGCGCAACCGCATCTTTCTGACAGCGCAGTTCTGGTCATTGTTCAGTCTAGTCTATCTCATGATTATCATCGCGGCGCTGCTGCTTGTTTTAATAGCCCAGCATGGGCTCTACCTGCTGCCGGCGCTGGTTGCCGGGGTATTTCTGTTTCAGCGGCGGCCCTACAAGCGCCAGATCTCCATGGAGCGAATGACGGAGATCCATACCAGTCCGGTACGTAGCCTCACCGGACGCCATACGCTGCTCACGATCTTCCTGGATAGCCGGTCGGTGAATATTATACCCGCCGACCCGTTGCCGGAAGAGGTTATCCAGACCCTCTCACAGCATGTTGACCGCGAGGTTGTTGTGCAATTGACGCCGGATCAGTAAAAGCACAACTCCCTTCCTTGCCGGCAATGCGCCGGATCTGCTCTGTTCTGTGTTGTCTTGTCCCTGTTCTCTAAAAGACACAACTTACGCGGTGCGGACTGTGCCGGATCCGCAGGCCGGTTTCGCCTCCGGCAGGGTAGAAGATTCTCGATCTTTTTCACAAAAAAATTCACGACGTGAATTTTTTTGTGAAAAAGGTAAAAAGTGTACCATGCTGCCGCAGGCGGTCTGTATTGCATCGGGTGAAACGTCCGGTTTGCATATCAACCACGTAACTTGTGTACAAGCCATGGCCTGGCACAGAATTTGCACGCTTCTCCAGTGTGAGCCGGTTCCACGGACTGATATGCTCTGCCACAACCGCCACTGGTTTTATTACCTGTTGCTTCAATCTTGAACAAATAATCCAGCCTGATCGCCAGACTACTGTCGTGATGAAGGGTTACACGTCAGTGCAAACCAAGAAAACATGCGAAAAGAGAGGTAAATCCATGACTGAAGTACATAATCCGGCAGAAGGGACGCGCCCGTTTTTAGACTACCTGGAAGCCTGGTACCGCGCCCTCGACGAACTGCCGTTGCGTGACCTGGTGGCAGATGAGCCGGATCGGGTCGCGCTGATCTCGGTAGATGTCATCAATGGCTTCTGCAAAGAGGGACCGCTGGCAAGCGAGCGCGTTGATCGCATCTCTCGCCCGGTGGCTGACCTGTTTGAGCGGGCGTATGCGCTGGGTGTGCGCAACTTTGTCCGCACCCAGGATACACACGACCCGAATACCCCCGAATTTCAGTCCTATCCGCCGCACGCCATCCGCGACACCGCCGAGAGTGAGGCTGTCCCGGAGTTGCAGGCGCTGCCCTTCTTTGATGAGATCACGCGCATTCCCAAGAACTCGATTAGCTCCAGCATCGGGACGGCGCTGGGGGACTGGATGGCCGAACATACCCAGGTGAACCGCTTCATTGTGGTAGGCGACTGTACCGATCTGTGTACCTACCAGTCGGCGATGCATCTGCGGTTGTATGCTAATGCGCATAACCTGGAGCGTCGGGTGGTTGTTCCGGCGGATGCTGTGGATACCTTCGATATCCCGGTTGCCGTGGCCCGGGAGCAGGGAACCAACGCGCACGACGGCGATCTGCACCATCTAATGTTTCTGCACCATATGGGGATGAATGGTGTGGAGATTGTGCGCAAACTGGGGTAGGGTCACATCTTCCGGATGCTGCTGAAGTAGTGGAGAAGGAATAGCTTGTACGGCAAGGAGTACCTGTATGACTGATCACCATTCCCGTGCTGGACTCGAAGACATCGGGCTGGGTAAAGTTAACACTGTCTGGCGCAATCTGCCGCCGTCCGCTCTGTATGAACATGCAATCACCCGCAAAGAAGGGCTAGTTGCGTGGCATGGTCCGCTTGT
Source organism: Chloroflexaceae bacterium (assembly GCA_034437035.1). Taxonomy (GTDB): domain Bacteria; phylum Chloroflexota; class Chloroflexia; order Chloroflexales; family Chloroflexaceae; genus CAKZQX01. Next base: position 27,979 of record DAOTUI010000231.1, read on the forward strand.
GGTACGCACCGGACAGCACACCGCGCGTGCGCCAAACGACAAATTTATTGTGCGCGAGTCGCGTAGTGCAGATAAGATCTGGTGGGGCGATATCAATCAACCCTTTGATCCCGAGCAGTTTGAGCAGGTACTGCGCCGCATGCGGGCCTACCTGCAAGGCAAAGATATCTACGTTCAGGACTGCTTCGCCGGTATCGATCCGACCTACCGCGTACCGATTCAGGTCATCACAGAACTTGCCTGGCACAACCTGTTTGCCTGGAATATGTTTGTGCGCCCCACACCGGAGGAGCAGGCCAACCATACGCCGCAATTTACCGTGTTAGCAGTGCCCGGCTTCACCACCGAACCGGAGATCGACGGCACCCGGGGGCATGTCTGCATTCTGCTCAACTTTGCGCGCCGGTTGGTACTCATTGGCGGTACGCACTATGGTGGGGAAATCAAAAAGTCGGTTTTCACCCTGCTCAACTATCTGTTGCCGCAACAGAATGTGCTGGCAATGCATGCCTCGGTTAATGTCGGTGACCAGGAAGATCCCGCCGTCTTCTTTGGGTTAAGCGGCACGGGCAAAACCACACTCTCCTCCGATCCATCACGCCGGTTGATCGGGGATGATGAGCATGGCTGGAGCGACCGGGGGTTGTTCAATTTTGAGGGTGGCTGCTACGCCAAAACCATCGATCTCTCGGAGGAGGATGAGCCGGAAATCTACCGGGCAAGTCAGCAGTTTGGTACTATACTGGAAAACGTTGCGGTTGATCCAGTCACCCGGAAGGTTGATTTTGCCGACGATACATTCACGCAGAATACGCGGGCGTCTTACCCGATCATGCATGTTCCCAATGCCGACTTGCATGGACAGTGTGGTCATCCGCGCACCATTCTTATGCTAACTGCCGATGCCTTTGGCGTGCTGCCACCCATCAGTCGCCTGACGCCCGACCAGGCCATGTATCAGTTTCTTCTGGGTTACACCGCCAAGGTAGGGGGCACTGAGAAAGGTGTTGATGAACCACGGGCGACATTCTCACCCTGTTTTGGGGCACCGTTTATGGCGCTGCCGCCAACAACATACGCAACAATGCTGGGCGAGCGCATTGCGCAGTACGACGTTACTCCCTGGCTGGTCAACACTGGCTGGACCGGCGGCCCGTATGGTACTGGACATCGCATTAAGCTGGCCTACACCCGTGCGATGGTCAATGCGGCCCTATCCGGCGAACTTGCCGCTGTGGAGACGACTACCGACCCGGTTTTCGGCTTGCATGTCCCGACACACTGTCCGAATGTTCCATCAGAGCTGTTGCAGCCACGCGAAACCTGGAAAGACAAGGCGGCTTACGACCGGCAAGCCGATGAAGTGGCAAGCCTCTTTGTCGAACACTTTCAGCCCTTTGTTGAGCAGGTGCCACAGTCTGTATGTGATGCCGGACCACGCCTGACAGCATCGGACTGACTCGATGTCTTTAATCTAGTCAGGAATAACGCAATTATCATGAATATGAGGAGGAACTATGACTACCGTTTTGGGACTGTTTGATACATACGAGAAAGCCGACAACGCCGTACGCACGCTGCGCGAGCGCGGCTATCCTGAATCAGACATCAGTGTGCTGGCGCGCGAGCAGGCCATACCATCGGCGCGCGAAGCACCTTCCCAGAAGAACGATCCCACCAGCGCTATGGCCGGGATCGGCGCGGTTACAGGCGGGATTGGCGGGCTCTCGCTGGCGCTGTTTGCGCTGGCGGCCCCCGGAGTCGGCGCGATGCTGGGTGTCGGTACGCTGGGCACAATTGTTGCCGGCGGTGCCGTCGGCACGGGTGCGGGTGCCGGCGCAGGTGGCATCTTGGGTGCGCTGGCAAATATGAACATCCCCCACGAAGAGGCCTCTCAAGTGTAGACTTTTTCGCCGGATCGCATTGGAATGCGGTCAGCGGGACCGGCAGCGGCTGCCGCTCCAGTGCAGTATTTTCCGCATTGGGACGGGCTGTGGACGCGCAGAAGCGCGTCCCTACCATAAAAAGCCTACACCTGAGAGCACGAAGAGGCGCAGGTCTATGCCGAGGGCGTCAAGCGTGGCGGCATTCTGGTGGGGGTCGAGGTGAGTGATGCGCAGGTTGACACTACCCGTGGCATTATGCGTGATGCCGGCGCACTGGATATCAACGCAACTCGGGAAGAGTGGCAGCGTGGCGGATGGAAGCAGTTTGACGAAACAGACAAAAGTGGGTGAGAACTACCCGACGCTGCGGCCCGATTCGTAGAATATCGGGAACGTTGCTACAGTTCACCTGGCACGGAATTTGCGAATATATAAAGTGAAGTAATTATACTGAAGTAACCAGGAGGTTAACTCATGCAATACCACGATTTTCTTGGACAGGTACAGAACCGGGCGAAACTGAGCTCCACGGCTGATGCCGAGATTGCAACCAAGGCGACCCTGACGACCCTGGCCGAACGCCTGGCGGGAGGCGAGCCCAAAGATCTGGCGTCACAGTTGCCGGAGCCGCTCGATCAGTATCTGACCGGGGCAGGTGCCGGCAAGGGCGAGAGCTTCTCGCTGAAGGAGTTTTTCCAGCGGGTGAGCACGAAGACGAAGGCCGATGACCCCCAGGCGGTCTATCAGGCCCGCGTGGTGATGGAAGTATTGAGTGAGGCGGTTTCGCCCGGCCAGATGAATGACATTCGTACGCAGCTTACGGATGACTATGCGCCGCTGTTTGAGAAGGGCGCGCAGGGACACCTCTAGTCCCGGCATAACGCTCCCGGAGAAATGTACGTACGGCGTGCGTGCCAGGGCCGCCGGCAAGGAGAACCAGTGCCGGCGGTTCGCTACTTTCGGGTATAGTAGGGAAATCTAGAGAGACAAATTTACCTGCTAATTCTTAATAACAGGAGTTACGCGTTCACGAACCAGGAAGGAAATCTCGCCTCCGGCAGGGTGGAAGAATCCATTCTTTTTCACAAAAAATTTGCACAACGTACAAATTTTTTGTGAAAAAGAAAAAATAAGTACCATGCTGCCGCAGGCGAAGCCGGCCTTTGGGGAAGTACATGTCTGATTTGTACGCCCACCGCGTAACTCGTGTTAATAACAGGAGTTACGCGGTCACGGACCTGGAAGGTAATTTCGCCTTCGGCAGGGCGGAAGAAACCATCCTTTTTCACACAAATTTTTGCACTAAGTGCAAAAATTTGTGTGAAAAAGACAAAAAAGTACCACGCTGCCGCAGGCGAGTCGGACTGTTCAGCTAAGCAAACGCCTGGTTTGAAACCTACTGCGTAATGCGTGTTTGCGATATCCTCTAGAGCAAAGGAGGCCTAGATCATGACAGATGTGCGACAGATACAAGCAGAGATGCGCCAGTTGCAGCAGCAGATTGATGAGCGCGAAGTCGAGGCGACCCGGCTCACGCGCCAGTTGGGTATGGCCCAGAATATAGACCCGGAAGAGCGGCACCAGCGCGCCAAGGGTCAGGGTGGCGATATCCAGGCCAGTGCGCAGCGCGGTCGGGTGCAGGAGGTTGAAGAAGAGATTACCGGACTGCGCCGGCGTCTCGCCAACCTGCAAGCCGAGGCTGGGAACCAGGGCGCAACGCCACCGGAGCATGATCCGACCGTCGGCGCGCCGGTCCTGGCGGTTGGCGGTATGGCCTGGCTGGAGCAGAGCGGCGGTATCTCCAACCAGTTGCGGACGAACCCTAGCGAACAGGGTGGTACAGTCTGCAAACTGGCTCCAGGCGCGCAGATGACCGTGCTCTACGGGCCGGAGGATGTTGACGGACACAACTGGTGGCGTGTACGTACCACCGACGGCAAAGAAGGCTGGGTGGCCGCCGATGGCCTGCGCGCGCATGTGGCATAAATCGTTGAAACGTTAGAACGTCAGAATGGGTTCACACGGAAGCAATGCACTGGAAAGGACGCGATAGATTATGGATCACTTTCGCTATGTTATTCTTGGTGGTGGTGTAACCGCCGGGTATGCCGCCAAAGAACTGGCCGAGTTGGGCCTACGTACCGGCGAACTCTGTATCGTCTCCAAAGATGATACGCTGCCCTATGATCGCCCACCGCTATCGAAAGATTTTCTCTCGACCGATATGCCGCCGGAGGGCGTGCTGGTCAACGACGAGAACTTCTACAATCAGCATGGGATCGATGTCCGGCTCTCCGCCGAGGTCAATATTGTCGATCTGGATAAGAAGCTGCTGCATACCATGCAGGATGAACAGATCGGCTTCGATAAGCTGGTGATTGCCAACGGCGTACGTCCACGCACCTTTGATCTCCCCGGTGCTGCCCAGAAAGGCATTATCTACCTGCGTAGCCTGGACGATGCGCGCGGTATTCGGGTACAGGCTCAGGATACCCAGAACGCCGTCGTGATCGGTGGGGGCTATATCGGCATGGAAGTTGCCTCGCAGTTGAAGCAGCGCGGCCTGGAGACCGATCTGCTGGTGCATGGCGATCGGGTAATGCATAAGCTGTTTACCCCCGATATGTCCACCTTCTTTGAGCGCTACTACGAAGAACGCGGGGTACGTCTGCATAAAAATGCCGAGCCGGTCTCCTTCTCCTGGAATGGCCGCGAGTCGGGTGTGCGCCTTAAAAATGGTGATTATCTGCCTGCCGAGATGATCGTCGCCGGGTTAGGCGTTATCCCCAACACCGAGCTGTTTGAGGGCACCGGGCTGATGCTCGACAATGGCGTGGTCGTGAATGAATATCTGGAGACGAATATTCCCAATGTGTATGCGGCAGGCGATATTGCTAACTACTATGATATGTTGTACGACAAGCAGCGTCGCATCGAGCATTGGGACAACGCCGTTGAGCAGGGGCAGCATATTGCGCGCATCCTGACCAACCGGCGCGAGCCTTTTGTGCAGGTGCCCTACTTCTTCTCCGATGTCTTCGATCTCTCCTGGGAGTTCTGGGGCGACCCCACCGGGGCAACTTCGATGATCCGGCGAGGCGATATTGACAGTGGCAGCTTTAGCATCTGGTGGCTCTGGAGCGGACGGTTGATCGCCGCGTTTGTGATGAACCGCTCCGAGGACGAGCGCGAGGTAGCGCCCGAGTGGATTCGCTCCCAGCAGAAGGTACCGCTGGAACTGCTGGAGAACCCGGACCTGGCACTCAATGCGCCCTACCCGGCCGCAGGTGAGGCCCGCACGCGGGGATCATAGGACGAAGGGCGTGCAGCAGCGCGTCCCCATAGCCACCCGGAAGAACGAGAAATGCACTACCGTAGGGACACGCTGCTGCGCGTCCGTATGCTTGACCGAAACATTTCATGCATTCCCTGACTTCCGGAAAAGAGAACTGAAGGAGATAAATCAATGTCAATAATGCTTAACCGAAGCTGGTGGGTACTGGCGTTGCGCGGTATCGCTGCCATTATCTTTGGACTGCTGACCTTTATCTGGCCGCAAATTTCGCTGTTTGTGCTGGTCGCGCTGTTCGGCGCGTATGTGCTGGTCGATGGAATCTTCTCGATCATTGTGGCACTGCGCAATCAGGAAGCGCCGCAGTGGTGGGTGCTGCTGCTTGAGGGTATTGTCGGTGTTTTTGTCGGGGTGCTGACCTTTATCTGGCCGGGGATTACTGCGCTGGTCTTACTCTTCCTGATTGCGTTCTGGGCGCTGATTACCGGTATTTTCGAGATTGTCGCCGCTATCCGGTTGCGCAAGGATATCGCTAACGAGTGGCTGCTGGGTTTAAGCGGTGTGATCTCCGTGTTGTTTGGCCTGCTGCTGATCATTCTGCCCGGTACCGGTGCATTGGCGGTGATCTGGTTGATCGGAGCCTACGCGATCTTCTTTGGTGCGCTGATGCTGGCCCTCTCCTTCCAGGTGCGACGCTGGCGTAGTGGTCCCGGTGATCGCGTGCCGAGTGCGGGGTAGTAAGGATATTCCCAGGCGGCAGTAGAGCTGCCGCACTCCATTGAGAAGGGATGGGAGTAACGCGATCCGATACCGATTTACTGACCGTATTTTTATCGCTAAAGGAGAAGGTAGTTTATGACCGGATCAACGTATCCAATAGTACGCGAACGCACAACCGTTAGCCGTCTCGGGTGGGCCGGCCTGAGCGCATTTCTTATCGCCATCGCCGGGAACTTTATTGTCCGTATGTTTACAGCGTCAATTACCTTTATTCCACCACAGTTTGCGCCATTCCAGATTCCACGGATTGCCGTCTTTACGCTTGTAGGGGTGTTATTCGCAACGCTGGTTTTTGCCGCACTGGTACGCTTCACCAGACAACCCATCCGGCTCTTCTGGATTATCTCAGTAATCTTCTTGCTGATCTCCTTTATTCCAAATATCGCCATGTTCTTCACCAACATTGTTCCGGGAGAGACACCGGCGGGGATTATCAGCCTGATGCTTATGCATGTCATTACGGCGGCGGCGGCGGTGGTTGTGCTGACCCGCTCGGTCCAGCCGCATCATACCGAGTAGTGTAGCCGGGGATGGTAACAACACCGTCCCCCAGGAGTCACTTGATGATTAGACGATCGTGCATCCATCCGCAACAGTGCCGCGCCGGCTCGCAGGGGCAGCGCGGCATTCAGCATGCTCTGGCTGACTGTGGTAGACCGGGGTGGTATGTCGGTGTGGCGCTGCTGCTGCTCGGCCTGCTACTGGGGGCGTGTAACGCGCAACAGGAGGCTACCGAGGATGTGGACAGCGTCGCTACGGAGAGTGCGGAAACACCCGCAGCAGAAGAAACCGCCATGACGGAGGAGGTTTCGGCGTTTATGCGTGAAGTGCAGACCGAAGCCGCCGGCATCACCATGCCGGATGATCCCGATGGTCCGGTTGTCGCTCTGGGCGAAATTGATAACGACCCGCGAGCCTACCTCAACCAGACGGTGACGGTACGCGGAATGGTGTCCGCCATTGTAGGGGCGCATGCGTTTCAGTTTGATGACCCGGCATTGCTGGGGGCCGATGATGTGCTGGTGATTGATCCACGGGGCCAGACCGACTTCGCCAGGGGGGATATGCTGGTGGTGCGCGGGACGGTGCGCCGGATCGATCTGGATGCGGTTGAGACCGACATTGACCTGGATGTGATGGACGATATGTTCCCCGGCCTGGAAGAGGGTACGGTCATCGTTGCCTGGGAAATTATGGATGTATCCGAGGACGAGATGACCGAGGTTATGTCCGGCGATATTCTGGCCGACCCGGAGGCATTTCTGGGTGATCTGGTGGTTGTCGAGGGTGTTATCACCGCCGTGTTTGACGCACAGGTGTTCCGCATGAGTGACAACCAGGCGTTGACCATTCAGGATAACATCCTGGTGGTGCTGCAAGATCAGGATCTGCCGGCGGAATTAGAGGAGGGGATGGAAGTGCGGGTGCGTGGCATGGTTCAGCCGTTCTATGCCGTTGATTTTAACCGCGATCTCGATTTTGATCCCCAGATTGAACTGGGGATAGACTACGAGAACCAGGCCACGATTGTGGCCTCATCGGTGCGGCCGGCCGCACCGCCGCAGATGGAGGAGTAGCAACCCGGTGACAGCGCGACGCTTTTTCCGCAACATTCGTAGATGCAGGCCACCAGGATACTTCCTCAGCGCTGCCGGCCTGCTGCTATGCTGCCTGCTGCTTGCGGCGTGCGGTGTGCAACCAGTCGCAACCGACGGCTCTGATAGTGTGCCTGAACCGACTGGGGCTGCGCGCGTCACGGTGCAGCGCATGCAGACCGCTATCGCCACCATCACGCTGCCGGCAGATACCGCCGGGCCGGTTGTTCCCCTCAGCAATATTGACGATTTCCCGGAGCAGTACGCGGGGGAACCCGTCACCGTGCGCGGGATTGTGGTATCCCTGATTGGCGCAGCCGCCTTCCAGATCACTGACATGCCGTTGTTGAGCAGCGATATGCTGCTGGTCGTCGCCGCCGACGGCACCGCCGATGTCGCGGAAGGTGATATACTGCTGGTGCGTGGCCTGGTTCGCCACCTCGATCCACAGGATGTGCCGGAGGAGATCGACCCCGGTTTTCTGAATGATATCTTTCCCGCTTTTGATGGTGATACGGTTATGATTGCGCAGAGCATGGTGCAGCTTTCATCAGATGCCCTCGACGAATAGGTAAAGGAGTAGAACAATGACCGATGAGACTTCATCTGAGACTTCATCACCACCCGCACCGCAACCCGCGCCCCAACCTGTCCCTCAGAATACCCCGAAACAATCCGGTAATCGCGCCCCACTCTGGCTGCTGCTCGGCGTGGCAGTCGGCTTTGGCCTGCCCGTGGTGGCCTGTGGCGTGCTGGCCGTTGCATTCGCGCTGGTAGCCGGCTCGTTTTCATCGCCGACGATGGCGACCGGTCAGAATGACTTCCGCCAGGTGCATGTGTCGGGACCGACCTCCGGCCCGGCGGTTGCCATTATCGATGTCACGGGGCAAATTGTCGGCGGTGAGGGCACGCCCTTGAATGCCCAGGTCGCCGCGGCCGGTGATCTTGTTCCGTTGATTCAAGAGGCCGCGGACAATGAGGATGTACAGGCAATTATGCTGCATGTCAACAGTCCCGGCGGCGGCGTTGCGGCGTCGGATCGGATCTACAACGCGCTGCAGCAGGTCGATAAGCCGATTGTGGTCTGGATGAGCGATGTGGCGGCCTCGGGCGGCTACTACATCAGCGTGGCCGGCGACGAAATTATCGCCATGCCGCAGACGATTACCGGCTCAATCGGCGTGATCGGGCAGAGCCCCAACGCCGAGGAGTTGCTCGACAAAATTGGCCTGGAAATCGAGATTATCAAGTCGGGTCGCTTCAAAGATATGGGCATTCCCTACGAGCCGCTGGGACCGGCCGAGCGGGATATCTGGCAGAAGCTGGTCAACGCGGCTTATGATGACTTTGTTGGGGTCATCGTCACCGGGCGCGACCTGGATGAGGACGCGGTGCGCAACCTGGCGGACGGGCGGATCTACAACGGCGAGCAGGCGCTGGACCTGGGGCTGATCGATGCGCTGGGCTACCGGGAGGACGCCATCACCCGGGCCGCCGAACTCGGCGCTATCGAAGACGAGCCGCGCGTGATCCGCTACCAGCGCCGGCCGTCATTTAGCGAACTGCTCGGCATCGCCGCCCCCAGCGACCCGACGACGGCAGAGCTACAGCGCCTGCTACAGCAGCATCCCACCCTGGAGTATCGCTGATCGCGGGTGACTTCCGCCAACGGAAAGAGAGACCAGACCGGTCTGCGCGGACCAGTCTGGTCTGATGACCGCCTGATGAACGTTGAACGTTACATCCGGACATCACCGATCGACCAGGAAAGCGCGTGCCGGTTCCATCAACTCGCTATCGCGCCCAAAGGATGAACTTTGAAAAATGAATCCGTATATGATATCCTGCGCGTAGCGGTAGAACCCAGGCGGTGCAATGATGGCCCATCCCCAAACACTCGAAAGGTGAAACGTAATGCTACGGAAACTTATTCTTCGCCGGCTCGACGCGGAAGAACGCGCCCTGGGCACATCCGTCGAGTATCTGCGCCGGATTGTGCGTGTCTCGCTTCCGGCCTTCCTGAAGTTCAGCCTGTTCATCCCACTGGCCCGTCATCGGCGCGCCCTGCCGTCGGAACCCTACCATATTGCCCGGCTGGTCGCCACCCGGCACGAGGATTGCGGCACCTGCGTGCAGGCCGAGGTCAACCTGGCGCGGCAGGCGGGCGTTGCCGCAACCATTCTGGAGGCGGTCGTTCACCAGCGCGTTGCGGATCTCTCCCCGGAGATCGCCGATATCTACCACTTTACACAGGCAGTGGTGGCCGCAACCGGCGAGGAAGAGACGCTGCGGCCCCGCCTACAGGCGCGCTACGGCGATGCCGGGCTGGTCGAACTGGCGCTGGGCATCGCGGCAGCGCGGGTCTATCCCACGACCAAGCGGGCGCTGGGGTATGCGACCAGTTGCGCGCGGGTTGAGGTGCAGGTGTGACACGGCGGTCCGAACGCACAAAAGCGAGCGTCCGGGTGTAAACCGAAGAGGCCACATCAATCACTCCGTCTTTCCACACACCTTCTACATTCTCTCCATTACATCTCCATACTCGCCTGCTACACTGAATCCATAACGAACCGGGCAAGCTGGTTCGGAGAGGAAACACAAGGCGACTGAAATGTATCAGGAGAAGAAGATGAAAACGCGTGGATGGATGCTGATGGCGGGTCTGATGGTCGCGCTGGTTGCGCTGGTGGCGTTTGCTCCCGCAGCACTGGCGCGCGGCAATGGCAACAGTCCCGGCGATGGTACCGGCCGGGGACAGTGTGCCGGCAACTATGTGGATGCGGACGGCGACGGCGTTTGTGATAATGCCGGGCAGGGTGCCGGGCAGGGTCAGGGTGTCGGCTATGTGGATGCGGACGGCGACGGCGTCTGTGATAATGCCGGGCAGGGTGCCGGACAGGGGCAGGGTGCCGGCGGCTATGTTGATGCGGATGGCGACGGCGTCTGCGATAACGCCGGTCAGCGCCCCGGACAGAACCAGGGACGCGGCGCGGGGCGCGGGCCACGCCGGCCCTGACTGACAGGACTTACGCGGTGCGGCTAGTTCCGGCCCGGTGCCAGAACCGGAAAGCCAATTCGCCTGCGGCAGCAAGGATGGAATTTTCCACCCTGCCGGAGGCGACATTCTCTGCCGGTTCAGTGACCGCGTAACTCCTGTGACTGAACGGTTCAACGTCCACCGGATTTATGCGATGGACAACAAACCAGGTGCTTAATCGGATGATAAGGAGGACATACCTCCTGCATCCGCACAACCGCTGAAACCATAGGTGCATGTCGTCCCATCCAGCAGGTCCATGTCGTGACGTTCTCCCGGTCCGCGTCGTGGCAGAACGTCGTTATTCGGCGTACGAATGCCACATCTTCATGCGTATCTTAGACAATGATGACGACATGCACCGGTGTGTTGATACGACATGCACCTATGGTTTCAGCACGCCATACCATCCTCCTGACTTCCGGCAACCCCTACTCCTCCAAAAAGTAAGCCTCGTTCATCTCCGGGTCCGGCACAAAATCGGGATAGACCACCTTGAACGTGTAGTCCTGGGGGAAGCACTGTTCCAGCCTGTGCCGCAG